>DATFRR010000219.1:0-11246 GCA_035263025.1 Micromonosporaceae bacterium
GGGACAGCGTGGCGAGCACGATCTCGACCTCGTTGCGCAGCTGACCCGCGGCGACGCTCTCGGCCATCTCCGGCTGCACCGCGTGCGCCGTGACGAAATCGCCCAGCACGCCTTCGCCGTCCGGCCCGACCGCCTGGTCGAGGCTGACCGGCTCGCGGTCGTAGCTGACGAGTTCCAGCACCGTTAGCACGTCCACGCCCATGGCGTCGGCGATCTCCGGCGCGGTCGGTTCGCGGTTCAGCGCGGTCGCGAGGTCGCGGCGCACCCGCACCATCCGGTTGATGACCTCGACCATGTGTACCGGGATCCGGATGGTCCGGGCCTGGTCGGCCATCGCGCGGGTGATCGCTTGCCGGATCCACCAGGTGGCGTACGTGGAGAACTTGTATCCCTTGGTGTAGTCGAACTTTTCCACCGCGCGGATCAGGCCGAGGTTGCCTTCTTGGATGAGGTCGAGGAAGGCCATGCCGCGGCCGGTGTAGCGCTTGGCCAGCGAGACCACCAGCCGCAGGTTCGCCTCCAGCAAGTGGTTCTTGGCGGCGCGCCCCTCCGCGACGATGATGTCTAGCTCATCGGCCCGATAGCCGGACGGCAGCGGTTCGTCGCGAGTCAACAGGTCTTCGGCGTAGAGGCCGGCCTCGATTCGCTTGGCAAGGGTGACTTCCTGCTCGGCGGTGAGCAGCTTCGTGCGACCGATCGCGTTCAGGTAGGCACGCACGATGTCCGTGGTGGCGCCCGGCTCTTCGGCGTCGAGGTCGGGCTCGACGACGTCGATCGGGTCGACGCTCGCCGTGCTCCGGCTGGCCCTCGCCGTTCGGGTGTCGGCGCTCGTCTTCGCAACTGCTGATGGCATGGCCACCGTCAACCGCCTTCCTCGGGTTCGCCACTGATGCGGCGATCTCTGGGTGCCAGAGTGAACCCGGGCGCGTGAAGTGGCCGTGAGGCGACGGGGGATACCAAAACTCAGTTGGAGATCGACAAAACTGTCAGAGATCAACGATGACGGTCCGCGGGCCGACGTTCACGCTCTCCACGAGCATGCGGGCGCCGAACCGGCCGGCCAGCACCGTCGCACCGCGCCTGACCAGGGAATGTACGAAGGCGTCGACGAGCGGCTCCGCGATCGAACCGGGCGCCGCCGCGCTCCAACCGGGCCGCCGACCCTTGCTGGTGTCCGCGTAGAGAGTGAACTGGCTCACCACCAGGATCGGCGCGTCCACCTCGGCGGCGGATCGTTCGTCGTCCAGGATCCGAAGCTCGTGAACCTTGCGTGCCATCGCTTCCGCCGTCTGCGCCGTATCCGTGTGGGTCACGCCAACGAGCACCAGCAGACCGCCGCCGATTGCGCTGATGATCTGGCCGTCGACCGTCACGCTGGCTCGGCCGACGGTCTGTACGACCGCCCTCACGCCTGGTCGTCCGTACGACTCGCGTTGGTCCGGTCGGGACCCGGCGCGCCGGCCGGCTCGATGAACCCTCTCTCGATCAGGTGCGGCACCAGCACGGCGGCCATCGCGGCCATCGGCTCGACCGGCGCACCGTACGCCGCGGCCAGCACCGCGACCTGCTCGCGTAGCGGAACCGATCCGTCGCATCCGGCAATCAGCGCGAGCAGCACTGGGTCGATCTCCTCAGACCATCGCAGACCCGCGGTCTGCACCAGCACCTGCCGCGTCACGTCCCAACCCGCGATGCCGATCTCCGCCTCCTGATGGAGCGTGAGTCCGGGCGTGGCGAAGTAACGCTCGGCGAGCAACGATTCGGGACCGGGTCGCAGCCGCAGCCAGTCCTGCCGCTCGAACCATCGGCCGATTTCGTCACCGAACGGCCGGGCCAGCTGCTGGCGTACCGTCTCGACCCGTACCACTGGGTCGTCGTGGCCGGCGCGGCGTGCCGTGATGAGCCCGAACCCGACGCCCTCCACCTTCTGCGCGTCGAACCAGTCCAGCCACACCGCCGACCGGTGACCGTCGTCCTCCTCGGCCGCGTCCGCCAGCCATAGGTCCACGTACGCCACCGGGTCGGCGAGCTCGCGCTCGATGACCCAGACGTCCAAGCCGCTGCCGGCGAACCAGCCGGTCACGCGTTCCGCCCAGTCCTCGCCCGCGACGTGCAGCCAGTTCGCGAGGAACTGCATGGTGCCGTCCGGGTTCAGGAGATCCTTCGCGGCCGCCGCGAGCTCGGCACCGACCGCGTCACCGGCGCGACCCGAGTCGCGGTACGTGTGCGTGGCGGCGCCCGGGCCGACCACGAACGGCGGGTTGCTGACCACGACGTCGAATCGGTCATCGCGTACCGGTTCGACGAGATCGCCGCGGCGCAGGTCCCACTCGAGCCCGGCGAGTGCCGCGGTGGTCGCCGCGAACCGGAGAGCGCGCTCCGATACATCGGTGGCTACCACCCGCGTCGCGTGGGCGGACAGGTGCAACGCCTGGACACCGCAGCCGGTCCCGATATCGAGGGCGCTCGCCACCGGACGGCGGATCACCGAGTCGGCGAGCGTTGTCGACGCGTTGCCGACACCGAGCACGTGATCGGATCGCAGCGGGCCGGGTCGGCTGCCGGACGGCAGGTCGGACACCACCCACCAGGCGTTCCCGTACGGTTCGAGGTCCAGCCCGGCGCGCAGCCCGTCCGGCGTCCGCTCGACCAGCCCCGCGGTCACCACGTCGGCGAGCGGCAGTGGTGCGAACGCCGCCTCGACCGCGCCGTCCGGTTCCGCCTGACCGCACACGTAGAGTCGGATGAGCGTGTCGAGCGGCGCACTTGCGCCAGTCGCGGCGAGCGCCGGCCGGAAGTGATTGCGGCGTGCGGCGGCGGTCGCCTCCGGGCCGATGTGCGCGGCGATGCCGTCGGACGTGTAGGCGGCGGCCGCGAGCGCATCGCGGAGCCGGTCGATGCCGTCCGGGCTGAGCAGGGCGGGGTAGGTCACCGCTCCATCCTGCCTGTGGTGTGGCCCTCGACATGGCGAGTGGTCGGAACCAAGCACGGCGTGTCGACGACTAAGGCTCGCGTCGGTGACGTCTCACCTAGGGAGAAGCAGTGCGACAAAAGTGGGTACGGCGTGCGGGTGTGCTCGCCGGCGGCGCGCTGGCTGGTGCGTTGGCGTGCGCCGGCGTCGCGTACGCGCACGTCACGGTGAGTCCGTCGGCGGCGCAGCAGGGTGCGTTCACGTCGATCGAGTTCCGCGTGCCGACCGAGAGTGACACCGCTTCGACCACGAAGGTCGACGTTCACTTTGACATGAACAACCCGATCGCGACCGTCGACTACCAGGCGCTGCCTGGCTGGACGACGACGGTCACCACGGCAAAGCTCGCGAAACCGATCACCGATGACGACGGTAACCAGGTCACCGAGGCGGTCAGCGAGATCGTCTGGACCGCGGACTCGGCGGCGACCGCCATCAAGCCCGGTCAGTTCCTCGACTTCCCGATCGAGCTCGGCCCGCTGCCGAAGACCGGCTCGATCGCGTTCAAGACGTTGCAGACCTATTCGGACGGGTCGGTGGTGCGCTGGATCGACCCCACGCCTGCGGGTGGTCCGGAGCCCGAGCACCCGGCACCCGTGCTCACGCTGACCGCCGCGGGTTCGGCCGACAGCGGTTCGTCGACGCCACCCAGTGCGCCGTCGGTCGTGACGCCATCCGGTACCGCGGCGGCCGCACCGTCGTCGGGCTCCAACACCGGCGCGATGACGATCGCCATCATCGGCGCGTTGCTCGGCCTCGTCGGTGCGGTGCTGGGCGGTGTGGCGTACGGACGCACCCGTGACGGCGGGTCGACCGCGACGTAGCGCGACATTTCTAGCCTGAAACCGCGCGACTCTCCTGTCGCAACCGTGACACCAGCGGCATTTCGCTTCGAACGCCGAGATGGCATGCTCTTGCGTGACGCACGCGGGGGCGCACGGCGCCTGCGCGCTGCCGACGAGCGGACGGGCGGAGGACGAATACGTGGCGGGCCAGGGCGCTACCGCGGGGATCCCGCTGCGTGCCACCGACCCGCGCCAGTTGGGCGAATACCGGCTGCTGCGGCGCCTCGGCGAGGGCGGCATGGGCAGCGTCTACCTCGCCGAGTCCGGCGACGGCACGCCGGTCGCGCTGAAAGTCATCCGCGAGGACCTCGCCGAGGAACCCGAGTTCCGTCGGCGGTTCCGTGGCGAGGTGGCGCGCGCTCAGGAGGTGCCGCCGTTCTGCACGGCCGAAGTGCTTGACGCGGATCCCGACCATGACCCGCCCTACCTGGTCGTCGAGTACGTCGACGGGCCGAGCCTCGCCGACGTTGTCGCCGACCGCGGGCCGCTGACCCCGGCAAACCTGCACGGCCTCGCGATCGGCGTGGCGACCGCGCTCACCGCCATCCACGGCGCCGGTGTGATCCACCGGGACCTCAAGCCGAGCAACGTGCTGCTCGCGCCCGGCACCCCGAAGGTGATCGACTTCGGCATCGCACAGCCGGCCGAGGATGCCGACAGCGACACGCGCACCGACCAACTCATGGGCACGGTCGCGTATATGGCGCCGGAACGCCTCGAGCCGGCGATGGGCCGCGCGCTGACGCCGGCGGCGGACATCTTCGCCTGGGGCGCCGTCGTGGCCTATGCCGCGACCGGACGCGTACCGTTCGCGGGCGACTCCGGTCCGTCGACCGCGGTCGCGATCCTTACACAGCGCCCGAACCTAGAGGGCATCGCGGAACCGCTGCGCCACCTCGTCAAGCGAGCGCTCGCGAAGCGACCGGAGGCGAGACCAACCGCGCGGCAGTTACTCGACGAGTTGTTGTCCACGGCGCCGCGCACGGTACTTCCGAACGGTCGTGGTGCGCGACTCGCACCGCCCGCGGCCGGCCCGGCGCAGGCGGTCACCCCGGCGATCGTGGCCGGCGCCGAGGCGGCCGCGGCGGAACTCGCTGTGGTGCCCGAACCCGTTGCCGCGATGGGAACGGTGGATGCACCGATCGGCGCGGCGCCGGGTCCCGCGGCGACGGGTCCCGGCGCACCGGATGCTGCTCCGTCGGGCGGCATCGAATCCGACGACGCGGCCCTCACCACCGGGCTCGCGCTCGCGTACGTGGACGTGACGGCCGGCAACGGAACGACCGCGGTGATCGACGAACCGACTCCGGTCACCGCGCTGATCCGGTCTGCGGAGCCGCCGACCGAGGTGCGACCGGGTCCGTACGTCGCGCCATACGTTGCGCCGTACGCCGCCCAGCCGCCGTTGCAGGGTCAGTCGTCGATCGGGCCGCAGATCGGTCCACCGAGAGATCCGGCGCCGACGGCCACGTGGCGATCGGCGAACGATCCGCATACCGGTCTCGACGCGTTGTTGGACGACGCGGCGATCACCACGGCGCCGATGGCGAACGCGCCGGTCACCGCCGCACCCACCCGGATGGCGAACCACGGCGACGGCGGCCCGCGACGGTCCCCCTGGCGCGGCTTCGGCGTCGGCGTGCTCGTGGTGTGCGTGTTGGCATCGGCCGGCGCGGTGGCGGGTCTGTTGACCGGAGCGATCAAGCTGCCGGCCAACCACCCGGCCGCGTCCATCAGTTCGCCGCCAGTGTCGACGGGGTCGCCGTCTGTCCCGGTGTCGACGGCTCCGTCGCAGTCGCCGTCCGCATCGCCATCGCCGTCGGTGAGTACGCCAGTGAACCTGCCGGTGTTTGCGTACAACACGATCGACGACCCGCTGACGACGGAACTCGACTGGCGTCAGAGCCAGAGTTCCAAGTTCCTCGCGTCGTGCAAGTTCAGTACGAGTGGCTACACGGTGACGCTCACGAACCTGAGTAAGACGCAGAGTTACCGATGCTCCGGCCCGACGACGACGTTCGGCGACCTGCGCGTCGCCGTCACCATCACGCTCGGCACCGCGGCCAGCTGTGCCTCGATCTGGCTCCGGTTCCAAAACGGCCCGGCGTATGGCTACGCGTTGCAGATCTGCGCCGACCATGTGACGTTCGCGATCCACAGTGGTCTCGCATTCGCGGGCATTAGCACGATCGCCATGAAGCCCGCCATCGCTGCCGGATCAAAGGTGCGGTTCGCGATCGTCGCGTCCGGATCGACGTTCACGATTCTGCAGTGCGCGGTGTCATCGAGCGGATGCGAAAATTCTCAGCCGCTTGGGCAGGTGATGAATACCGCGTTCGACCAACCAGGCGTGGTGACGCTCGGCATTGTCGAGCCGAAGAGCGCCGCCGTGTCGAAGTCGTATCACGTGACGTTCCAGGACATTCAGGTGTCGTCCAACACGCCGCCGCCACCGCCACCCTCGCCATCGACCGCTACGTCGCCGCCGGCCGTCGAACCGTCCCAGTCGCCGGATCCTGGGCCGCCGACTCCGTAGTTCAGCTCGCGCAGACAGCGGGCCGGTCGGGCGCGTCGCCCGAACCGGCCCTGACTGCCATGGCCCCGATCAGTGGCAGGTCCACTCGACTGCGCCGATATCGTTGGCGGTCCGGTCGGCTTGGCCGCCGATGATGTGCCCGTCGTCGCTCATGGTCGCGGCGAATGCGAATTGCGTCCAGTCGACGGCACCGGGTACGCGGGGGAGTTGGCGTACCGTGTCGCCGAACACTGCGACCGGGCCTTTGTCGTTGTTGCCGGCGAACCAGCCGCTCGACGTGATCGTGGCAGCCGCGGACAGCGTGACGTCATGGAACGACTTCGCCTTGCCGGTCCCCAGGTCCCAGCGCGCGGCGAGGAACAGCCCCGGCAGATCCGGGTTGTCGCGACCGCTGCCACCGAGTACGAAGCCGTTGCGGATCGACGACGCATACGAATAGGCGCTCGGACCGGCCAGTTGGGAGATGTGGCCCTGCGGATCCCAGACGTACGCGTTGCCGCTCTGGTTCGCTCCGCCGACCACCGTGCCGTCGTTGTCGATGCTGCCCTGGAAGTCAGTTGCGTCCGCGTCCGGCACGCTGTCGAGATGACGGACGTTGTCCCCGTTGAGTACGACCGGCGCCAAGGGTACGAACGGCGGGTCCTGGGTGCCGTCCTCGAACTGTGGCATCGGGAGCGCGAGCACGTCACCGTTGTCGTTGATCCCCGCGACCATGTAGGACGTGTCTCCGTGCAGCAGGCGGGTGACCGTGCCGTCGCCGTATGTCCACGCGACCCATTCGACCGTGGTCCCGGTCACGGATAGGCCGGATCCGGCCACCTCGCCGTGCGAGTTCACCACTGGCGAGCCGTAGCTCGCGTCCGCGTCCAGAAGCGTCGGCGTACCGTCCGTCCAGAGGATCGGCTGGTACGAGTGGGAGCGGCCGGTCGCGTATCCGACGAGGTAGCGCCCGGTGGAATCGCCGTCGGTGATGATCGCGGCGCTGACGCCCTGCGGCAGCGGCAGGAAGCGTCCGGAACAACTGGCCGGCACCGGCGGCGCGCCGGCCCGCGACGGCGGTGGTGCGGTCGGCCGGTACGTGGGGATCGCGGTCGGGCTCGGCGCAGAAACGGGCGGGCTGACGGCCGTGGCCGTCTTGGTGGGCGTCTTGCCGGCCGCCGTTGGCGCACCCGTGCCGGTCGCACCGCCGAGCGCGAAGGGCACGGCGATCGCGATCGCGGCAACCGCGGCCGCGGCAGCAGCCGGCAGCGCGACGCGGTGCACGCGGCGCAGTCGGCGCCCGTCGTTCATCGCACGAGCGACGTCGACGCGCGACGCGCTTCGGGGCTCTTCGTCCAACCGCCGCACAAGCTGGCCGACGGTGTCTTCGTCAATGGTCATGTCAGGCTCCAGTTTTCGGTCGCCGTCGCCGGCATTTCGTTCAGGATGTTTCGCAGCGTCGCGAGGCCGCGGGAGGTCTGGCTCTTCACGGTGCCGGCCGAGCACCGCAACATCTCCGCGACCTCGTCGACTGGAAGGTCGTAGAGGAACCTCAGGACGAGCACGGCGCGTTGGCGCGGCGGAATCTTGGCGAGCGCGGCGTGCAACACAATGCGCTCGGTCACGTCCGGGTCGTCCACGCTGGATGTGTCCGGCGCACTCGCGAATCTGCCGACCCGCGACCACGGCCGCCGCTTCTCGTTCAGATAGGCCCGCACCACCATGGTTCGCACGTACGCGTCAAGGTGTTCGACCGCGCTGACACGTTTCCAGCGGACGTAGAGCGTGGTGATGGTCTGCTGGATCAGGTCGTCGGCGGTCGCCTCGTCGCCGCACAGCCGCAGGCCGAGCCTGCGCAGCGTGGGCGTGCGCGCCGTGACGTAATCGACATAGTCCTGCTCCCACGCGTGCATCCCCGCACCCTTCGCGTCCACCTTCGATAGCTAAAGGCATCCGGACGCGTGCATGGTTGCATCGCGCAGGTCAGGACGCGGCGGCGCTCGTCCGGCGCACCCGTCAGAGTCGGAAGTCGAGATCCGGCGCGATGGTCGCGGTGTCCATCTGTGCCTTCTGCAGGCGGCCCGAATAGTCCCAGTTCATCGCCTGCCAGCGGGTGAATTGGTCGAGCACCCACGGGCCGGACTGTCGCGATCCGTTGCCGGAGCGGCCGTTGCCACCGAACGGCAGATGGGCTTCGGCGCCGGACGTCGAGTTGTTCACCGACACCATGCCCGCGCCGATCCCGTCGCGGAAGCGGAACGCCGAGGTCGGGTTCGTGGTGTAGATCGACGACGACAGGCCATATCCGGGTGCGTTCGCGAGCTCGATCGCCTCGTCCAGCCGTTGGTAGGGCATCACACCGATGATCGGCCCGAACGTCTCGGTGGTGAAGAGCTTGTCGGTCGGGCGTACGTCCGCGACGACCGCGGGGTGGTAGTACAGCCCGTTCTCGTCGCCGACGAAGCCGTCCCGCGGGTTGTCGCGCGTGATGCGGCCCGTCGAGGTTGAGCCGAGGACCCGGTGGTACGGCTCGATCCAGCTCACGAACTCCTCGTAGCGGCGGGCGAACCGCGCGGCCAGCATCGGTCCGTAGAGCACGTCCTCCCGCGTCGGGTCGCCGACGACGCCGGCACGTACGGCGTGGTCGAGGGCGGCTAGGAACTCTTCGTAACGTGATTCGTGCACGATCGCGGTGCCGAGTGACGTACACCGTTGGCCGGCCGAGCCGAAGCCGGCAAACAGCGCGCCATCGACGGCGAGCGTGATGTCCGCGTCCTCGGTCACCACCATCGGGTTCTTGCCGCCGAGTTCGAGGCATGGGGTCTGCAGGTGGCGGCCGCACAGTTCGCCGATGCGGGCGCCGACGTCCGACGATCCGGTGAAGCCGACCTTGTCGACGAACCCGCCCTCCAGCGCGCTCGTGAGGCCGGCGAACGTCGTCTCACCGTCCGCGTACACCACCTCGAACGCACCGTCCGGAACGCCAGCGCGCCGGATCAGCTCGGCGAAGGCGTCGGCAGACGCGGCCGCGTACTCCGCCGGCTTCCACACCACCGCGTTGCCGCACAGGAGCGCAGGCGCGATGTACCACGACGGTACGGCCACCGGAAAGTTGCCCGCCGTGATAATCGCCGCGACGCCGACCGGCACCCGGAACGTGAACAGCTGCTTGTCGGGCATCTCACTCGGTACGGTCTGCCCATAGAGTCGCCGGCCCTCGCCCAGGAAGAAGTCGCAGGTGTCGATGATCTCCTGCACCTCGCCGCGCGCCTCGGCGATTGGCTTGCCGATCTCCCTCGTCACGATCTGCGCGAGCGTCTCCTTGTTTGCGGCCACCAGTCGCGACAGGTTCGCGATCACCTGGCCGCGCACCGGCGCGGGTACCCGTGACCACGTGCGCTGTGCCGCTCGTGCGGAACGGCACGCGTCGACGTAGGTGTGTGCGTCGGCGAGCGCGACCTGCGCGACCTCCTGCCTCTGGTTGGCCGGATTCAGCGACGTCAGCACGTTGCCGGCGGGCGCGGCGTCGGTCGGGCGGCCGCCGATCGTCGAGGTCAGCACGTCGACAGCATAGGGTGCGGCGTCGGTTGGGCGTACCGGCGTAGTCGGATCAGCAGCATCGACGGCCACGCGGCGAACGACCTCGACGCGGCTGACGCGTGGGCAACCGGGACGGCGCTCAGACGCGGCGGGCGACCGTGACGATCTCCTTGCTGGCGTCGGTCAGCGGACCGCGTGCCCAGTCGCCATACTGCTCGTCGATCGCGAGTCCGGCCTCGATGAGAAACGCCGAAAGCGTGGGTACGTCGAGGAAACGCAGCCGTCCGTGATCGACGCGAAGCGTGGTGCCGTCTGGTTGGCTGACCGTCTCAGAGAACGTGACGACAACGTCGCCCACGACGGCCGCCACGCGATGCGATACGCGTATCGTGCGCCTGGCCGCATCGACCACATCGGTTGCGTTGTCGGGTGTCCAGTTCTCCCATGCACGTGCCTGTGGATGGCGACTGCCGAACGCGACCTGACCGCCTGGCACGAGTGCTGCCCGGATCGCGGCGAGCGACGCTCGTACGTCGTCGTCCTCGACGAACACCTGGAATGTGTTGCTCGCCATGATTGCCAGCTCGAACTCGCGGTCCCACCGGGCGGAGGCGGCCGTACCCAGCACCCACTCGATGTCGGTCCGACGCCGAGCGCGATCGAGCCGGGCGCGGTCCGGATCGAGACCACACAGCCTGCCCGAGTGTCCGGCGTCGCGGGCGTGGTGCAGCATTGCGCCGGTTCCGCAGCCGACGTCTAGCACCGAGCCGGCGGACATCACGAGCGCGTGATAGAAGGCGTCGCTGGCATAACGCGTGGTGTCCCACGGGTTCTGGATGTCGTAAAGAGCGGCTGCGTCGTCGTCGGAGTACACCGCGGCAGTATGCCGACATCGGTCGTTGACCGCATCGACTTTGCCGGCGGCTGTCTGCGCGACTGTCTCGGCGGCCGATCGTCACGCGCCTCGTGACCTGGCGTCTTGTGACCTGGCGGCTTGTGACCTGGCCCCCGTTCGGAGCCGCGGCTCCCCGTATCGGGCTGCGGTCGCCAACCTGTTTCGGAACGGCGATCCTATGTGGACAGCGCGAGGATTGCTGTTTTGCAAGGGTTGTGAGGCGAGTGATTAGTACACTAGTATCAATGTGTGAGTGTCGACGGTGGCGGATCTGATACGCAGACCGTCAATGCGCAGGTCGTGGATGTGCTGGCCGTGGATGCGTTGACGGATGTGCTTGCGGTTCGTGCCCGGTCGGCGGCGGTGGCGGATGCGGCGTTGTTGGATGCGGTGGTGGCGGTCGCGGACCGGGATCGGTTGGGGTTTGACGCCGATGAGGTGGCGGTGACGTTGGCGTGGACGCGCACAACGGCGCGCTAT
>DATFRR010000220.1:0-50878 GCA_035263025.1 Micromonosporaceae bacterium
CGACGCGTCAGCATCGCTCCGTCGCTTGGTTTCCCCCTGTGACGCTTGGTTTCGCTCTGTGGCGCTGCCAGCAGCCGATCGCTGTCAGGCGGCCGGCCATTGCGCGGCGCGCAGCCGGCGGTCGGACGCGGCCATGGCGACCGCGAGCGCGTTCAGGACGCTGATCGCCAAGATCGTCACGGTCGGACCGGCGTACTGCAGGCTCAGGCCGCCGGCGAGCGTACCGAGCGGGATCCCGATCGTGAGCACGGTCATCAGCGCCGTGATCGTGCGACCACGCTCCTCGTCCGGCACGCGGCGCAGGATCAGCACATCGATGAGGACCCGCAGGGACGGCACGCCGAGCACGCCGAGCGTCAGCACGCTGAACACCCACCACGGGCCGAGGCGGATCGCGAGCAGGGGTACGAACAGTGTGAACGCGACGCCGACGCCGAGCAGCAGCCAACCGGGCGCGACCTTGCGGTGCAGCCGCCCGACGAGACCTGCCCCGAGCAGCGTGCCGACCGCCTCGCCGGCCACCGCGATGCCGATCATGCCCGACGACGCGCCCTGGCGCTGCAGGATCACGACGACGGCCAGGAACAGCGCGCTGCCGCCGACGTTGACGAGGCTGAACATCGCGAGCGCGGCCCGCATCGTTCGGTCGTGCCACAGCGCACGGATGCCGGCGAACATGCTGTCCCGCGGCTTGTCCTTGGCATGTCCGTCGTCAGTCGCGCCGCTCGCGTTCGCCGTTGCGCCGTCGGTCGCCGCGGTGCCCGGGCGAGCCGCCGCGCCGCCCGGCACGCGGACGATCAGCGCGGTGATGAACGAGATGACGAACGTGATGGTGGTGAACAGGAACGGCAGGCCACGGCTGGCAGCCAGCATCACACCACCGAGCGGTGGGCCGCCCAGTCCGGCCGCTGCCGTGCGTACCTCGTCCTGGGTCAGCGCCTGCGTCAACTGCTCCGGCGGCACGACTGCGCGGACCATCAGCATCCGAGCCGAGCCGCCCAACGGCGTGACCGCGCCGAGCACCGCCGCGACCACGAACAGGTGCGCGATCGTCAGATGTCCAAACGCCCAGGCCGCGAACACGCTCGCGGTGGTGATCGCGCGCAGCGCCTCCGCGCCCATCAGCACGTGGCGGCGGTCCAGGCGGTCGACTAGTACGCCCGCCGGCAGTCCGGCCAGCGTGGTGGTGGCCATCTGGACGAAGCCGAACACCGCGGCGAGCGCGGGGGAGCGGGTCATCAAAAGGATCACTAGCGGGTACGCGAACTCGGCCGCGTTGATGCCGAGCAGCGACGTGCTCGAGCCGATCCAGAGTGCCTGGAAGCGCCAGTTGCGCCACAACGACGTCGGCGCGCCGTCGACGCCGCGCGCGACGGTGTCCGCATGTGCCGCCGGCTCAGTGATACCGACCGGCGCGTCCTGCTGGTCGGCTGCGTCGACGGGCAGTGTCGCTACGTCAACGACGCCAACTGGCGACTGCCCGGTCGCGCTACGTCCGTCTTGGAGGTGTTCTGTGGTGTTCACGGCTTTCTCCGATCGCCAACGTTCGCGCTTTGCGGACCGTTCTCGCCAATCAATGATGTTCATGACAACGTGAACGATGACATGACAGTGAACATGTGGCAAGATGGCAACGCGGATGTGGCACATGAGGGCGAGGACCACGGATGAAGGCGATCAGACCAGTTCGACCGGCGCGGGGCATCGGCACGCCGTTGGCGCGCCGCGAGGTCAGCGACGTCAACACACTTCGCGTCATGTCAGATCCGCTGCGGATCGCGATCCTCCGCTTGCTGATGACGCAGGCCGACGGCGCCGTACGGGTGATGTCCGCCAAGGAGCTCGCCGCCGAGTTGGGGGAGCCGCAGACGAAGCTTTACCGCCACCTCAAGCAGCTCGAGGACGTGCAGCTGATCGAGGTCGCCGAGACCCGGGTGGTGTCCGGGATCATCGAGCAGCGCTATCGCACCGCGCAGCTGGACCTCACACTGAGTCCGGTGCTCGTCAGGGATCGCGGTGCACGGGGCGACCTTGCGGGTACGGTCGGCGCGATCATCGACGAGTTTCGCGACGAATTGCGCCGGAACATGCGAAGCGAGCGCATCGACATGCGGCAGTCGTCTGATCCGGCCGCGGTCGGTGTGATCATGCACACCGGATTCGCTCGACGCATGGATATCCGCCGGGCGCGCGAGTTCCGCGATCGGCTGGCCGCGCTCGCCGAAGAGTTCGACGCGGCGCCCGAGGATCCGACGGGCAGCGAGATCCGCATGCTCATCGGCTGGTACGGCGTCACCGACGACTCGACTGACGACGTCAACCGCGACTCGGCCTGACCGAGTGGCGGCGCTGCCGGATCGGCGTACCGGTCGGGTTAGATTTGCCGCGTGAATGACCACCGCGGCGCAACCGACACGGCACCCGGCCAGGCCACCGAGCCGGTGAGCCTGATGCGGCGATTCGTCGCGCTGCTCATCGACTGGATCCTGTGCCTGCTGATCAGCGCGGCCTTCGGCGACCCGCGCCGGTCATCGTGGGTCCCACTCGTCGTGCTGGTCATCGAGTACGCGTTCTTCATCGGTCTGTTCGCGCAGACGCCGGGCATGTGGGTGCGAAGCATCCGATGCGTATCCGTGACCACCGGCGGCCCGGTTGGCGTGCTGCGTGCCGGATTGCGCGGCGTGCTGCTGTGCCTGGTCATCCCACCACTGATCATGGACGCGGACCGGCGCGGGTTGCATGATCGCTGGACAGGTACGGTCGTCGTCGACGCGCCACGAAAGCCATCGGCCGCGTCCTAGCGCGACTGCACCGCGATCGTGGTGCGTTTGTGTCGCTCCAGCGTCAGCGCCGCACCAAGATCCGCGGCGAAGCCGACGCGGCGCAAGACCCAGGGACCTTAGCGACCGCGCGGTGGACGCATCTGCGCGCCCGGTGGCCGCATGTGCTTTGGGATCGCGCCGCGCGGCATCTGCGGGCGGGATTGCAGCGCCTTGATGCGCGCGGCCAGTGCGTTCACCTCGGCGCCGGATGCGGTGCGCGGCATCTTCATGAGCGTCATCCGCAGCTTCTTGAGCGGCACTTCGCCCTCGTTGTCGCCGATGATCAGGTCGCGCATCTCCACCGTGCCGATGACCTTGGCGAGGCGTCGCTTCTCCTGGCCGAGCATGCCGCGCAGGCGCGCCGGGTTTCCCTCGCCGACGAGCACCACCCCGGGGCGACCGATGACGAGCGTGATCATGTCTTCCTGCGTGGTCACCGCGAGCCCGGGCGTGACGCGCCAGTCGCCGCGCATCTGCTCGATGATGCCGGCCGCCGCGCCGACCTGACCGTGCAGCTCGTTGATCTGGGCCTTGGTGAAGCGTGCGTTCAACACGATCATCAACGCCAGCAGCGCCAGCAGCACGCCGGCGACGAAGTAGAACGGCGTGACGCCGACCACGAAGACGAGCACGCTGACGAGCGCGAGGGGTACCACGATCGCGGCCGCCGCTAGGGGCACGAACAGCTTGTCCCGGCGCGCGACAAACGCGATCACCCGGCCGAGTTGAACCATCCGCTCGCGCCTGGTGACCTTCGTGGTCGCGCCCTGGTTAGCCATGGCGCAGAGTCTAATCGCCGGCGGTGATCAACCGTCCGGCCCCCAACGTGCCGTTGTGACCGATCCGGGCCGCAAAGTGGACAATCGGCGGCGCGACGGCGGCATGAACTCCGCCACATCGCGGCGACCGGTCGGCCGCGCGGCTGGATCGGCTCAGCGTCTCTTAAACGGCGGCCGGCGTACGTGCCGCGAGCGCCTGCTGGTAGAGCCGACCGGCTCGGTACGACGACCGGACCAGCGGTCCGCTCATCACGCCAACGAAGCCGACCTCGGTCGCCTCGGTTGCGAGTTCGACGAACTCCTCCGGCTTGACCCATCGCGCGACCGGGTGGTGGCGCGGCGTCGGACGCAGGTACTGCGTGATAGTGATCAACTCGCAGCCCACCGCCCGCAGGTCGCGGAGCGCCTCGGACACCTCGTCGCGCTCCTCGCCCATGCCGAGGATCAGGTTTGACTTGGTCACCAGCCCGGCCGCCCGCGCCTGCGCGATCACGTCGAGGGAGCGCTCGTAGCGGAACGCCGGACGGATCCGCTTGAAGATCCGGGGCACGGTCTCCAGGTTGTGCGCGAGCACCTCAGGTCGGGCACCGAAGACCTCGGCGAGTTGGTCCGGGACGGCATTGAAGTCGGGGATCAACAGCTCGACTCCGCAGCCGTCGACAAGGCCGTGGATCTGGCGCACAGTCTCTGCGTAGAGCCAGGCCCCGCCATCTGGTAGGTCGTCACGTGCTACCCCGGTGATCGTCGCGTACCGCAGCCCCATGGTCGCCACGCTCTCCGCGACTCGGCGCGGTTCGTCGGCGTCGAAATCGGCCGGCTTGCCGGTGTCGATCTGGCAAAAGTCGCAGCGTCGCGTGCACTGGTCGCCACCGATCAGGAACGTCGCCTCGCGGTCTTCCCAACACTCGTAGATGTTGGGGCAGCCGGCCTCCTGGCAGACGGTGTGCAGCCCTTCGCGTTGCACGAGGCCGCGCATCGCGGTGAACTCCGGTCCCATGGTTGCCTTGATCTTGATCCACGGCGGCTTGCGCTCGATCGGCGTCTCCGCATTGCGGGCCTCGATGCGCAGCATGCGACGGCCGTCCGGCCGGACCTGCGGCTCGGTCCCGGCAGTGGCCGGCGTCGATGGAGTTTCCGCGTCGTTCACGTGTGCGAGCGTACGCCCGAGGCCACCGCAAGCCGTAGTAAACGGCCCCGGACGCGACGGACGTCACGCTCCTACTGCGAGGGTCCGAGAGCGTAGGTGCTATAGCGAAGGAAGGTGGCGCTCGACGAGTGGGCGTACCTCGTCGACGGTGACGTCCCGACCGATCTCCCGGGCGAGCGACGTGACGCCGACGTCGCGGATCCCGCAGGCCACGATCTTGTCGTACGCAGCCATGTCCGGGTTGCAGTTCAGCGCGAAGCCGTGCATGGTCACGCCGCGAACCACGCGAACCCCGATCGCAGCGACCTTGCGTACCGATCGACCCGAATCGGCCGGAAGCCACACGCCAGTCCAGCCGTCCACGCGAATGGTCGTGACACCGAGGTCGGCGCACGCGTCCATCAGCACCTTCTCGACCCGGCGGACGTAGGCCACCACGTCGAACGGCCCGCCCGGCCGGATGCGAGGCAGCGTGACGATCGGATAGCCGACGAGTTGACCGGGACCGTGCCAGGTAATCTGCCCGCCACGGTCGACCTCGACCACCGGCGTGCCGTCGGACGGCCGCTCCCACGGTTGGGTACGTTTGCCGGCCGTGTACACGCTCGGATGCTCGAGCAAGAGAACAGTGTCCGGATCCTCGCCAGCCAGCACGCGGGCGTGGACCCGCCGCTGCTCCTCCCATGCGTCCCGGTAGTCGACCGTACCGAGCCATCGCACACGCATCGGCGATCCGCCGGCCGGCGATGTCGGCGTGGTCCGATCCCGGTCCGGCGCGGCAGCAGAAACGTCCAGCGAAGTCACGTCGCCAAGGCTAGTCCGGCCTACGACGGTCTCGTGACTGCCCATCGCAACGCCCCGTCGATCTCCGGGTGACCGAACACGTACCCCGCGTCCAGCAGCACTCGCGGCACCACTCGAGCGCTTTCCAACACGTTGTTGGCGAACTCACCGAGCACCAGCCGCACGCCGAAGGCCGGTGCCGGCAACACCGACGGCCGGCGCAGGGCCTTGCCCAGCGCGTCGGAGAACACCGCGTTCGGCACCGGCTTCGGTGCGGTCAGGTTCACCGGGCCGGACAGTTGTGCGGTCATTAGGAACCGCACCGCGGCCACATGGTCCGCGAGCGAGATCCACGACATGTAATGCCGTCCGCCGCCGAGTGGCCCGCCGATGCCCGCTCGATAAAGCGGAACGAGGCGTTTCATCATGCCGCCCGGACCGACGACGAGGCCGCTGCGCAGGTTGCAGACCCGCACGCCGGCCTCCTCGGCGACCTGAGTCGCGGCCTCCCACGCGCGGCACACGTCGGGGAAAAAGCCGTCACCGGGCGGTGCGTTCTCGTCGAGCACTTCGTCGCCACGATCGCCGTAGTAGCCGATGGCGGACGCGTTCAAGAGCACACGCGGCCCGCCGTTCGCGGCCGCGAGCGCATGCGAAAGTGTGACGGTGGAGTCGACCCGACTCGCGCGGATCTGCTGCTTATACGCCGCGGTCCACCGCCGGTCGCCGACACCGACGCCGGCCAGGTTCACCGCGACGTCCGCGCCGGCCAGGGCCGCCGGATCGAGCGCGCCGTCCGCCGGACTCCAGCTCACTTCGCCGGGGCCTTCGGGGGTACGCCGAACCAGCCGTACCACCTCGTGGCCATCGGCGCGCAGGCTGGCGGACAGGGCGGTGCCGAGGAAGCCGCCCGCACCGCCGATGACGACGCGCACCGAGTCGATCCCCGCGCCGGCTACAGGCCCAGGTCCGGTTCGAAGTTGCCGGCCTCGAGCCGTTCCTTCACCGTGGTCAGGAAGCGTGCCGCGTCCGCACCGTCGACGATCCGGTGGTCGTACGACAGCGCGAGGTAGAGCATCGACCGAGGCACGATGATCTCGCCCAACTCCTCGTCGTCGACGACCACAGCCCGCTTCACGACGGCGCCGGTGCCGAGGATGCCCACCTGCGGCTGGTTGATGATCGGCGTGTCGAAGAGCGCACCACGGCTGCCGGTGTTCGTCAGCGTGAACGTGCCACCGGAGAGTTCGTCCGGCGTCACCTTGTTCGTCCGGGTGCGCTCCGCGAGGTCGGCGATGCGTCGTGCGAGTCCCGCGAGGTTGAGGTCGCCGGCGTCGCGGATGACCGGCACCATCAGCCCTCGCTCGGTGTCCACCGCCATGCCGAGGTGCTCGGCGTCGTGATAGGTGATCGTGTTCGCCGCCATGTCGATCGACGCGTTCACGCTCGGGTGCACCCGGAGCGCCTCGACCGTGGCCAATGCGAAGAACGGCAAGAACGACAGCTTGACGTTGTTGCGCGCGAGGAAGTCGGCCTTCGCCTGATCGCGCAACCGAGCGATCTTCGTGACGTCGACCTCGACGACCGTGGTCAGCTGCGCGGAGATCTGCAGCGACTCCACCATCCGCCGCGCGATCACCTGCCGCATGCGGGTCATCTTCTCGGTGCGGCCGCGCAACGGGCTCGGTGCGACGGCGGGCTTCGCCGGGGCCGTGGGCGCGGCAGCCAGGGTCGCCGGCGCCGCCGCGGCGCGCTGTTGCTCGGCCGCGTTCAACACGTCCTGCTTGCGGATCCGGCCGCCTACTCCGGTGCCGCGCAACGATGCCAGGCTCACGCCGTTTTCGGCGGCGAGCTTGCGTACCAACGGAGTGACGTACGCAGCGTCCTCACCGGACGCTCCGTTCGTCGTGGTCGCGACCGGCGACACCGCCTGACCGCTGGGTGCCGGTGCCCACGCCGATGCGGGCGCGGCTTCGGGTTCGGGCGCCGCAGCCGGTGGCGGGCTTGGCGCGGAGGTCGGACTTGGCGCTGGTGCCTGGCTCGCTGCGGCGGCCGGCGCGGCGCTCGCCTGTGACGGGCCGGACGCGGCCGATCCGCCGATGACCGCCAGCTCGGCACCGACCGCGACTGTCTCGTCCTCGGGCACCCGGATCTCGACGAGCGTTCCGGCGGCCGGCGCCGGGATCTCGGTATCCACCTTGTCGGTCGACACCTCGAGCAGCGGTTCGTCCGCCTGTACCTGGTCGCCGACCTGCTTGAGCCACCGCGTGACGGTGCCCTCGGTCACCGATTCGCCGAGCGCCGGCATGGTGACCACGGTCTGCGCTCCGCCCGCCGCCGCCGCATCGGCCAGCGGCGTGGCGTCCGCCGGGTGCTCGGGCGCGGGGGCCGCGGCTTCGGCTGAAACGGCGCCGGTCGGATTGTCCGCGGCGGCGTCCGGTGCGTCCGCGTCCGTGTCGGCTGTGGGGGTCGCGGCCGGCGCCTGTGCGGCCGCTGGCTCGGCGGTCTCCTCCTGCGCCGGAGGCGCAGCCGATGCCGCATTGTCCCCAGCGGCCTCCTCGCCCTCGCCCGCGATCACCGCGAGCTCGCTGCCGACCTCCGCGGTGTCATCCTCGTTGACCTTGATCTCGACGAGCGTCCCGGAGGCCGGCGACGGGATCTCCGTGTCGACCTTGTCCGTCGACACTTCGAGCAGCGGCTCGTCCGCCTCGACGCGATCGCCGACCTGCTTGAGCCACCGAGTGACGGTGCCCTCGGTGACGCTTTCGCCGAGTTGGGGCATGGTGACCGATACCGGCATGTCGTACGACTCCTTGCTGCGTCTCGGGTGGTCGCGCGGGTCCTCGTCTCGCTTCGTCCGCCATCGCGAACGTCAATGAGCCGAGGCAGTTCGTCGGGCCACGCCGACCATCGTATGGAGGTGCCCGCGTGGCGTGGATGCTTTCTTGATTCGGTGTCCGGTTGCGTTCGGTGTCCGGCCTGCTTCGCTGTCCGGCGACCTCGATCGGCGCCGGCCACCGTCGCGAGCTAGCTGTGTGTGTGTAGTGGCTTGCCGGCGAGTGCCAGGTGCGCTTCGCCGAGCGCTTCGCTCTGGGTCGGGTGTGCATGGACGAGCTGTGCGACGTCGCTCGGGAACGCCTCCCAGTTGTAGATCAGTTGAGCCTCGCCGACGAGCTCTCCGACGCGCGCGCCGACCATGTGTACGCCGACCACGGGGCCGTCGTTCACCCGTACCAGCTTGACGAAGCCGGCCGTCTTGAGGATCTGGCTGCGACCGTTGCCGCCGAGGTTGTACGTGTAGGTCGAGACCTGGTCGGCGCCGTACGTGTCGCGTGCCCTTGCCTCGGTCAGTCCCATCGACGCGACCTCGGGATCGCAATACGTCACCCGCGGGATGCCGGCCTCATCGATCGGTGCCGGCTGCCGGCCGGCGATCTCCTCGGCGACGAAGATGCCCTGCCCGAAGCCGCGGTGCGCGAGTTGCAGGCCGGGCACGATGTCGCCGACTGCGAAGATGCCCGGCACGTTGGTGCGCAGTCGCTCGTCGGTCAACACGAAACCGCGGTCCATCGCGATGCCTTGCTCCTCGTACCCGAGACTCGCCGTGGTCGGACCGCGACCGACCGCGACGAGCAGCACATCGGCGTCGATCTTCTCGCCGCCCGCGATCGTCACGCGCACGCCAGCGTCGGTGACGTCCACGCTCTCGAATGCCTTGCTGAGCTTGAAGTCGATGCCGCGCTTGCGGAACGCGCGCTCGACCTGCTTCGAGCAGTCCTCGTCCTCGAGGGCCAGCAGATGCGGCAACGCCTCGACGATCGTCACGTGGACGCCGAGTGACTTCCACGCGCTCGCGAATTCGCTGCCGATCACGCCGCCGCCGAGGATCACCGCGGACGACGGCAACTCGTCGAGCAGCAGCGCGTGTTCCGAGCTGATCACCCGCGTACCGTCGATCTCGAGACCGGGCAGAGTCTTTACGTACGAGCCGGTGGCGAGCACGATGTTGCGGCCGATGATGCGCTCGCCGTTGCACTCGACCGCGTTCGGCGCGACGAGCTTGCCGGTGCCCTCGACGTACGTCACCTTCGCGGCCTTGATGAGCCCTTGAAGACCTTTGTAGAGCCGGTCGACGACGCCGTCCTTATATGCGTTGACGCCCTTCATGTCGACGCCGACCAGCTCGGCCTTGATGCCGAACTGCTCGGATTCACGGGTTTGATCGGCGACCTCACCGGCATGAAGCAGCGCCTTGGTGGGTATGCAGCCGCGGTGCAGACACGTCCCGCCGAGCTTGTCCTTCTCGATCAGCGCGACCGAGAGGTCCAACTGCGCGGCGCGCAACGCGGTCGCGTAGCCACCGCTGCCGCCGCCGAGGATTACGACGTCAAACTCGCTCACGAGATCTCCTACGATGCCGCGGCGGGTGACGCACGGATGGTGGTCGAAACGTCACCCGAACCTGGTCGGGGCGGCGTTAGCCGGGGTACGCCAGCCGCCCTCGGTCATCTTGTCACTTGCGCACGCGGGCGGCGACGCGAGGTGCGCCACGACACGTCATCAGGACCGCGCCGGATCCGTGAGCGGTCGCGGCATTTGACGGCCAATCGGGGGCGGCGAATTCATCGCTGTGTGACGTACCCTTGCCGCGCGGGGCTCGGGTCGCGCGCGACGTCGGCCAGTGAGCGACGGCGGTGGCCGCGGTGCCGTCGCGGCGGCCAGTGACAGGAGGTTCGGCACGGTGGCGTGGTTTCGGCGCGGTGCCAAGTCGCAGGGTCCGACGATCGACCGCGACGCGCATCGCGGTGATATGGATCATCTTGAGCAGTTCGTCCGGTCGCACCAAGGCGTCGAGGCCTTCCTCGAGCCGCGCACGATGATGACGCAGACGACGCTGATGCTCGTCGCGCACGACGGCGAATGGACCCGGCGACGCGTGCTGAACCCGGACGCCGCGCGCCGATGGGCACACGGCCTCCAGGTTCCGTTCTACGAGGTCGCGCTCATGGGATATCCACAGCGAATGCGCGACTACAACGCTCGGCAGAAGCGCGCCGCCGCCGAATAGGTCGCACTACCCGTTAGCGGCGATCGAATCGATCAGCTCGAGGAACGTGCGAACGGGTACGCCGGTGCCGCCCTTGGCCCAGTAGCCGGTCGGTTCGCCGGAGTGGTACGCCGGACCTGCCACGTCGATGTGTGCCCACGGCACGCCGTCGGCCACGAACGCGGACAGGAACACGCCGCCCTGCAGCATGTGGCCGGCCCGGTCCATCGACGAGTTGACCTGGGTCAGGTCCGCGACGTCGGACTCCATGCCCTTGCGTACGTCGTCGGGCAGCGGCATCGGCCAGGCCGGCTCGCCCACCCGGTCGCCCGCGACGCGTACCCGCTCGCACAGCTCCGGAGTGCCCATCACGCCGGCCACCCGCTTGCCGAGCGCGATGACCTGGCCTCCGGTGAGCGTGGACGTCTCGAACAGGTAGTCGGTGCCGTCCTCGCAGGCGCGCGCGATCGCGTCGCCGAGCACCATGCGGCCTTCCGCGTCGGTGTTGAGCACCTCGACGCGCTTGCCGTTGTACATCGAGATCACGTCGCCCGGCCGGTACGCGGACCCGGACACCATGTTCTCGGCCATCGGGGCGTATCCGACCACGGATACGGCCGGCTTCAGTGCGGCGACGGCCAGCATCGTTGACACCACAGCCGCGGCGCCGGCCATGTCCGACTTCATCTCCCACATGCCCTGCGCTGGCTTGATCGAGACGCCGCCACTGTCGAACGTGATGCCCTTGCCGATAAGCGCAACGCGCTTGGTCTCGTCGGTCGCACCCTGCGGGGTGTAGGCGATCCGGACCAGCCGGGGCGGTGCTTCGGAACCCTGGCCGACGGCGGTGATCCCGCCGTACCCGCCGTCGCGCAGCTGCTTCTCGTCCAGCACCTCGACGCTGAGGCCGGCGGCGCGGGCGGCGCCGGCGGCCTGCTCGGCAAAGACCGGTGGCCGGAGCTCGTTGGCCGGCGTGTTGACCCAGTCGCGGGTGCGCAACACCGCGGCGGTCACGATCTGCGCGCGGTCCACCTCGGCGACCGCGGCCGCATCGGCGGCGTCGGCGACATGTACGGCGATGTCCGCGACCGGTGTCCGGTGCGCCGGCGCCGGCGTCGACTTGTACCCGGCGAACCGGTACGCGCCGAGCAGCGCCCCCTCGCAGATACCGCGCAGCGCATCGTGATCGGATCCGGCCGCGGATCCCTCGTCGACGGGCAGCGCGAGCACCACGCGGCCGGAGCCGGCGAGTGCCCGGATCGCGGCCGCGGCACCGCGTCGCAGCGTCTCGGTCGTTGGCATCGCACCGGCCGGCTCGGCGCCCAGCCCGACCGCCACCACGAGCGGCGCGGTCACGGTGCCGAGCGTCGCGAGCTTTGTCACCTCGCCGGCCGAACCTGTCGCACCGAGCAACGCGAGCGTGTCGGTGAGCTTCCCGTCGAACGCCACGGCGACGCTTTCCGCACCGGCGGCGAGCAACAGCCGGCTTGGCGCCGTCTCGTCCTGGCTGTAGACGCCGACGACGATCGCGTCGGCGGAGAACTCGGCCGGATCGGTGTCGACCAGGCGGAGCGCGCGGGCGAATCGGACGGTGTCGCGGTCGGACGTGTCAGGCGTGGTCACCCAGAATCTCCTCGTTGTCGTGCAACCTTGTGCAACGTTGTGCGGCGTTGGTGTCGGCGCGGCTCGGTGTGTTAGGGGTTCGCACCACGGAACTCCCGCCGATGCTAGCGACCGTACCCTGACGCGATAGGTTGCCACCCATGACCGACGCGTCGCTGCGCTCCCCGTTGCATGACCGACATGTCGCCCTCGGTGCCAAGTTCGCTGCATTTGCCGGCTGGGACATGCCGCTCGAGTACGCCGGTGGCGGCGTACTCAAGGAGCACACGGCGGTGCGTGAAGCGGTCGGCGTGTTCGACGTGTCGCATCTTGGCAAGGCCGACGTACGTGGACCCGGCGCTGTCGCGTTCGTCAACGCGTGCCTGACGAACGATCTCGACCGCATCGCGTCGGGTGAGGCGCAATACACAATGTGTGGCGACGACGCTACCGGCGGTGTCGTCGACGACCTGATCGCCTACCGGTTCTCCGACGACTTCGCGTTCCTCATCCCGAACGCGGCTAATACCGCCGAGGTGGTACGCCGTCTCGAGGCGGCCGCGCCGGACGGCGTCACGATCACGAACCGTCACCACGACTACGCGGTGCTCGCCGTGCAGGGGCCACGATCCGCCGAGGTGTTGACCGCCGTCGGTCTACCGGCCGACCACGCGTACATGAGCTTCGCGGTCGCACCGTTCGGCGGCGCCGACATCACGGTCTGCCGCACCGGGTACACCGGCGAGCACGGGTACGAACTCGTGGTGCCCATCGCGCAGGCCGGCGACGTGTGGGACGCGCTGCTGGCCGGCGGCGAGGCGTACGGCATCCGCCCGGCCGGGCTCGCAGCGCGCGACACGTTGCGCACCGAGGCCGGCTATCCGTTGCACGGCCAGGACCTGTCGCTCGACATCTCGCCGGTGCAGGCCGGCTCCGGTTGGGCCGTCGGGTGGAAGAAGCCGGCGTTCTGGGGCCGGGAGAAGATGACCGCGGAACGCGCCGCCGGACCGCGTCGCAAACTGTGGGGCCTTGTCGCGACGGATCGCGGCATCCCCCGCGCGCACATGAGCGTGCTGCGGCCGGGCACGGACGAGCCGGTCGGTGAAATCACCAGCGGTACGTTCTCGCCGACGCGCCGCATCGGCATTGCCCTCGCATTGCTGGATACCGCAGCCGGCCTCGGTCCCGACGACGCGGTAGAGGTCGACGTGCGCGGCCGGCGCTCGACGATGACGGTCGTCAAGCCGCCGTTCGTGCCGATCTCCACGAAGTAGGTGCATCGACAGTGGGCGGTTCGCGATGCCGGTGACGATCGACCAAGTCCGCAAGATGGCGCTCGCGCTGCCGGAGACAACCGAGGTCATCGCGTGGGAGGTCGACCTGACCTGGCGCGTCAACAACAAGATCTTCGCGATGGCCGGGCCCGATTCGCCACGCGTGTCGCTCAAATGCACGAGGGACGATCAGGCCGAGCTGGTCGCGATGGATCCGGAGACGTACCGGGTGGCCGCGTACGTCGGTCGATTCGGCTGGGTCGAGGTCACGCTGGCGCGGATCGACGCCGACGAGTTGCGCGAGCTCATCGTCGACTCGTGGCGACAGATCGCGCCGAAACGGCTCGTCAAGGCGTTCGACGCCGCGTCCTGACCGGGTCCTGCGCTAACGACGAGCGGATCCGGCGCTACGGCATCTCCATCGTCTCGGCGCGCGCGATGTCCGCGAACGCCGCGTCCAGGTAGGGCGCCAACCGCCCGCCGCTCGCGCCGAGCAGGTCCGCGATCACCAGCGGCACATGCCATGCGAACTCCGCACCGCTGGGCGGCGTGATCGCCTCGGACGGTTCGAACGGCCAGTCGATGTCCGTCGTCGTGACCGGCGCGAGTTCCTGGTACGTGAGACCAGGCTCGTGAATCCCGAGCGCGCCAGCGACCACTGCGACGAGTACCCGTGCCTCGACGGCGCCGTCAAGCCACCCGGTGGTGCGGTAGCAGCGGGTGAGCACGACCTGGATGTCGTCGGAGTCGAGGCCGTCGGGGTGCTGTGCCTCGATGAGCGCCCGCGTCACGGCCGCGGTCACGAGACCGACGGCATGGTTTGGCAGCGCGACGAGGTCGACAGCGGCGGCCTGGTAACCCGCACGGTCGGACGCGGAGGCCGCATCGACCGCGCGCGTAACGGCGGCCCCGATCGCTCGCGCCGGTCCGGGCAGGCTCTGCCACGATGGCGGCCTCACCGCCGCATCGCGGCCGTCACCAGGCCACTCCGATCATCGCGACCGCGGTCCCGATCTCGACGCACGCGCCGAGCGTATCGCCCGTAATGCCGCCGAGCCTCCGTCGTACGTGGACGGTCACGATCGCGGTGGCGGCCAGCGACGCGACCACGGCAACCGGTCCCTGCCACGGCCGATGTGGCACGGCGGCGACCGCGAGCGCGCCGATCGCGAGCGACGCGAGCACCGCCTCGGCCGGCTGGACGGTCCCCGCGACGAGCGCACCGAGTCCGTCCGATCGCGCAGCCAGTACGCCGACGCGGCACGCCCACGTGACGCCGAGACGGCCGCTCGCATAGCCGATCGCGGTCGACGTCAGCAGTGCCCACCACGGCCGGTCCAGCATGCTGGCGATGGTGGCAACGGGTACGAGCACGGCGAACACGATCGCCACGACACCGAACGGGCCAACCTCGGGGCTTCGCATGATGGCGAGCGCGCGCTCCCGGTCGGCGTACGAGCCGAGTGCGTCAACCGTGTCGGCGAGCCCGTCGAGATGCAGGCCGCGGGTCGCAAGAGTCGCGATGCCCACGCACACGACGGCGGTCACCAGGCCCGGCGCCTGGGATGCGCGTAGACCGATCGCGATCGCGGCAACCAACGCACCGATGACGAGGCCGTACGCCGGAGCGCTGACCATCGCGACGCGCGCCGCATCACGGTCGACCACCCCGGCCCGTACCGGTGCGACCGTGAATGTGCCGGCGCCAAGCCGCAGCCCGTCGCGGAGGCCGCCGGCACGCAGGGGTGGGCCGCCGACCGCGTTCATGCCGTGGCGTTGTGGTCGCCCGCGGCCGAGTCGGCATCGTTGGCGACGTCGCTGCCGGCGAGTGCCGCCGCGGTCAGCGCGGATTGGAACATCGGCAGCAGGGCAAGCGCGTTCGCGCCTTCGCCGAGCCCGAAGCCGACGGAGACCATCGGTTCCAGCCCCATGCGGTCGGCGACGGCGCCGACCGCAGGATCGCCAGCGACGTCGGTCATCGCGCACCAGAGGCGCACTTCGGCGGCGTAGTCGCGGGCGGCGAGTGCCGCGGCGGCGCCGACCGGGCCGTCGATCAACACGGGCGTACCGCGCTGCGCCGCGCCGAGCACCACACCAGTCGCGGTCGCGATGCTCGGGCCGCCGACCGCGCCGAGCGACGTCGTGCCGTCATGCAATCCCGGGCCGAGCCGAGTCACCGCGTCGCGGATCGCGACACAGCGCACCATCCACGCGTCGTCGTCGATCAGTCCGTCGGTGCCGTAGACGCGGGGGAGTAGCGACGGCACCTCGGCGCGCGTGATGGCGGCGAGGACGGCCGCTGCGGCGGCATCGACGCCTGGGCCGCCCGCGGCCAGCACGACGAGATCGTCGCCGCGATCCGCGGCCGCCTGTCCCCGTCGCCAACCACGCCGCAGCGCCGTGGCCAGCTCGGCCTCGTCCATCACGTCGCCCTGCTCGATCGGTCGTCCGACGCCCGCGTCGATCAGCTCGATCGTTACGCCGCCGGCGGCGGCCGCCAGCCGGGCGAGCGCGCTGTGGTCGGCGGTGTCCGGCTGCGCCCAACCCGGCACGACACCGCCGGTGCCGACCGCTCCGTCGTGCGCACCGCATATCGCGATCACCCGTACCGACTGGAACGGTCGCGGCGACGCGTCGCCCTGGGCACCGGCGGCGAACTTGGCGAATGCGGCGAGCCCACCGATGCCCGGTCCGGCGACCGGTAGTTGTGCAATTCGCGCCTCGGCAGCGGTAACCGCATCGGTATCGGGCATCGGAATCGGCATGCCTACATGGACGTCCGCTTCGCCGGCTGCGTCGTGATCGGGCGCATCAGCGCGGTCGTCGGCCGCGGCGGCAAAGATCGCGACTGCCGAGGGTACGGGTGGCCGGTCGTACCGCGTCACGGTCACGGCGTCGGCCACGTCGTCCATGGCCGGGGTCGTGCTAGGCCTGCCGCGGCGGCGCGCTCGCGCTCCGGCCGGTGGCGTCGGCGCGTCTACCAGCGTCGGACGCTCGGCGGCCGGCAGCCACATCGGCCGGCCGGCGACCACGAGCACCACGTCGTCGACGATCCGGGCGAGCGCACGGTTCGCGGTGCCGACCGCGTCGGCGAACCACCGCCCGATCGGTGTCGGCGCGACCAGCGACAGCCCGACCTCGGGACTGACCAGGATCACGCGCGCCGCCGACGACTCGACCGCCGCGACCAGGTCAGCAATGACGGCCTCGATGTCGACCTCGGCCGCGTCTGGATCGCCGTCGTCCGGCGGCAGCATCGCGGTGAACCAGCCGCCGAGATCATCGATCAGCACGGTGTCGTGATTGCCGGCATTCTTGATCATCGCGGCCAGCCGGTCGGGGGCCGCGCCGATGTCCTCGGTGGTCCAGTGCGCCGGCCGGCGATTGCGGTGCGCGTCGATCCGTTCGGCCCACTCGTGGTCGCCGTCGGGCACCGCGGCGGTCGCGACGTACCGGACCGCCGCAGACTCGCCGGCCGACGGCTGCTCCGCCAGCGATTCGGCAAACTCCGACTTCCCCGACCGGATGCCGCCCATCACCAGGACCTTGTGCGGATGCTGCGCCGACATGCTCCGTACTGTATGGCGTTTGCCTTCGGCGCCGCCCGGCGCACCACGTGTCCGGTGGCGTCGGCTCGATCGGGCGGTGTCCAGATCAACCGATTACGCTTGCCAGGCGCGGCCGAGGACGACTGCTGGATCAAGGAGACGGACATGACATGGGCATGGCGGTGCGAGGACGCCGACGGCAGCGCGATGAGCGGGCCGGAGGAGACGTTCACCAGCCAGTCCGACGCCGAGTCGTGGCTCGGTCAGCATTGGCGCGACCTGATCGCGGCGGGCGCGGCAACGGCCACGCTTGTCGACGATGACCGGGTCGAATATCGGATGAGCCTCGCGCCGGCTGGTCAGTGACGCGAGTGAGCTACTTCGAGACTCGGACGCGAGCGCCGCGCGGCTCGTTTGTGCCGAGCCCAGTGTTCTTCGGCATCGTCGGGATCTTCGTGTTGGCCGGGCTGCTCGCCTGGTTCCAAAAGGGCAGCGACGGATTCAACGTCTTCCTCTTCGTCCTGTCCGGGTGGCTGCTCTCGTTGTGCCTGCACGAGTACGCCCACGCGTTGGTGGGCTACTGGGGCGGCGACTACGGCGTGATCCACCGCGGCTACCTACATCTCAACCCGTTCAAGTACGTCAACGCGCTGCTGTCGATCGTGGTGCCACTCATCTTCATCGTGTTCGGTGGCATCGCACTGCCCGGCGGCGCCGTACTGATCGATCATCATCGGCTGCGCAACAAACAGTGGGACACCGCGGTCAGCCTGGCCGGACCAGCGATGAACCTGATCTTCGCCGCCGTGCTGGTGGCACCGTTTGCGATCGGCATCGACTCCTTCAGCCACCCGGTCTTCTGGTCGGCGGTCGCGTACCTGGCGTTCTTCCAGGTCATGGCCGGCATCTTCAACCTGCTGCCGATCCCGGGCCTGGACGGCGGCAACGCCGCGTACCCGTGGCTGAGTCTGGACTGGCGCCGCGGCTTCGACGCGGTACGCCCGTGGGGGTTCTTCCTCGCGTTCGCGATCATCTACTTGCTTCGCAACCACGTATTCGGCTGGATATACGACGTACTCAACGCGTTTGGTGTGAACAGCGAGATCCTCTTCGTCGGCCAGCAACTGTTCCAATTCTGGCGGTAGCGGCTTCCAGCGGGAGGACCGAACACGAACCCCGGCCGCGCCGCGGCGGATCAGCGCCTCGGCGCGGTCGCCCGAGCGAGGATTGCCGCAATGTCCGCCACGGAGTCGAGTTTGCCGGCGGCGACCGCCATGACGAGGTCGTACGCCTCGTCGTTGCGGAGCGTCAGCCGACGCCCGTTGACACCGTAGAACGCGATCAAACCACCCAGCGCAAGCCGCTTGTTTCCGTCGACCAGTGCATGGTTGCGAGCCAACGAGTGCAAGAGGCCGGCGGCCTTCTCGTGGAGCGTCGGATATACCTCACGGCCGAACGCCGTCGCGCGCGGCCGAGCGAGCGCGGACTCAAGCAGACCGAAGTCTCGTACCGTCGGTTCCTCACCGAGCACACGCACGGCGACGCGAAACAGGTCGCTCAGCGTCAGATAAATCATTCGCCAAGCCGGCGCAGCGCCTCCGCGTAGCGAGGGATCTCCTCATCCAGCACTCGGTCAAGCAACTCGGTGCGGCTGTGCTGCTCGACGTATTCGCGGATCGCGGCGCGCGCCACCTCTTGCATCGAACGCTTCTCGATCGCCGCCCGTCGACGCAGCGCCGCAGTCTCATCGTCGGTCAGCCGTAACGTCATCGGCATGACTACGATGATACCGCGATTGATACCAAGATCATGGATTCTCATCAGCGGAGTCGTGCTGCGATGTCCTCGTGACCGTGCTCGGCAGCGACATCAGCCGACGTATGGCCGTCGTCATTCGTCGCGTGACCGTCCGCGCCGGCCGCGATCAACCGATCGACGAGTACGGCGTTGCCGTTCGCCGCCGCGGAATGCAGTGGCGTCCAGCCGTGGCGTTGCTTGCCGCCCACCTCGGCGCCGGCGTCGATCAACAAAATGGCGACGTCGGTATGCCCACCGGATGTCGCGGCGTGCAGCGGTTGGATGCGCAGCGGGTTCTCGGCGATCGCGTTGACGTCGGCACCTGCGTGGATCAGCTCCGCGGCGGCCGCCGGCGCGCCGAAGTACGCAGCGAGCTGCAATGGCGTGAACCCGTCGCCGGTACGTTGATCCGGCGCGACACCGGCGGCGAGGTGTCCGCGAACCTGGTCCACATCGTCGACCGCCGCCGCGTCGGCGAAGTCAAGCCTGCCGGCCGCCGTGGCGAGGGCCTTGGCCAAGTCAAACTTGTGTCGATACATCGCATGGAGCACCGGCGTCACGCCATCGGCGCCGCCGACGACCCGGGCGATCTGGGGATCATCGGTCACCATCGCGACCGCGGCCGCGTCGTCACCCGCGTCGATCGCGGCAAACACATCACTCATGCCGACCTCACTCATGGCTGCCTCACTCGCCCTGACATCACCCGCGACGACCTCCAGCGACTGCACCGCCGCTCGGAGATCTTGGCAAAATCGCTTCGACCATCTAAACTTTAGATGTTCGAAGGAACGTCCGCAAGCCCGAACATCGGAGGAATGTGTGGCCGACCGCGAGGACCTCGCGAACCGCCTGCACTCGGCGGCGATCCATCTGTTGCGCGCGGTGTCGCGCGCCGATGCGGAGTCCGGCCTGAGTCCGGCGCGGCTCTCGGCGCTGTCGGTCATCGTGGTGCGCGGACCGTTGACGATGACCGAACTCGCCGGCATCGAGCGCGTCAGCCCGGCCACGATCACGTCGACCGTGTCCGGGCTCGAGGCAGCGGGATTCGCGATTCGCGCGCGTCAGAGCAGCGACGCGCGACAGGTGAGCGTGACGGCGACAGCGGCCGGTCGCGATCTGCTGCATGCGTCCCGCCGCCGGCGGCTGGCCGTACTGGCGGGCATGCTCGACGCAATGACCCCGGCGGAGCGGGCGTCGATCGCCCACGTGGTCGCGGCGATCGAACGCGTCACCGGCACGCGCGCACTGACCTCGGACTAGGGCGTGGCGCCCGGTCGAGCCGGGCGCCACGATCAACTTCTTGGCGGGGGGAGCGTGCCGTCCTGGAACGGGTCGGGGCTACGGACGGCGGGCCGGACTCGCGGTCTTCGCCGGGTCACGTTCGACGATCGGCTCGACGATCTCGTCCATCGCCTTCAGCAGATCGGCGTCCAGCTTCACGCCGGCTGCCTTGACGTTGTCACGCAGCTGTTCCGGACGCGTCGCGCCGACAATCGCACTCGACACGTTCGGGTTCTGCAGCACCCATGCGAGGGCCAACTGAGGCATCGAGAGACCGGCCTGGTCGGCGAGTGGCACCAGGCGTTGTACGGCGCCGAGCACGTCGTCGCGCAGCCAGCCGGAGATGAAGTTCGCGCCGGACTTGTCGTCGGTGGCGCGTGAGCCGACCGGATGTGGCTGACCGGGCAGGTACTTTCCGGAGAGCACGCCCTGGGCCATCGGGGAGAAGACGACCTGGCCGATGCCGAGTTCCTCGCAGGTCGGCACGACCTCGCTCTCGATGACGCGCCACAGCAGCGAATACTGCGGCTGGTTCGAGACGAGCTGAATCTTCAGATCCTGGGCAATCGGGAACGCGGCACGGATCTCCGACGCCTTCCACTCCGACACACCGACGTAGTGCGCCTTGCCGGAGTGTACGACGTCGGCGAGCGCCTGCATCGTCTCGTCGAGCGGCGTTTCGTAGTCGTACCGGTGGCACTGGTAGAGGTCGACGTAGTCGGTCTGCAACCGGCGAAGCGAGCCGTTGATCGACTCCATGATGTGCTTGCGGGACAGCCCCCGGTCGTTGCGTCCCTCGCCGGTCGGCCAGTAGACCTTCGTGAAGATCTCCAGCCCCTCGCGGCGTTGCCCGGCAAGCGCACGCCCGAGAACGGCCTCCGCGCGCGTGCCGGCGTAGACGTCTGCGGTGTCGAATGTGGTGATGCCCTCATCGAGGGCGGCGCGGACGCACGCGACGGCGGCGTCCTCTTCGACCTGTGAGCCATGCGTGATCCAGTTGCCGTACGAGATCTCGCTGACGATCAGGCCGGATCGGCCAAGGTGTCGGAACTCCATGCGCAGACCCTATCGAAGCGGCCGCCGAACGCTCATCGCCTTGTGACGGGGGTCGCCCCACTCGCCGCCGGAGGCGTTGCAGGTCGCGCCGGAGCTTCGTGAAAGGTATCCGCGGATCCGCGCAGCAATGGCAGCGGTCTCCGTGGGTCGCAGGCACACCACGCCGTTTGAGGACCACGTGCTCGAGATGCTCTCGCGGCGCGACCGGTCAACGTATGCGGCCATGTCGAACGGTTCGCGGTTGGCGGTCAATTCGCGCGAACCTCCAGGGCGGCTACAAGACCGGGCGAGCGTCAGCGAGCAGCCGCTCGATCTCCAGGGTCACCGAGACACGGCTCGGATGCGTCGGGTCGATGAGGATTCGGCCCTTGCGGTCGAGCGCACCCCACCGTCGGCTGTCGTCGGTGATGAGAAACGCCACCGGGTGGATGACCAGCGACTGGAACGCTGGGTCGACGACGGTACGCCCGCTCCGGTCCACCACACCCTTGAGCCCTTCGATTTCGACCACCGCGAGGCCCTCGTCGGAGAACCCGTCGATGTATCGGCCATCGGACAACGCGGTCGCGAACAGGTCGTACGCGAACGGCACGATCACGCGTCCGACGCTGTCTACCGCGCCCCAGTAGCCGTCCCGACGCACCGCTGCGACGCCGCGCCGGAACGGTCGTACGTCATCGAAGCCAGTGGAGATCGTGACGTTGTTGTTGCGGTCGACGGCGATCCACCGTCCCTTGCCGTCGCGGGACACCCACGCCAGGCCGCCCGAGAACGAGCTGACGCCGAGGTATCCGTCCTTCGACTTGATGAGCGTGTCGCCGCTCTCGTCGACCAGCTCCCACGTCTCGGACTCCGGGCGGCGCACCCATGCCACGCCATCGCGGAACGGCTGGATGTCCGCGTACCGCGCGGGTACCACCGTTTCGCCGTCCGCGTCGGTGTAGCCCCACAGCTCGGTCTCGTCGTCCATCGCGGGCGACGGTGGCTTCTTGATCTGCAGAAGCTCTTCGCGGCTGCGTGGGAACGGACCCCAGCCATCGGCGACCACCCGCCGCAATACCGCGTCCAGGGCCAGCTCGGTCGCGGCGACCAGCTCGGGATCCTCTTCCTTGCCGAGGTCCACCGCGGCCTCGAAGTGCTTGCACGCTTCGATGTAGCGGCCCTGTTCGTATGCGCTCCGCCCGGCGTGCGAATGCATCGTGCCGCGCAGCCGGTTCGGCAACTCGGTCGAGTTCGCCTCGGCGAACAGCCGGTCGGCCTCCGTGTAGTCGCCCCGCCACTGCAACACGCTCGCGAGCCTCGCTTGGCAGATCGCGATGCGGCGCAACTCGCCGGTGGCTTCCGCGTGTGCGAGCGCTAGCTTGCCGTCGGCGAACGCCATGTGGAGGTCGCCGAGCACACGAGACACCACGGCGCGCAGGCTGAGCAGCCGCGCGCGTGACGCGTTGTCGGGATTGTCGGTGACCTTGGCAGTGAGCATGTCGCGGATCTCGCGCAGCGTCGCATCGCCGTCCCCGTCGACCTTCTCACGCAGCGTCTCGGCGTCAAACGTCCACTCGAACTTTGCGAGGATCTGCTCCGGGTCGTTCGGCGATGGCGGCGCGGAGATCGGCGGCTCGTCAATGTCGCGCTGTCCGCCACCGTCGCGCTGTCCGTCCACGTCGCGCTGTGCGTCACCGTCGCGGTGCGCGTCCGCGGCGGAAGCCGGCCCGCGTGCGGCGACCCCGTCACGGATCGCTTGTCGCACCGCTGCGTCGTCGTCGGTCCGACTGTCTCGGCCGGTGCGGTCGGACCCGGTGGCACGGCGTCCGGCGTCGTCCGACGTATCGCCGTCGGGACTCGCCGGCGCGAACCAGTTTTGCGGGTCTGACGAGCCGTCGCCCGGCTCAGTCGCGTCCGGTCTCGGTGGCGCGTCGGGCCGGTTGGTGACCCGCGCGCCGAGGTCGAGCAGCGCTTGCGCGGCCGGCATGTCGACCGGGTCGCCGACGATCGCGGCCGGCCTGCGATCGTCCCGCCGACGGTCGTCGGGGCGTCGGTCGTCGGGGCGTCGGTCGTCGAAACGATGCGGCTCGCCCCGGTCTGCGGGACGTGGCCGACCGTCCCGGCGATCCTCCGAATAGCGGTCGCCGTCGTCGTCGCGGTAAAGGGCGGCCTCGTCGGTCGGTTCATCGAAGGCGCCGCGGTCGCGACGTTGGTCCGCCGGACGTCCGTAGACCCTGGACGCCGTAGCGGGTCGGGGCGGTGACATCCGCGCCGCCGCGTCGCGGACTGCCGCGATGACGGCGGCAATTCCGCCGCGCGGCGTCGGATCGGTCAGTGCAAACGGCGGCAGCGTCAACGGCGGGCCGGCGGACTGGCGCATGGCCGCGGGCGGCTCGGCGAAGATGGCCGACGGTGGCTTCGCGGCGCGACCGCTCACCCGACGCGGTGCCGGTGGCGCGCTGTCCGGATGCGGCGATCCCGGTGGGCCACCCGGTGAATGCGGTGCCCCGGCACCTGGCGGTGCGCCGCCGGGTGGTCCGGGTGGCCCGCCGCGCATCGGGCGCCCCGGCGCTGGCGGATAGGGCGGACCGCTCTGCGGGTGTGGCGCGCCGCCGGGATGTGGGTGCGCCGGCGCCGGCGGGTAGGGCGGGCCGCTGTGCGGGTAAGCCGGCGGCCGTCCTGGTCCGGGCTGGGCAAACCCAGGCGGGTACGGGCCGGGCGGGTACGCCTCCGGGCTGCGCGGCCGTCCGTACGCGCGCGGATCGTCGTCGTACCCGCGCCGGTCGTCGTCGTACCCGCGCCGATCATCGTCGACGTATCCCGGTGCCTGCCGTGGTCCGCCGCGTTGCACGGGCACCGAGGCACGCCCGGCACCGGGCGGCAGTGGTACGGATCGGGCGCGACCGTCGGCGCCTTCGTCCGACTCGTCCTCTTCGCCCTTTGGGGTGACCCGCTTCCACGGCATGGTCGGCACGCGTGCCCACGCGGGTACGGCCGATCGGGGGCGCTGGTCGCGCTCGTCGTCGCTCACGGTCACCCCCTTTCGCAATTCTCACGTGCACAGCCAGACACCGGGCCGCTAGTCTTTCGCGGGCCCGGTGCGGAAGGAGGGTACGTGCTGCCTTCGATCACCGCCACCGCGGCCCGTCGGCCGGCTGACCGGTCGCACATACACTTACAGACTTTTGTCGTTTTGGCCAAGACCGGTTTCCGACGATATTCCACCTATCGCCAAGCGACCTTGGCCGGAATCTTCACGAACACCGTGTTCGGCTTCCTGCGCTGCTACGTCATGCTCGCGGTGGCGTCCAGCGCGGGCGGCACGGTGGCCGGATATGGCGGCGCGCAACTCGTGTCGTACGTCTGGGTCGGCCAGGGGATGATCGCGACGATCGGCATCTGGGGCGACACCGAACTCGGCTCGCGGATCCGCACCGGTGCCATCGTCTCGGATCTGTTGCGCCCGGTGCCGCCGGTGCCGGCGTACCTCGCCGCGGACCTTGGGCGTGCCGCGTTCTCGTTGCTGACCCGGTTCGCCGCGCCGGTCGCGGTCGGTGCTATCGCGTTCGACTTCTACCTGCCGCGGCGTGTCGCGACCTATCCGCTCGGGGCACTGTCCATCGTGCTCGCGGTGATCGCGTGCTTCGGCTGTCGGTACGTCGTGAACGCGGCCGCGTACTGGCTGCTCGACGGTCGTGGTCCGCAGGCAGCCTGGTCGCTCGCGTGCTCGGTGCTCGGCGGCCTCTACTTCCCGCTGCGCTTCCTGCCTGACTGGCTGGCGACCACGTTGTGGATCGCGACCCCGTTCCCGTCGCTGCTCCAGACGCCGCTGGACGTCATTTCGGAACGGTCCACCGGCGCGAACGCGGTCGGACTCGTCGCGTTGCAGGCGGTCTGGGCGGTCGCGATGGTCGCGCTCGCTGCCGCCGTGCAGCGCCGCGGTGAACATCGACTGGTCGTGCAGGGTGGTTGAGGCAGCGGAGCTGGCGGCGACGCGCGGAGCGGGCACACGTGGCGAGCGCTTCCGGCCGTACCAGCGGATCTTGCGGGCTCAGGTGCGCGCGCAGCTGAGCTATCGCACGTCGTTCTGGATCGACGCGGTGTCCGGCATGACGTTCACCGCGATGGACCTCGTCACCGTGCTTGTCCTCTTCAACGTGACCTCGGTGCTGGGCGGGTTCGCGTTCCGCGATGCGTTCTTCATGTCGGCCATCGCGAGCCTTTCGTTCTCACTTGCCGACGTCATCGTGGGATCGATCGAGCAGTTGCGGCTGATCATCCGTAGCGGCCAGCTCGACTCGCTGCTGGTCCGGCCGCTGTCGCTGCTGCCCCAGCTGGTCAGCATCGACATGCAGACCAGACGGGTCGGTCGTGTCCTGGAAGGCGTCGCGGTGCTCGGGGTGGCCGCCGGCCTTGTCCATCTGCGATGGTCGGCGCAGACGGTTGCGATGATCATCCTTACGCCGATCGCGGGCGCGGCGCTGTTCGCGGCGATCTTCGTGATGACCGCGACCGTCGCCTTCTGGTGGATCGACTCCGGCGAGTTCGGCAGCGGCTTCACCTACGGCGGACGGGACTTCACGAACTACCCGATGACCGTCTACGGCCAGTTCTTCCGGCGCGTGTTCGCGATCGGACTCGGGTTCGCGTTCATCGCCTACTATCCCGCGCTGACCATGCTCGGTCGCGCAGACCCGCTCGGACTGCCAGATTGGGCCGGCTGGCTGTCGATTCCCATCGCGGCGCTGGCGTGCGGCGCGGCCGGATTCGTTTGGCGCACCGGCGTTCGCCACTACCGGAGCACCGGCTCGTGACCGCGATCATCGAGGCGCACGGTCTGCGCAAGGATTTCACGGTCTCCGAGAAGGCCGGCCGGTTGCGGCGGATCCGCCGGACGGTGGCGGCGGTGGACGGCATCGATCTCGTGATCGAGCCCGGTGAGATGGTCGGCTACATCGGACCGAACGGTGCCGGCAAGTCCACCACGCTCAAGATGATGACCGGTGTGCTGACGCCGTCCGGCGGTTCGGTGACGGTGTGCGGGCTCCGCCCGGTGGCGCAGCGCACCCGGCTCGCCCGCCGCATCGGGGTCGTCTTCGGACAGCGTTCCCAACTGTGGTGGGACCTGCCGTTGCGTGACTCGTTCGATCTGCTGCGGCACGTCTATCGAGTGCCGGCCGCCGACCACGCGGCCCGGCTCGCCGAATGCCGGTCGCTGCTGGGGCTCGACGAGTTCGAAGCGACGCCGGTGCGCCAGCTGTCGCTCGGTCAGCGGATGCGCGGCGAGATCACCGCGGCGCTGCTGCACCGGCCGGCCGTACTCTTCCTCGACGAGCCGACGATCGGCCTCGATGTGGTGAGCAAGCAGGCGGTGCGCGGGTTCTTGGCGTCGATTGGCGCACGAGGTGACACGACGCTCGTGCTGACCACGCACGATCTCGCGGACATCGAGCGACTGTGCGAACGGCTCGTGGTGATCGACCACGGCCACGTCGTGCACGACGGGACACTCGCCGAGCTGCATGCCCGCTATCAGTCCCGGCGGCGGGTAGTGGTCGACCTGGACGCACCGATCGGCGCCGACCACCACGCGATCGCGGCCGCGCTCGGCGGGCTGGCCGACGGTGTGACGCTGGACGTCGTCTCGCCGGACGGTCAGCGGCTCGAGTTCGGGCTGCAGGACGGAGCAAACGCCGGCGCGTTGGTGGCGTGCGTCGCGTCGGTGGCGTCGTTGCGTGATCTCTCGGTCATCGAGCCGGACATCGAGGACGTCGTGGCGCGGCTCTACCAACGGCGAAGCGCCGGCTCTCCGTGACCTCTTGCCGGCCTGATCTCGGGCGCCGCGGAGCCGCCATTTGCGCGGCGGCACGCCGGACGTCGGGGCGACGATTCAGGCGCCCGCCGACGCGGCCGCCATCGCAGCGGCCAGCATCTCGAGGCGCGGTCGGGTGGGTGGATCGAGGAGGACGAGGATCTCGTCAACGCCCGTCGCCCGCCACGCGACGATAGCGTCACGCATCGCCGCCTCGGTCGGCGCAACGCCGGGCGCGTCGGCCGCGGCATCGTCGGCCTTCACGTAGACGCCGACGCTGACCTCCAGCGAATCCGGGTCACGGCCGTGCTTGCCACAGGCCGCGCGCATCGCATCGCGCTGCGCCGAGAACTTATCGCCCGGTACGCCGAACCAGGCGGTGTTCCACACGTCCGCGTGCTGCGCGATCAACTCCAGCATGCGCGGGCCGCGACCCCCTACGAGGACCGGCGGGCGCGACCGACCCGGCACCGCGGGGAGCAGTGGGGCGTCCACGGTGCGGTAGTAGCGCCCGGTGAACGTACTGTGGCCGTCGCGGATCAACGCTCCGATGATCTGGATGGCTTCCTCGAACCGGTCGATCTTGTGATCGAACGGAATGCCAAAAGCGCGGTACTCGGGCTTGTGCCACCCGGCGCCCAGCCCGAGTGTGAGGCGGCCGTCGCTGATCTCGTGCAGCGTGTGCGCGATCTTCGCAGTGATGATCGGCTCACGGAAGCCGGTGCAGGACACCAGCACGCCGAGCCCGACCCGCTGGGTACGGGCGGCGATGGCGGTCAGCATCGTCCACGCCTCCCACGTACCGGCGGGTGGCTTGCCGTCCTCTTGAACCAGCAGGTGGTCGAACGTCCACACCGAGTCGAAACCGGCCGACTCCACGGCGTCGGCCAGTGCCAACACCTCGGACGTCGTCGCGGGTACGCCCGGCCGGGTGTCCTCGCCCATCGGTAACACGAATCCGATCCGCACCGCCGCACGACCCTTCACGAGATCTTCGTTGTGAGACGTGAACCTACCGGGTGATCAGCCGGCAACCGGGTGGCACGGGATGGGTACGCGGGTGAGGCCGAGGGTCGTGCTCGGCGACCGACTCAGATCTTGGTGCCCGGCTTGAACTGCGGTCGCGGTACTCGCAGGAACCGGAAGCTCGTCGAGCGCAGGATCGCGTACGTGTAGAGCTTGCGCCAGTGCGGCTCGGTGTTCGGCAGTCGCTCGTGGACGAGCTTGCGGAGCCGCCGGCACAGGAACACCGAGTCGATCGCGATGAGCAGCAGCAGGAAGAGGAAGAACAGATCGGCCAGCGCGGCAAGGCCCGGGCTGCCGAGGGACAGCAACACGATGACGATGAGCGCGCCGAGCACGAGCGAGCCGACGTTGCGCCGCGAGTCGACGAGATCGCGCGCGAGCTTCTTCTCGGGTCCGCGGTCGCGGGGGAGCAGCGCCCACTCTTCGCCGCGCATCATTGCGCTGCGCTCTTCGAGGCGCTTCTCTTTGGCCGTCGCGCGCGCGTCCCCGCCGCCACTGCCGCGGCCGCCCCGTCCGGACCCGGTCGATGGCCCCGGCCGTCTCGGGTTCGCGCCGGCACGCTTCGGCGTCGTGAGGCCACGTTCGCGCTTGCTCTGCGTATAAGCGCGGCTGTGGCGCTCGGTAACCACCGCCTCCTGCGTGTCGGTCTCCTCGATCACGGCGGCGGTGGACTTGCGGCGAAACAGCGTGGGCACCAAAGAAGGGTAGCCGAACCGTCACCGCGGGCCCAACGGCTGCGGGACGCCCGGCGTCGGGCTCAGACCCGCACTCGGGTCGGGCAGTCCGGTCCGGGCGCTGAGATGCGCCGCTCAGCTCTGGCGCTCAACGCGGTCTACGTCGGCGCCGAGGGCGCTGAGCTTCGCTTCGAAATCCTCGTACCCGCGGTTGATCAAGTCGACGCCGAACACGTGTGACGTGCCCTCGGCGGCCAGCGCGGCGATGAGATGGCTGAAGCCGCCGCGCAGGTCCGGGATCACGAGATCGGCGGCGTGCAACTTGCTCGGCCCGGCGATCACCGCGGAGTGCTTGAAGTTGCGCCGGCCGAAACGGCAGGGCGTGCCGCCGAGGCAGTCGCGATAGACCTGAATCGTGGCGCCCATCGCGTTCAGCGCCTCGGTGTAGCCGAGCCGGCGCTCGTACACCGTCTCGTGCACGATCGACAGGCCGTTTGCCTGAGTCAGCGCCACGATGATCGGCTGCTGCCAGTCGGTCATGAACCCGGGATGTACGTCGGTTTCCAACGCCACCGCACGAAGCTCACCGCCCGGATGCCAGAAGCGGATGCCGCCGTCGACTGGGCTGTCGTCGACCTCGAAGGCGCCGCCGATCGACGTGAACACGTTGAGGAACGTCATCATGTCGGCTTGCCGCGCGCCGCGAACGGTGATGTCGCCGCGTGTGGCCAGCGCCGCGCACGCCCAGCTCGCCGCCTCGAGGCGGTCCGGCAAGGGCCGATGCTTGAAACCGCCGAGCCGCGCGACGCCCTCGATCTCGATGACGCGGTCGGTCTGCACCTTGATGATCGCGCCCATCTTTTGCAGCGCGCAGATCAGGTCGATGATCTCCGGCTCGACCGCGGCGTTGCGCAGCTCGGTCACGCCCTCCGCGCGGACCGCGGTCAGCAGCACCTGCTCGGTCGCGCCGACGCTCGGGTAGGGCAGTTCCAGCTTGGTGCCGTGCAACCCGTTCGGCGCGGTCAGGTGCAAGCCGGCCGGCGCCTTCTCGACGATTGCGCCGAACCGGCGGAGTGCGTCGAGGTGGAAGTCGATGGGACGGTCACCGATGTGGCAACCGCCGAGGTCGGGAATGAACGCCCGGCCGAGCCGGTGCAGCAACGGACCGCACAGCAGGATCGGGATCCGGCTCGACCCGGCGTGCACGTTGATCTCGTCGACCCCGGCGCTCTCCACATTCGACGGATCGAACACGATCTCGCCGAACTCGCCGCGGGAGACCTTGACGCCGTGCAACTCGAGTAGACCGGTCACCACATCGACGTCGCGGATGCGTGGTACGTCGAACAGGCTGCTCGGCGACTCGCCTAGCAGCGCCGCGACCATCACCTTCGACACCAGGTTCTTCGCGCCACGTACCCGGATCTCCCCATGCAGTGGGGCGCCGCCATGGACCCGAAGGACGTCGAGGTCGACGTCGGCGGAGTCAAGCGGGCGAGTGTTGCGGGCGGCACGGACGTCGGCGAGCGCGGCTGCGTCGATGGTCAACGGTCGACCCCCATCGGGGAACGGTTCGTGGCGGCCAAGTCCACCTCGGCCGAGAGCGCACTGCTATCCAGACTCATTGCGAACCAGGGCCGATAGCGTGCCGATTGCTATAACAGCCGTTCGGCCCGGTGTTTGCTGCGAAAGCTCGTTTGTTGCCTGAGGCCCGTTGCGGCCCAAGCGATCCGACGACGTTGTCCGACCGCTCGACCGGCGGCTGGCCGAGGCGCCTGGGCAGCATAACGCGATCACTCCAGCGTCGCATCGCACGGCGAGTGTGACGGTCGGGGAATCTCAGTAACCGCGACTCTTAGTGGTCGCAGGGTGACAAGAGTGGGCACTACCTGGGCATTTCGTCGTCGGACCGCGGCGCAATCGGCCGCGATGGCGCGTGCGCGATGGCGCGTGCGCGATGGCGCGTGCGGCGAATCGCGCGTGCCGGGCGCCTACGGAAGCGCGAGCATGCGGTCGAGCGCAGCGCGAGCGTGGTCGGCCGTGGCCGCGTCCACCGTGATCTGGTTGACCACCCGGCCGGCGACGAGTTCCTCGAGTGCCCACACCAGATGCGGCAGATCGATGCGGTTCATCGTCGAGCAGTAGCAAACCGTACGGTCGAGGAACATGACCTGCTTATCGGGGTGCCGCAAGGCAAGCCGGCGCACCAGGTTGAGTTCGGTGCCGACCGCCCATGCGGTGCCGGCAGGTGCCGCGTCGATGGTCCGGATGATGTATTCCGTCGAGCCGACATAGTCGGCCGCGGTGACCACCTCGTGGCGGCACTCCGGATGGACCAGCACGTTCACGCCCGGTACGCGTTCGCGGACCTGTGTCACGCAGTCGAGCGTGAAGCGACCGTGCACCGAGCAATGCCCGCGCCACAGAATGATCTTCGCGTCGCGCAGCTGGTCGTCGGTCAGCCCGCCGCGCGGCTTGTGCGGGTCGTAGAGCACGCAGTCGTCGAGCGAGAAGCCCAGCTCGAGCACCGCCGTGTTGCGTCCGAGGTGCTGATCGGGGAGGAATAGGACCTTGTCACCGTGCTGGTACGCCCACTCGAGTGCACGGCGCGCGTTGGACGACGTACACACCACGCCGCCGCGCCGGCCGACGAAGCCCTTGATATCGGCGGACGAGTTCATGTACGTCACCGGCACGGTGCGCTCCGCGACGCCGAGCGACTCCAGCGCGTCCCAGCAGGTCTCGACCTGACTGAGCGCCGCCATGTCGGCCATCGAGCAGCCGGCCGCGAGGTCCGGCAGCACGACTCGCTGGTGCTCACCGGTGAGGATGTCCGCGCTCTCGGCCATGAAGTGCACGCCGCAGAACACGATGAACTCGGCCTGCGGCCGGGCCGCCGCGTCCCGGGCGAGCTTGAACGAGTCGCCGGTGACGTCGGCGAACTGGATGACCTCGTCGCGTTGGTAATGGTGGCCGAGAACGAAGACCCGCTCACCGAGTGCGGCCTTCGCGGCGCGCGCCCGCGCGACAAGATCCGGGTCGCTGGGCAGTGGCAGATCGCCGGGGCACTCGACGCCGCGCTCCGAGCCGGCGTCCGAGCCTCGGCCGAGCAGGAGCAGCGCGGTTGCGGTGCCCGATGGTTCGACCCAGGTGGTCACGGTTTCATCGTGACACAGGCGCCCTCGGCGGGCGTTGTGACGAACGTCGCCGTCACCTTGGTGGCCATCGACAGTGCGGCCGATGTGGCCGTGGCAGCCTGTGATTTGCCTGCCGGGCGGTAGCGTCCGAACTTGCACCCACTCGAGGGAGCCGACGTGCGCGTGGTGATCTGCCCCGACAAGTTCGCCGGCACGCTGACCGCCGGCGCGGTCGCGGCCGCCATCGCTGGCGGCTGGCGCGGCGCCCGTCCCGCCGACGATCTGGACCTGCGGCCGCTATCGGACGGCGGCCCGGGCTTCGTCGACGTCCTCGACGCGGCGCTCGCCGGCAAGCGCATCCCGGTCGCCACGGTCGATCCGCTTGGCCGGCCGGTCCGAGGCGAAGTACTCGTGGTCGGCGAGACGGCGTACGTCGAGAGCGCGGACGCGTGCGGGCTGCACCTGCTTGCCCCGGACGAACGGGACCCCAAGGTGACGTCCACCTACGGCCTCGGTGCGCTGATCGCCGCGGCCGCCGCCGCGGGTGCCGAGGAGATCATCGTTGGCCTGGGCGGTTCGGCCACGAACGATGGCGGCGCTGGCATGTTGTCCGCACTCGGTGCGGTGCCGGTCGACGCCGCCGGCCAGCCGTTGCCGCGCGGTGGCGCCGCGCTCGCGCGCTGCGCCGACATCGTCGGCACGCTGGTCATTCCGCCCGTCCGGCTGGCCGGTGCGACGGACGTCGACAACCCACTGACCGGCATCTTCGGGGCATCGGCGATGTTCGGACCGCAGAAGGGCGCCACCCGCGAGGACGTCCTCGCGCTCGACGCGGCGCTAGAGCGGTTCGCCGCGGTGTTGTCCGACGGGTTGCCCGGCTGCCCCGCCGATCTCGCCGCGCGTCCGGGTGCCGGTGCGGCCGGCGGACTTGGCGCCGCGATCCTCGCGCTGGGTGGCGACCTTCGGCCCGGCATCGCGCTGGTACGTAGTCTGACCGGCCTCGACGCGGCAATGGACGGAGCCGATCTGGTGATCACCGGCGAGGGTTCGGTCGACGTCCAGTCGCTGCACGGCAAGGTGGTCGCCGGGGTGGCCGCCGCGGCGCGCGATCGGGGCATTCCCTGTGTGGTGCTCGCCGGGCAGTCGTCGACCGGTCAGCGCGAGGCGGCCGCGGCCGGCATCACCGACACGTACACGCTGGTGGATCATTACGGCGGAGATCTGGAGCGCGCGATGGCCGAACCGGCCGCGGGCCTTGGCGCGCTCGGCGCGCGACTTGCGCGACAGTGGTCACGGACGGCAGAGTGATTCAGACAAACAATGAGATCGTACGCATACCGCACATCGTGACCGTGTCACACGTAACGCGCGTTCGGACCGTCGTAGTGGTGGCGAATGCGGCGCGTCGTGCGAGTATTGGTACAGATCCGATGTGACTTCAGTTCCTCTCGCTTGGGAGCACATAGTGACCGTCTCGCAGACCGAGAACCAGACCGACACCACACCGTCCGTCACGCTCACCGATGTCGCGGCCGTGAAGGTGAAGGCGCTGCTCGACCAGGAGGGCCGTGACGACCTCCGGCTGCGCATCGCAGTTCAGCCGGGCGGTTGCTCCGGCCTGCGCTATCAGCTGTTCTTCGACGAGCGCGCCCTCGATGGCGACGTCGTGCACGAGTTCAGCGGCGTCGAGGTCGTTGTCGATCGCATGTCGGCGCCCTACCTGACCGGCGCCACGATCGACTTCGCGGACCGGATCGACGCGCAAGGCTTCACGATCGACAATCCGAACGCCTCGGGCTCCTGCGCCTGCGGCGATTCGTTCCACTAATCCGCCGGCTACCGACGCCCACGTCGAGCCCGCCGCCGGACGCGATCCGCGTCTGCGCGAGCGGGCTTGACTGCGCTTACCCGCCGGGGATGCCCGGTCAATGCTGCGACGCCCAGACCAGGCCGCTAGGCTGATCGCCTCCGTCGAGTCGTACGCAGGGATGGCCTCATGAAGATCGTCGTGACCGGATCGATCGCCACCGATCACCTGATGCACTTCCCCGGCCGGTTCGCCGAGCAATTCATCGCCGACCAGCTACACAAGGTCTCACTTTCGTTCCTCGTCGACGATCTCGTCGTGCGGCGCGGCGGCATCGCGCCGAACATCGCGTTCGGGATGGGCCAGCTCGGCCTTCACCCGGTCCTGGTCGGTGCGGTCGGCCGCGACTTCGACGACTACCGGTCGTGGCTGGAGCGCAACAACGTGGACTGCGGGTCGCTGTTGGTTAGCGAGACCGCGCACACGGCGCGCTTCGTCTGCACGACCGACGAGGACATGTGCCAGATCGGCTCGTTCTACGCCGGTGCCATGAGCGAGGCTCGGAACATCGAGCTGGCGCCGACCGCGGCCCGCATCGGCGGCATCGATCTCGTGATCGTCAGCCCGAACGACCCCGCTGCGATGACCCGGCACACCCAGGAATGTCGCGATCGTGGGTACGACTTCGTCGCCGACCCGTCGCAGCAGCTCGCGCGCATGTCCGGCACGGACGTCCGGGCGCTGATCGAAGGTGCGGCGTATCTGTTGACGAACGACTACGAGAAGGGCCTGCTCGAGTCGAAGACCGGCTACTCCGACGCCGAGGTGCTCGAGCGGGTCGGTGTCCGGGTCACCACGCTGGGCAAGCTTGGCGTACGCATCACGGGCCGGGGCATCGACACCGTCGAGGTGCCGATCGCCAAGGAGGTGCACGCCTACGACCCGACCGGTGTCGGCGACGGTTTCCGGGCCGGCTTCTTCTCCGCGCTGTCATGGGGACTCGGGCTGGAACGTGCCGCGCAAGTCGGTTCGATGCTCGCCACCCTCGTCCTGGAGACGGTGGGCACTCAGGAGTATCTGGTGAGCCCGGACGAGTTCACCAAGCGGCTCGCGCTCTCCTACGGCGACGACGCGGCCGACGAGGTGCGTCCGCACCTGGTCGCCACGATCGCCTGACCGACCGTCATCTGAGCAGCGTCCCAGCGGTCAGCTGACCCGTCGCACGTCGTACGTGTCCGGGGCGGGGGAGCCCTCGTACTCCTGGCCGCGCATCCGACACCACGCGGGAATGTCCGCGGCGGCAGCTGGATCGTCGGCGAGCACGCGGAGCGTCGCTCCGATCGGTCGCGCGGGCAGGCGCCGCGCCAGCGCGATGACCGGCAGTGGACAGCGCTGGCCGCGGCAGTCGAGGATCTCGGGCTCGGTCATAGGTCGCTGACTCCGGCCTCGGCACGGATGTCGGCCACGACCGTCGGGAGTACGGCGAGGAACCGGGTGACGTCCTCGTCGCGGACGCCCGGATGCAGTGATACCCGGATGTTGCCGTGGGTGAGAACACCCATCGCCGCCAGTACGTGTGACGGCCGCAATGTGGATGCCGTACAGGCCGAGCCGGACGAGACCGCGAAGCCGTGCCGGTCCAGGGCGTGCAGCATCGCCTCGCCGTCCGCGTAGAGGCAGGAGAACGTGACGATGTGCGGCACCCGGTCGACCGGGTCGCCGACCACCTCGACGTCGGGCACGGTGGCGGCCACCGCCGCGCGGATCCGGTCGACGAGCGCACTGAGCCGCGTCGCCTCGGTCGCCGCGTCCGCACGTACGCTGCGCAACCCCGCGGCCGCCGCGACGGCGATTGGCAACGACACCGTCCACGGATCGGTCCGATCGACCGGCCACGGTCGTTGCCAGCGAACGCCACGCCGCACCGCCAGCACGCCGACGCCGGCCGGCCCGCCCCACTTCACGGCGCTCGCCGACGCGATTGACCAGGTGTCCGGCAATGGTTCCCACGGAATCGTTTGCGCGGCGTCCACGTACAAGGCCACGTTCGCAGCGGTACACGCGTCATAGGCGGCCGCGATCGGCTGCACCGTACCCACTTCGTGGTTGGCGCTTTGCACGGCCGCGACCGCGACACCCGGCGTGCGCACCGCGGCGGCCAACGCGTCCGTGTCGACACGGCCGAGCAGGTCGACGGCGACCTCCACGGACGCGCCCTGCTGGGCGGCACGGAGCACGGCGGAGTGTTCGACCGCGGAGTGCACGACGACGTCGCCGACCGCGGTGCGGCCGAGTCGCGCGCCCTCGATCGCGACCGCCGCCGCATGGCTGCCGGACGCGCAGAACACCACCTCGTCCGCACGGGCGCCGAGGCAGTCGGCAATGGCGTCGCGTGCCGCGTCGAGCAACTGGGCGGCGCGGCGCGCCGGCGCGTAGAGCTTCGTCGGATCGGCCCAGCCGTCGTCTAGCGCGGCGAGCAACGCCTCGCGAGCGACCGGATGCATCGGTGCCGCGGTCGCTGCGTCGAAGTAGCCGTGCGGCGCGTTGCCGCCGTTCGCCTTCCTGGCCACGCCCCGACGGTATCGTCAGCTGTGGTGATTCGGGCAGGCGCATCGATCCGGCCACCCCAGGCCCGTGCCGTCGACCTTGGTCGAGTACTGTGCGAGCGTCGAGGACGCCCCGCCACGCGGGCGCGCGGGCAGCGGAACTGCTAAGGAGGCAGGACCAGGTGGTCGCAAGGGATTCCCACGTCCGGCGGTCGGCGCGGATGTCGCGGCGCGGCAGGATCATCGCGGTCGCGGCGCTCGGCGCGATTTCTGCGGTCGTGCTGTCCGGCTGTTCCATCGACCAGGCGTTCTCGTTTGGCTGGCCGCAGGGAATCACCGCGCAGGCGCGCCGGATGCACGGCCTGTGGATCGGCTCAACAATTGCCGCGCTGACCGTCGGCGTGATCGTGTGGGGCCTGATCTTCTGGTGCCTGATCCGCTACCACAAGCGAAAGACCGACACCGAGCTGCCGCTGCAGACGCGCTACAACCTGCCGATCGAGCTTGTCTACACGGTGATTCCGTTCCTCATCATCGCCGTGCTGTTCTTCTACACGGCGACGGCGGAGACGTACGTCGACAAGATCACCAAGAACCCGGACCTGACCGTCCAGATCACCGCGTTCAAGTGGAACTGGCAGTTCAGCTACGAGGGCGCCGACAACGTCGACGCATCCGGCCAGCAGCTGACCACCATCGGTGACAGCGGGTACATCCCGGTGCTTGTGGTGCCGACCAACGAGACGATCCTGTTCACGGAGCACTCAAACGACGTGATCCACTCGTTCTGGGTGCCGGCGCTGTTGTTCAAGCGCGACGTGATTCCGGGCGTACAGAACCAGTTCGAAGTCACCATCGACAAGACCGGCGCGTACGTCGGTCGCTGTGCGGAGCTGTGCGGCACCTACCACTCGCAGATGAACTTCGAGCTGCGATCGGTGACGCCCACGCAGTTTGCCGCGTTCCTGGCCGCCAAACGCCAGGGCATGAGCACACCGCAGGCGTTGCAGTCGATCGGCGAGGCGCCCTACGCGACGACGACGTTCCCGTACGACACGTCACCGACCGCCAATACCGCGACGCCGTGAGGGATAGACGATGAAGAGTGAGTGGCGGATCTTCGGCTTGGTGGCGGCGTTCCTGTTCGTGGCGTGCGGCGTCTATGCGTGGTGGTCGCAGGAATACTCGCAGCCGCATCGCGTCGAGTGGGTCGGCGTCGTCGGGCTGATCCTTGCCGGTCTGCTGTGCCTGATGTGCGGCGGCTACTTCTGGTTCGTGTCGCGGCGCATCGACCTCCGGCCGGAGGACCGCGCGGATGCGGAGATCGCCGACGGCGCCGGCGAGGTCGGCTTCTTCAGCCCGGGCAGCTACTGGCCGTTCGGCATCGCGCTGTGCGCCCTCATCGCCGGGATCGGCATCGCCTACTGGGCCGTATGGATCATCATCCTGGGCTTGGTCTTCACGGTGCTGAGCGCGGCCGCGTTGGTGTTCGAGTATTACACCGGCTCACGTCGCGCCCACTGATCCGAGCTGTCGTGAGGGAGACGGTCCGGCCGGTCCGTCTCCCCCTCCCATGATCGTCGCAACGTCACGGACGTTGCTGCCTCCGCGCGCGAAATGACCGCAACCTCAGTGAAGTTGGCCGGACCCTCGGCGCCCGCTCACTCGTTGCGGGCCGTCTCCGGCCCGGTCATGCGCCGGAGCATCGGCATGGTGGCGGCCACGATCCCGAGGCACGCGACGAGGCCGGCCGCGACGGTTGCGTAGTAGGCGATTCCCGGTGGCCGCACCGTGTACTGCAACTGCGCCCGAAGGAACAGGTTGGCGGCCAGGAACCCCACACCGATCGCGACCACCGCAACGGCGAGCAGCGGCACGGCCGTCTCCAGTGTCACCACGCGGCGCAGCAGCGCGAGCGGCGCACCGCTGAGGCGAAGCAGACTGAACGGACGCTTCCGCTCGGCCAGCCCACCGGCGACGCTGACCGCGAGGCTGCAGCCGGCGACGACCAGGCTCGTCAGGATGGCCACGTTCGCGAGCTGCTGCCACGACGTCAGCGTGTTCGAGGCGTCGACGCTGAAGTCGTCATCGGTCGCCGGCGGTTGCTGACTGGTCGGGTACGCGGTCTCGAGAACGGTACGGGTGTGCTCGAGGGCGGACTTCGAGCCGTCCGTTACGACCGAGAGTGACAGCAGCGGCAACTGATTCAGCTGCGCGACGGACTCCGGCGCGGTCGGCCAGGTGATTTTCGACGACGGTTGGTTTTGCGTTGCCGCCGACGGTATCTGGAATGTCGGGTCGACGTAGGCGACGCTCGCGCCGGGCGCGCACCGACCGAGTGACGGCGTCCGAGTGAGGTCGGCGCAGGACACGAGGCCTGGAAGATCCGTGCCGGTTATTTCGGGCAGGCCACGTCCCGCGCCGCCGCCACGACGCTGCACGACCGTTGGCGGCGCCGCGTCGGGAGGCGGCTGGTCGGGGTTGTTGTGCACGGTCACGGTGCTCCGCACGCCGTCGGTGGCACGAAGCGCAGCGGTGACCGAGCCGGGTACCGACGTCGGTGCGTTGCGCCCACTCGGCGGGTACATCATCGACATCACGGTGGCCGAGTTGCCGCTACGGTTGGTGCCGCGATTCGCCACGATCGTCGTGATCGTGCTGACCGCAACGGTCGCCACGAAAAGCGCCAAAACCAGGCCGCTCACCGAGCGGAAGCCGGCACTCGGGTTATCGGCGAGCCGTCGTGCGGCGATGAGCGTCGCCGGTCGGCGCGAGCGAATTGCGACGAGTCGTGAGCCGACCATCGTCAGCCAAGGACCGGCCACGACCAGCCCGGCCATCACCACGAGCATCCCGGACAGGAACGCCACCACCTGACCATTCGTCGTGTGCGGCCGGCGGCCATCGAAATACGCGAGCTCAAGGATGCCGACCGCGACTGGGATCAGCCGGTAGGCACGAGGCGGCCGCGGCGTCACGCGTCGGGACACGCCGAGCGGTGAAATCTGTACCCGCCGAAGCGCGAGCCGCGAGGTGATTGCGGCGGCGGCCGGCACGCCGAGCGCGACCAGCAGTATGTCGGCCAGGTTGAGCGACAGATCGCTCGGGAAGAACGGCACGCCGGTGAACGGGATGCCGGCGAGCCAATGCCGCGTCAACAGGAACGCCCCGAAGCCGATGGCCGTGCCGATCGTGGCCGCCGCGGTCGATTCGGCCGCCGACATCTTGGAGATCTGGCCGGGCGTCGCGCCGACCAGACGCATGGCCGCAAACCGCTGCTCCCGCCGCGTCGCGACCAGCCGCGCCGCGGTGCCGATAAAGATGAGTACCGGGAACAGCAGCGCCGCGGCGACGACGGCAAGGACGAGCTTGAAGCCCTCGGCGCGCGGGGCATCGATTGCTGTCTGCATCCTGCTGATCTCGAATGCGCCGGGCAGACGCGACATCTCCGTCGGCGTTCGGCCGATGACGATGACGAGAGAGTTGGGTGCCGGCAACGCAGCCGGGCCGATGGTGCCGATCTGGTGTCCGGGGAACCGGTCGGCAAGCTCGGTCGCCGGCGTCGAGGCGAGCAACTCACTCAGCTTCGGCGACGCGTAGTACTGACCAGGACCCGGCACTTGCGTGATGCCGGGCGGAATCGGAGACACCGGCCCGGTTGCGGCCAGATCGACGCGACCGATCTCCTGACCGTCGAAGAAATCGGGCCGGGCGAGCCACCACATCGGATTGACGGCGTCCGTCGGGTTGACCGGGGTCGTCTGCACGCCGGGGTTGAACCAGGCGTAACGCGCGTCCTGCGTGTTCACCGCGTTGATGCCGCTGAGCGTGGCCAACAGCAGCCCGACGCCGAGACCGACGGCGAGGGCAACGACAACCAGCCGCGTCACGGCTTCCCGGCCGCCGGCAACGGCAAGTCGAAGTCCGAACCGGATCATGAGGCAACCCGACCCGATGCGTACGCGGACACCCGCCCGTCGCGCACGATGACCTCACGGTCTGCGTACGCCGCGACGCGCGGTTCGTGGGTCACGAGGACAACCGTGATGCCCTGATCTCGAGCAGCGCTCACGAGCAGATCCATGACCTGCTCGCCGGCGAGCGAGTCGAGCGAACCGGTCGGTTCGTCGGCGAAGAGTACGTTCGGACCGGCGACCAGACCGCGAGCCAGCGCGACGCGCTGCGCCTGGCCGCCCGACAACTCGCCGGATCGTCGGCCCTCGAGCCCATCGAGGCCGAGTCGGGGAAACCACGGCCGGGCAGCATCCAACGCGGCCGATCGGCGCGCTCCGCCGAGAAGCAGCGGCAGCGCGACGTTCTCCTCCGCAGTCAGCTCGGGGATGAGTTGGCCAAACTGGAACACGAAGCCGAAGTGGTCGCGACGCAACGCGCTTCGTTCCGTCTCGGCTAGGGTGTCGAGACGGCGACCGTCAAACCAGACCTGTCCGCCGTCCGGCACCAGGATCCCGGCCAGGCAGTGCAGCAGCGTGGACTTACCCGACCCGCTTGGTCCCATGATGGCGAGTACCTCGCCGCGTGACGCGCACAGCGTGGCTCCTCGAAGGGCCGGTGTCTCGCCGAACGACAGCGCGACGTCACGCGCCTCGATGATGGGGCGTACGGGGGAGACTTCTACGTCGGTCATGAGCGCGCGTCCTTTGCCATGTTCTTTGCCTGGGCTGGTCTTGGCTCGGATTGCCGTGCCTGGACATCTTTGTCCCGGACATCCTTGCCCCGGATGTCCTTGGCCAGCACGTCGGCCGCGAGGGCATCGAGCCGCGCGGCGGTCAGTTCGATCCATCGCAGGTCGGCTTCGAGGTGGAACAGGCCGTGGTCGGCCAGCAACGCGTCCATCAGGCTGCCGGTGCGCTTGATCTCGGTGAGTTCGCGCATCCGCTGCAGGTGCGCGACGCGTTGCGTATCGAGATACTGCTCGGCCGGGCGACCGAGCATGAGCGCCAGCACGACCTTGGCGAACAACACGGTCTGCAGGTGTGGTTCCGGCTCGATCGGTTCGCTCAGCCAGGTCTGGACCTCGGTCGCCCCGAGTTCGGTGATGATGTACCTTTTGCGATCCGGGCCCTCGCCCGGCCCGACCTCACTGATCACCACCTTGCCGTCCCGGGCGAGACGGCTGAGCGTGGCGTAGACCTGGCCGAAGGGCAGCGGCTTGCCCCGTCCGAAATAGAGGTCGTAGTCCCGCTTCAGGTCGTATCCGTGGCTCGGCTCGCGCTCGAGCAGGCCCAGCAGTGTGACGGGAACGCTCATGACGGGGACACTACATCGACGGTATACATCGCGCGTATACCCGCCGCGTATAGTGACCGAATCGTGACGAGCGCCGTCCTTCTGGATGAGCTCGCCTGGGCGTGGGCCAGCGATCGACGCGACGTCTCGTTGGCGGGACGTCGGGTCAGCGGGTGTGGCCCGAGCAAATCGCCGCGACGACGGGGTTAGCGCTCGGCCGGATCGCCGAGCACCGGCTTGACGTCGACGATCGGCGTTCCGTCGAGAGCTTCGAGGTTGCGCACGAGCACGCGCAGGCCGTCGATCGTGGCGATGGTCACGCGGTGGAGTCCGATCGGATTCGGCCGATCCGGCGAGCGTGTGCTGAACACGCCGGTCAACGGCCGCGACGAGTCGCCACGCGGGCGTACCGCGAGCACGTCGCGATCCGCGCGATCGAGCCAGGTCAACACGATGACGTCCGTACCCGGCTCGAGGTCGCCCAACGCCTCGCCAACACTCGGCTCGAACACCAGCCACGCGTCGGGTGCACCTTCGTCGCCCTGCCGTGGTGCCGACTCACGGTCGCGTAGCGGCGACTCGACGAGGCCGATCGGCCGGATCACGTACGGCTGCGTCACGTGCGCCTCCTCGTACAAGCTGATGTGACGGTAGTGCCAAGATCACGTTAACGGCGCGCGAAGGCCTCCGCTATCCGAAGGGATGTTTGATGGCGCGCAGCGCCACGCGAGTCGGCCGAGTCTTGACGAGTTCAACCGTAAGTTGTAGCTTACCGTCAATGCCAACTTACCAACCCGCCGACGGCTGGGAACTATTGGCCGATCCGACCAGGCGCGCCATCGTCGAGCGCCTGGCCCAGCAGCCGTCCGCGGTCGGCGAGCTGGCCCGGGCGTTCCCGATCAGCCGACCGGCTGTTTCGCAACACCTGAAGATCCTCAAAGAGGCTGGGCTGATCACCGATCGTGCCGCCGGGAACCGGCGGGTCTATCGGCTCAACCCGGCGGGTGTCGCCGCGCTGCGCGATCAGCTCGAGACGTTCTGGAACCGGGCCCTCGAGGGATATCAGGACGTCGTGAACGATTCGACCGAGGAGAACCAATGACCCAGGCAGCAGACACGGTGGTACGCCGACAGATCGTCGTCGAGGCACCGATCGACCGGGCCTTCGCCGTGTTTACCGAGCGGTTCGGTGACTTCAAGCCACCTGAGCACAACCTGCTGGCCGCAGCGATCGCGGAAACGGTGTTCGAGCCGAAGGTTGGTGGCCATATCTACGACCGCGGCGTGGATGGCAGCGAGTGCCGATGGGCGCGGGTCCTCGTTTACGAACCACCGAACCGAGTCGTCTTCAGTTGGGACATCAGCCCGCAGTGGCAGGTCGAGAGCGAACCGGACAACACAAGCGAGGTCGAGGTCAGGTTCACCGCTGAGACGCCGCACCGCACCCGGGTCGAGTTAGAGCATCGTCACATCGACCGGCACGGCCCCGGCTGGCAGGCCGTGCGCGACGGTGTCGCCCATGACCAGGGCTGGCCGCTCTACCTGGATCGCTACGCAGCGCTGTTCGACAACGGGCACTGAGATGGCACCAGCCTTGGCGTGAGACGCCGCGCTGGCGTGAGACGCCGCGAGGCCCCGGTCGACGTGACCGGGGCCTCGTACGGTGCCTCGTGGGCGTACCCGCGAATCAGCGGCGCGGACCGCTCGTGAGCTCCTGGTGCTTCGCCGCCTCGATCTCCTGCTCTTCCGGGTGGTCCTCGACGGGCCGGAAGAAGCCGCGAACCGTCGGCTTGAGCGCGCCGACGCGGTTCATCTTCTTCGGCACCACCCATCCCTCGTATTCGAGTTGGATGTGACCGTGCTCGTCGGGCTCGGCGAGCGGCTGGTGCACCTCGACGAAGCGACCATCGGGCAGCCGCTTGATGATGCCCGTCTCGATGCCGTGCGCGAGCACCTCCCGGTCGTGTTGCTGCAAGCCGAGGCAGACCCGGTGGGTGACCCAATAGGCCAGCGGCGGCAGGATCAGCAGACCGATGCGGCCCATCCAGGTCATCGCGTTCAGGCTGATGTCGAACTTGTCCGCGATGACGTCGTTGCCGCCGGACAGCAGCAGCACCAGGTAGAACGTGACCGCCATGGCGCCGAGCGACGTCCGTGTGGGTACGTCACGTGGGCGCTGCAGCAGGTGGTGCGCCTGTTTGTCCTTCGTGAAGCGCGCCTCGAGGAACGGATAGATCATCGGCAGTACGGTTAGCAGGCCGGGCAGCACGACCGTCGGCCAGAATAGTGGCGGCAACGTGTAGTGGCCGTAGCCGAAGAAGCTGCCACGGAACTCCCAGGCCGGCATCAGACGGGTCGAGCCGTCGAGGAACATGACGTACCAGTCGGGCTGGCTGCCGGCCGACACGACCGACGCCTTGTACGGCCCGAACAGCCAGATCGGGTTGATCTGGAACAGGCCGGCGAGCAGCGCGATCATCGCGAAGACGATCATGAAGAATCCGCCGGCCTTGACGGAGAACGCCGGGAACATGCGGATGCCGACCACGTTGTGCTCGGTCCGGCCGGGGCCCGGCCACTGCGTGTGCTTCTGTTTAACCAGCAGCGCGAGGTGCACGACGATCAACGCCAGGATGATGCCGGGCAACAGGAACACGTGCAGGATGTAGAGCCGCGGCAGAATGACCATGCCCGGGAACTCGCCGCCGAACAGCGATGTCGTCACCCAGGAGCCGACCACTGGGATGGAGAGCATGATCGCGTCCGCGATCCGCAGGCCGGTTCCGGACAGCGCGTCGTCGGGCAGCGAGTAGCCGGCGAAGCCCTCGGTGAAGCCGAGCCAGAAGAGGCTGATTCCGATGATCCAGTTCAGCTCGCGTGGCTTGCGGAACGCGCCGGTGAAGAACACCCGCAGCATGTGTACGACGATCGCGGCCATGAACAGCAGCGCGGCCCAGTGGTGCATCTGCCGCATGACGAGTCCGCCGCGTACGTCAAACGACAGGTTCAGCGTCGTCTCGTAGGCCCGGGACATCGTGATGCCCTGCAGCGGCACGTAGCTGCCGTTGTACTTGACTTCCTCCATCGAGGGGTCGAAGAACAGGGCGAGGAACGTACCGGTCAGCAGCAGAACGATGAACGAATAGAGCGCGATTTCACCGAGCAGGAACGACCAGTGGTCCGGGAAGACCTTGTTGAACAGTCGGCGCAGCGGCGTCGCGATTTGGTAGCGGTCGTCGATCGCGGTGGCCTGCTCGCCGGGAAGCGCCGCGAGGTCAATCTTGGGCTTTTTCACGGCCGCTCCCAGAATCCGGGGCCAACGGGCACCTGGTAGTCACTCTTAGCGTAGAAGAAACCGTCGTCGGCGACTGTGAGCGGGAGCATAGGCAGGCGCCGGGTGGCCGGGCCGAAGATGGGTCGCGCGTTGTCCAGGATGTTGAACTGCGACTGGTGGCAGGGGCAGAGCAGGCGGTTGGTCTGCTGCTCGTACAGGCTCGCTGGGCAGCCCGCATGCGTGCAGATCTTCGAGTACGCCACGAAGTTGCCCCACGTGTTCTGCTCGTTGATCGGCACGTGCACGAGATTCGACCGCAGCACCTGGGCGTCGTCCTGGCGCAGATGGATGAGCAGCGTCGGCGAGTCGGCGAAGTCGTTGGACGCCCCGACGAAGTCGCCGTCGGTGTTGAAGATGCCGGGAAACACGGTCATCTGGCCGCCGATGCTCACGTCCTCCGGGCGGATCTTCGTACCGTCCTCGCGGCAGACCGCGATCGGATGGCCGCTGTTGAGGCTGGGATCCCAACCCGTGTGGAAGAGAATGTCGGGCTTGTGCGGGTTCTTGATCAGACCGCCGATGAGCGGCGCGACCGCGACCGCGCCGAGCGGCAACATGCCGAGCAGCGCCGTCTTGGCGAGCAACGGACGCCGCTTGATGCCGAGCTCGTCGACCATGTTCAGCATGGTTTCGCCGGTCAGCTTCTTCTCGTCGGCCGGCGACCCGCCGTCGTGTCGATCCTGGACCGCGATCTCCTCGGGCAGCAGCTTCTTGCCCCACGCGACGAAGCCCAGCCCAAGGCAGGCGAGCGAGAGACCGAGGCTCACGCCGAGCACCGGCGTGTAGAGCTTGCTCAGGTTCGAGCCGTCCTGGTAGCGCCACGGCCACCAGATGTAGGCCACCACGAACGCGGTCGCGAACAGGCCGGAGAGGAAGAAGAGCAGTCCCACCGCGCGCACCACGCGCGCCTCGCGTCGGGTGCCCGGCACCGGGAACCGCGGCGCGTAGTAGACGAGCTGCACGCCGTCCCGGCGCGCGCCCTCCTTGACCAGGTCGAAGCGCGACAGCCGCGGATCGGTGTGGTCGAACTCCTCGTTGTCCGCTTCGGCGGCGTGCAAACCCGAGTGCGTGCTCATGCCCGTCCTCGCTTCGCATCGGCCGCGCATGAGGCACTAGTGCGCTGGGCATTCCTGATCGCTCGCTCGCGCTCGCTCATGACTTCCCCGCAATCCACAGCATCGCGAACAACAGGACCACAATGCCGACGAGGAAGATCACCAGGCCTTCCGCGACCGGGCCGACCCGTCCGATGGACAGGCCGCCGGGGGCCGGGTCGGACTTCAGGTTCTGGATGTACGCGATGATGTCGCGCTTCTCCTGCGGGCTGATCTGGTTGTCGCCGAAGACCGGCATGTTCTGCGGTCCGGACAGCATCGCCGCGTAGATCGTACGGTCCGTTGCGTTGGCAAGGGTCGGCGCGAACTTGCCGGACGACAGTGCGCCGCCGCCGCCGCCGAAGGCGTGGCAGGACGAGCAGTTGACCCGGAACAGGTCGCCGCCCTGCGCGATGTTGCCGCCGTTGCTCAGATCGTTGCCTTCCGGCAACTGAGGACCGCCACCAAGCGACTGGATGTAGGCACCGATCTGTTGTGCCTGCGTCTCGTCGAAGACCGGCTGCTTCTCGATTTCCTGCGCGGACTGACCGGCGGCCGGCATGCGTCCGGTGCTGACCTGGAACTCCACCGACGCGTCACCGACGCCGATCAGGCTCGGCCCGCGCCCCGCCACACCTTGGGCGTTGGCGCCGTGGCATGTGATGCAGCTCGTGTCGAACAGCGTCTTGCCGGCCGAGACATCGGAGGACGGTGCGGGAGCGCCCTGTGCCGCCCCACCCGGAACGAACGCGGCGTAGACGGAGCCCACGAGCGCCAGGGCCGCGATCATCCGTGCCGCGGCGCCGACGCGACGCCGAAGGCGAGACTGCGTGGCCCGACGCGCGGTGCCACGCGCTCGGGGTTTGTCGGGTGGAGAAGCGGTCATGACCTCACCTTGTTGAATTATGTGCGGGGCGCTCGCATCTCGTCTGGTTTTGTCGGTCGGTGCGGGTGCTTGCGGTGGCCGCCCGTGGTTGGCGATCGGCGATGCCAAGCCGAGACGGCGGCGGGTGCTCGCGCGCGGGGATCAGCGCAGCAGATAGATCATGGCGAACAGCGCGATCCATACGATGTCGACGAAGTGCCAGTAGTACGACACCACGATCGCCGTCGTCGCCTGCGCGGGCGTGAAACGGCCCATGGTCGTACGGATCATGAAGATGATGAACGCGAGCAGACCACCGCTGACGTGCAGAGCGTGGAAACCCGTGGTCAAAAAGAACATCGAGCCGTAGCCGTCAGTGTTGATCTTGATGCCGTCGTGCACGAGCATCCGGTATTCGTTCGCCTGGCCGAGCACAAAGATCAGGCCCAAGACAAACGTGAACGTGAACCAGCGTCGCAGCCCGAACGCGTCGCCCTTTTCCGCGCGGAACACGCCGATCTGACAGGTCACCGAGGAGAAGATCAGGACAAGCGTGAACGGCAACGCGTACGCCACGTCCAAGTGCTCGGTATGTAGGTGCCAGAACGCAGGTCCGGCCGCGGCGCGAATCGAGAAGTACATCGCGAACAGTGCCGCGAAGAACATCAGCTCGCTCGAGAGCCAGATGATGGTCCCGACGCTGACCATGTTCGGTCTGGTGAGGGAATGCACCCGACTCTGGTCGAATGAGGTTGAGGCCGCAGTCACGCGGACATTATTGCCCCCGTAGAGCGCGCCGTGGCGCCGGGGTCGCGATCTCGCCTCAGGTGTCGCGGCCCGGCGGCCGGCCCGAAGGTTATCGGGCATATCCTGCCGGGGTGCTCTACGCCCACGCCGACACCGAACTCCCGCCGTTCACTGGCGTGTCGGCGTTTACTTCGTGGGAACCGTTTCAGCTGCTCGCCCTTGGGCTGTTAGCAGCCGCCGCGCTCTACGTCTGGGGCGTTGTACGCCTTGGCCGGCGCGGTGTGGCATGGCCGTTGCACCGCACCGCGGTTTTTCTCGTTGGCGGCATCGGAGCGATCGCGTTCGTCACACTTGGCGGCATCGGGGCGTACGACGACGAGCTGCTGTCGGATCACATGATCCAGCACATGGTGCTCGGCATGCTGGCGCCGATCTTCCTCGCCCTGGGTGCACCTGTGACGCTGGCTCTGCGTACCCTCCCGGCGCGGCCACGCGGCTGGCTGGTGTCCGCATTGCACAGCCGGGTCGCGAGGGTGCTCGCGTTCCCGTTGGTGAGCTTTGGCCTCTACATCGCGACGCCGTTCGTCCTCTACTTCAGTAGCCTCTACCGGCTCACGCTCGAGCACGACTGGCTGCACAACCTCATGCACGCGCACTTCATTCTGGTCGGCTGCCTGTTCTTCTGGCCGCTGATCGGGATCGACCCGCTGCCGGGCCGGTGGCCGTACCCGGCCCGGGCGTTGCTCATGATCCTGTCCACCCCATTCCACGCGGTTCTCGGCCTCACGATCATGCAGAGCGCGACATTGATCGCCGGCGACTACTACCCGAACCTGCATCTCGCCTGGTCGAACCCGGCGAGCGACCAACGCGTCGCCGGCGGCATTCTGTGGGCCGGCGGCGAGGTGGTCGCCGTAGTGATGCTCGCCGCACTGGTCGCTCAATGGATGCGGTCCTCGGATCGGGAGGCCCGTCGCGTCGACCGTCGGCTGGACCTCGAGGAGGCTCGCGCCGCTCGCGCCGCCGCATTGGCCACCGCCAGTGGGCCGGATGTCGCCAGTGGATCAAGCTCCGCCATCGCCGTGGCGGTAGCATCCGCCGACCGGACGGACGACGCCGACGACCAGCGCCGTGCGGCCGAGCTCGAACGGGAACGCGAGCGGGCCTGGTCCGCGGCGACCGGCATCCCGATGATGGACGATCCGGCCGCGGAGTCGGCCCCGGCTCAGGCCCAGCCGGCGCGACCGTCCGGCGAATCCGCGCCACCGCGGTCCAACCAAGCGCCGTCGGCGGGTGTCGGTCGGTAGCCTTCGCCAGACCCAGGGGTACGCGATCAACCAGCGCCACGGATCGACCGCTAAAGTCATGGCGAACCAACGCACGAGCGGAGCGAAGACCCGATGACCATCAGCACCCGTACGGCGTCGACGCCCGCCGCGGACCATCCGGCCGACCACCGTGGCGTGGCGGTCGCGGAGCAGCACGCCGTGGCACAGCACGACGCGCGTGTGGTGCTGGTGTTCTCCAACCGGTCGGACGTCCGCGACCGAATCCGGCAGGCGATCGGCGTACGCCCGGCAAAGGACCTGACGATCACGTTCGTCGAAGCGGCGACCTACGACGAGTGCATCGCGATCGTGGACCGGATGGACGTCGATCTGCTGGTGCTGGATGGCGAGGCGCAGCCGGGCGGCGGCCTCGGCATCGCCCGCCAGCTTCGCGACGAACTCGACGTCTGCCCACCGATCTGCGTCGTGATCGCGCGCGCCGCCGACCGATGGCTCGCGGCCTGGGCGAAGGTCGACGCAACCCTCGTCCACCCGCTGGACCCGATGACCACCGGCCGGACCGTGGCGAACATGCTGCGGGCCACCCCGTCTTAGCCGACGCTCCGGCTCGCGCCGTCCCCCGGCACGCGCGGAGCCACCACCGCGAGAAGGACCGCCATGGGCGACCGTAGCTGGCCACAGCTGATCTCCGCGCTGCTCCGCGCCGAGGAGTTGCAGAGCGCGGACACCGCGTGGGCGATGGACGAGATCATGTCCGGCGACACGACGCCCGTACAGGTCGCGTCGTTGGCGATCGCATTGCGGGCCAAGGGTGAGTCACCGGACGAGCTCGCCGGCCTCGCCGAGGCGATGCTCGGACACGCGACCGCGTTGCCGATCCCGGACGCGACCCGTCGCGACGCGGTCGACGTGGTCGGCACGGGTGGCGATCTGAGCCACACCGTGAACATCTCCACGATGAGCGCGATCGCGGTGGCCGGCGCGGGCGCGACGGTGGTCAAGCACGGCAACCGAGCCGCGAGTTCGATGTGCGGCGCCGCGGATCTGCTCGAGCACCTCGGCATCCCGCTCGACCTGCCGCCGGCCAGCGTCGCGGTGTGCGTCGAGCGTGTCGGCATCGGATTCTGTTTCGCACCGCTCTATCACGCCGGTTTGCGCCACGCCGCGGTCGCGCGCCGTGAGATGGGCGTACCCACGTTCTTCAATTTCCTCGGCCCGCTTGCCAACCCCGGCCGGCCGGCGAGCGCGGCGGTCGGCTGCGCGGACCGGCGGATGGCGCCGTTGCTCGCGAACGTGTTCGCGGCGCGGGGCGACTCGGCCATCGTGATGCGCGGTGAGGACGGCCTCGACGAGTTCACCACAACGGCACCCACCCGGCTGTGGCTGGCCGCCGGCGGCAGCGTACGCGAGACGGTGCTGGACGCCGCGGATCTCGGCGTAGCGCGTGCCGCCGCGGTTGATCTGCGCGGCGCGGACGCGGCCTACAACGCGGATGTGGCCCGTCGGGTGCTGGCCGGCGAGCCCGGTCCGGTGCGCGACGCGGTCGTCGTCAACGCGGCCGTGGCCCTGACCGCCCGTGCGGCGCTCGACAACCCGACGCGCCTCGCAACCGATGACGCGCTCGCGGACACCATGCGTGAGTCGATCGCGCGAGCGGCCGACTCGGTCGACTCCGGGCGCTCGGCGCAACTGCTCGACCGGTGGACGGCGCTCGCCGCAGAGCTGAAGGCGACGCCGGGGAGCTGAAGGCGCCGCCCGCCGGGTAGTCGCGTCGTCACCGGCCGTGCGCCCGCGTTTGCGCCGCGTTCGGGGTGGCGCGTCACGCAATTCGCCGGGCTAGGGTGTGGGGCGTGAAACCAACGCAGATCGCCTCCGCTCGTTACATCGGCGCGCCGACCGTGCACCCGGACGGGTCGGCCGCAGTGGTCGCCGTCCGCCGCATCGAACTCGACGCCGACGACTACACGAGCCAGTTGTGGCTCGTACCGACGGACGGCTCGCCGAGCCGCCAACTCACGCATGCGTGGCGCGACGGGTCGCCGACCTACTCGCCCGACGGCAGCTGGATCGCCTTCCTTCGCGCCGAGCGCGACGCGGCCGGCAAGGTTGGCAAGCCGCAGATCTGGGTGATGCCGACGGCCGGTGGCGAGGCGCGCAAGCTCACCGACCAGAAGCTTGG
>DATFRR010000221.1:0-6042 GCA_035263025.1 Micromonosporaceae bacterium
CTCGATCAGATGGTGCACTGCTCCGACATGTCGCAGGACGAGGCGATGGCGAGCATGATGTTGCGCGGCTTCCAGGAAGAGGGCGAGGCGGCCGGCAAGTGGCGTCGCGCCACGCTTACGTCGACGCAACTGTCGACCTACTTCGTGGGCTATTCGGAAATGAGCGCGATCGGTCGGGCCCGGCCGGACGGTGTCGGGCTCCTCGACTGGCACAACCGGATGCTTGCGCACGGCTCTCCACCGCCGCGCCACCTCCGTACCCTGCTCGGCCTGGCGGCCTAGCGGAACACGACGCCGCCTCGCGGAACACCGCAACGCACCGCGGAACACCGCAACGCACCGCGGAACCGCGGCGACGCATTTCAGCACCGCAACAACGCGGCTACGTGTTACGGCGCGCTCGGTGACGCGCTTGCCGCCGGGGCCACCCTCGCGCCGGCCGGCAGCTTGAACGCGTCGGCCGAAACGGTCTTCGAGAAGCTGACCATGGTGACGTCCACCTCAGCACCGTCCCACGTGCCCTGGAACGATCCGAGCAATCCGTCCGGCGTGACACACGTGTCGTACTGGGCGCCGGAACCGGACCCACTGGTGATCGTGATGCATGCGGCCGACGTACCCGCGATCGTGCTGTCGTGTTCCGACACGATCGCGTCACGGTCCAACGCCGCCGTCGACAGCATCGTGACCACCGACTCCGGCCGAATCAGACCGCCGCGTGCGATGTCCGGCGCTGCGGCGTCGACCGAGCTGTAGACCGTGCACGGCCCTGCGGACCCAGATGCGTTCAGCGGGCACACGGTCGCGCCGTCATTTGTCACGAGCGTCATCCCGGTCGGGTACGTGTAGGACGCCTGACCGGTCGACGGCTGCTGCGCGATGGTGCCGGTCCCGCCGCCGTTCAACGAATACACCGCGGTATATGCGAGCGAACTCGCCGCGCTGAGTTGGGCGGCCATCCCGTCGACGAACTCCTGGTTGCCGCTCGTCTCACCGCCCGACGCGACCGTCCCACAGCCGGCGGTCACGGCGCCGAGCGCCAAGGCACCCGCCGCGACTGCGATCTTGGTGATGTGGCGACGACCCGTTGCGGTCGGAACTGTCCGCGAAACCCTTGGCGCCCAACCAAATCCGCCGAGCAGGATGCCCAGCCACCGGTGCGACCGAGACGGTGGGGGAAGGGCGGTCACTGCCCTAATCTGGCGGCCGCATCAGGTAGCTCGCAACCCGGTTGTCGATTTTGTGATGCAATGCGAAGGCAATTCTGAACGGCCGTGTGACGGATGCCGAGCCGGTCGCGGCCGGGCCCCAGCGGCCCGATACGCTCACTCACGGCATCGGTTGCAGCGTGGCGACCATCGCCGCACGACCGCCACGCGGCGCGCTGGATCGGGCAGCGCCACATCGACATATCGACGACCGAGGGCGGCGGGACCGAGCCGGTTCGCACCGGGTACGGCAACGCGCCGAGCACGGCAACGCGCCGCCCACGCCGGGACAGACGTGAGGAGCCCCACATTGGCCACCATCGAAGCAATCGTCGCTCGGGAGATCCTGGACTCGCGTGGCAACCCGACCGTTGAGGTCGAGGTAGGCCTCGACGACGGTACGACGGCGCGGGCGGCCGTCCCGTCCGGCGCGTCCACCGGCGCGTTCGAGGCGAACGAACTGCGCGACGGCGATGCGTCCCGGTACGGCGGCAAGGGCGTCGAACAGGCGGTCGTAAACGTCGAAGACCGCATCCTGCCGGAGATCATCGGGTACGAGGCGAGCGACCAGCGCACCATCGACCAGAAGATGATCGACATCGACGGCACACCGGACAAGTCCAGCCTCGGCGCGAACGCGATCCTCGGTGTCTCGCTCGCGGTGGCGAAGGCCGCGGCCAACTCGGCCGAGCTGAGCCTGTTCCGCTACCTCGGTGGTCCGAACGCGCATCTGCTGCCGGTGCCGATGCTGAACATCCTCAACGGTGGTGCGCACGCCGACTCGAACGTCGACATCCAGGAGTTCATGATTGCGCCGATCGGTGCCCCGACGTTCCGTGAGGCGCTGCGCTGGGGCGCGGAGACCTACCACGCGCTGAAGGCCGTACTCAAGCGCAAGGGCCTCGCGACCGGTCTCGGCGACGAAGGCGGCTTCGCGCCGAGTCTGCCCGCCAATGCCGCCGCGCTGGACGCGATCGGCGAGGCGATCGGCACCGCCGGATTCTCGTTCGGCACCGACATCGTCGTGGCGCTTGACGTCGCGGCGACGGAGTTCCACCGCGATGGCGCGTACGCCTTCGAGGGCGCCGCACGCTCGAGCGACGACATGGTCAAGTACTACGCCGGACTGCTCGACTCCTACCCGATCGTGTCCATCGAAGATCCGCTGTCCGAGGACGATTGGGCCGGCTGGACCGCGATGACGGCCGAACTCGGCGACCGCATCCAGATCGTCGGCGACGACCTGTTCGTGACCAATCCGACGCGCATCGCGCGCGGCATCGCGGAGAAGGCCGCGAACGCGGTCCTCATTAAGGTGAACCAGATCGGATCGCTCACCGAGACGTTCGACGCGATGGATCTCGCGCACCGCGCCGGTTTCCGCACGATGATGAGCCACCGCTCCGGCGAGACCGAGGACACCACGATCGCGGATCTCGCGGTCGCCGCCGGCACCGGACAGCTCAAGACCGGTGCGCCGGCCCGATCCGAGCGCGTCGCGAAATACAACCAGCTGCTGCGCATCGAAGAGGAGTTGGGCGACGCGGCGCGGTTCGCCGGTGCGGCCGCATTCCCGCGGTACCGTTCCGCGTAAGGGACGCACTGCTTGCACGATTTGGCCGACGGCTGCGCTCATTGCCGCGTGCGCCAATCGGTGCGCTTGCGCGTGGCGGCGCGCGAGCCAGAAGCCTTTGGGGGTACGTCGATGGCCGAGCGCCGGACACCGAGCAGCCAGCGACCGGGCGCGCGTGCGGCGTCGAGCAACTCGCGATCGCGTGGCGGGCGTGGGCCGAGCCGAGCCAGTCGAAGTCGCGCAACCGCCACCGGTCGAGGCGACACGGTTGCCACGCAACCCACCGTCGTGCTGCGCACCGGCCGCGATACGAACCGCTCGACGTCGCGACCGGCAACCGCGCGGCGCGCCGCGGCGGCGGACGCGGCGACCCGTACGAATGCCGAGCAGCCACGGCGGCTCACCGGCCGGGCGACGGCGCTCGGCTTGGTGCTGCTTGCGCTGATGTTGGCGTACGCCTATCCGGTCCGGCTTTATCTCGACCAGCGCGCGCAGATCGAGCAGCTGATGCTGTCGCAGGCTAAGCAGCGCGCGACAATCGGCCAGCTGGCGTCCGAGTCGGCGAAGTGGAACGACCCGGCCTACGTTGCGGCGCAAGCGCGGGCCCGCTTCCAGATGGTCCAGCCGGGCACGAAGGCATATGTCGTGTTGCCCGCGCCGCAGCCCGCCTCCAAGAGCGGATCGTCGACCACGGCGAAGAAGTCGACCACGTGGTACGGCGCACTCTGGTCGGCACTGCGCAGCGCGGACCACCCGGACGGACCGTGACGAGGCGAGCCGATGTGCCACCGCCGGTGGACGAGCCGGCGACCGACGCCGACCGCGCGATCGTCGGCGACCAGCTCGGACGTCATCCGCGCGGGACCCGGGCGATCGCGCATCGGTGCCCGTGCGGGCTGCCGGACGTGGTGGCCACGATGCCCCGGCTCGCCGACGGCACACCGTTCCCGACGCTGTTCTATCTGACGTGCCCGCGTGCGGTGTCCGCGTGCAGCACGCTCGAGTCGGCCGGCGTGATGAAGGAGATGTCGGCGCGCCTAGCGGACGATCCGGCGCTCGCGGTCGCGTACCTTGGCGCGCACCAGGACTATCTCGCGCGCCGTGAGGCGGTCGAGGTGGTACCCGAGATCGCGGGTACGTCTGCCGGCGGCATGCCCGGCCGCGTGAAGTGCCTGCACGTACAGCTGGCGCACGCATTGGGCGCCGGGCCGGGCGTGAACCCTTTCGGTGACGAGGTCATCGCGATGATCGACCCGTGGTGGCGCGACGGCCCATGCGTGAGCGTCGACGGCCGCGACGATTCCGCAGACTGATCCGTGTCGTCGGACGGATACGGCGGCGGATCGGTGGAAACGGTAGCGGCTACCCTGCTGGACATGGACGTGACGATCCGGCGAGCGGTGACCTCGGACGTGGTCGCCATCCGCCGTTTGATCGACACGTATTCGGTGGAGCGGCGCCTGCTTTCCAAGGCGACCGTGGCGCTCTACGAGGCGGTGCAGGAGTTCGTCGTCGCGGTACGCACGACCGACGGCGCCGTGATCGGGTGCGGTGCGTTGCACGTGATGTGGGAGGACCTGGCCGAGATCCGTACCGTTGCGGTCGACCAGGCGGCGCGCGGCCAGAAGATCGGCCACCGCATCGTCACCGAGTTGCTCGCTACCGCGGCCGTGCTCGGCGTGCAGCGCGTCTTCTGCCTGACGTTCGAGACGGAGTTCTTCGGCTCGTTCGGGTTCCGCCCGATCGACGGTGCGGCGGTGCCGCACAAGGTCTTCGAAGAGCTGCTGCGGTCGTACGACGAAGGCGTCGCGGAGTTCCTTGACCTGGAACGTGTGAAGCCCAACACGCTTGGCAACACCCGCATGCTCCTGCACCTGGAACCCGACCCGGATCCTCGGTGACCGGCCCGGACCACGCGGTCGCGGCCGGCAATCGCGTCGCGGCCATCGACTGTGGCACGAACTCGATCCGGCTGCTCGTCGCCGATCTACCGCCGGCCGGCGCCGTACCGACGACGCCGCTGCGCGACATTACGCGGCGGATGCAGATCGTCCGCCTCGGCGCCCGCGTGGATCAAACCGGGAGGCTGGCGCCCGAAGCGATCGAGCGCACCCGCATCGCGCTTGCGGAATACGCGGCCGAGATTGCGACGCTCGGCGCCGAACGGGCACGAATGATCGCGACGTCGGCCACCCGGGACGCGGACAACGCCGCCGAGTTCCGTGCCATGGTGCGGGCGACCGCCAGCGTCGAACCCGAGGTCGTTACCGGCGACGAGGAGGCGCGACTGTCCTTCGACGGCGCCGTCCGCGGGCTGCCCGCGAGTTGCCCGGCGCCGTACCTCATCGTCGACATCGGCGGCGGCTCGACCGAGTTCGTCACCGGGACTCGCAGCGTCGACCATGCGATCAGCGTCGACATCGGTGCAGTACGGATGACCGAGCGCCACTTCGCCACCGATCCACCGACGGCGGCCGAGATCGCCGACGCGGAGCGGGACATCCGCGAATCGGTACGGCGTGGGCTCGACGCGGTGTCGGGGCGCGCCGCGAACACGCTCGTCGGCCTGGCTGGCTCGGTCACCACGGTGGCCGCGATCGCGTTGGGTCTCGAAGGGTACGAACCAGCGCGCAGCCATCATGCCCGCATCGCGTACGCCGACGTCCGACGCATCACAGAAGAACTGCTCGCGATGACCACCGAGCAGCGTCGCGCGATCCCCGTCATGCACCCGGGTCGCGCGGACGTGATCGCCGCTGGCGCGCTGATCGTCGCGACCATCATGGTCGAGGCCGGCGTGGACGCGTTGGTCGCGAGCGAGCACGACATTCTCGACGGCATTGCGTGGTCGCTCCTGTGACGACGCCCGCCGCCCACACCGCGCACGATGTCGCGACAATCGCGTCCGGCTGCGCGGACCTGGAGCAGCTCGACGATGCGGTTGCCGCCTGCCGCGCCTGCCCACGCCTGGTCGCTTGGCGCGAAGAAGTGGCGATGACGAAGCGAGCCGCGTTCGCTGGCGAGACCTACTGGGGTCGCCCGGTGCCGGGGTTCGGGCCGGCCGACGCACGCATCGCGATCCTTGGCCTCGCGCCCGCGGCACATGGTGGCAACCGTACGGGTCGCGTGTTTACCGGCGACCGCTCCGGCGACGTGCTCTTCGCCGCGCTTTATCGCGCCGGCCTGGCCAATCAGCCCACGAGCGTGGCGGCCGACGACGGGCTCGCGCTGGTCGACACGCGGATCGTCGCCGCGGTCCGC
>DATFRR010000222.1:0-12850 GCA_035263025.1 Micromonosporaceae bacterium
AAGTCGGGTAACCTACTCGGCGGTGGTGTGTCCGAGTGGCCTAAGGAGCACGCCTCGAAAGCGTGTGAGGGTGCAAGCCCTCCGCGGGTTCAAATCCCGCCGCCACCGCTCATGATCAGCAACGATCGCGGGTCGTTCCGATCGGAATGGCTCGATTGCTGATCTCCGGCCGACTTCGTCGCGATCAGCGTTCGGGCCGATCGGTGCGCGCAGTCGAGGCGGTCCTCAGGGTCAGATCGGGGTCATCCCGGATATCGCAACGGACCAACGTCCGGCAGAGTATACCGAGTATCCTACCGCTGATGATCACGTCGGCATGTGTCGTGCGAACCGCGCGCATGTACCCGTCGAGGAGCGACCGATGAGTGTCCGCCATGCCGTACTCGCGTTGTTGACCGAAGGTCCGAAATACGGGCTGCAGCTTCGCCAGGAGTTCGAGACCCGGACCGGCGAGGTGTGGCCACTCAACGTCGGCCAGATCTACACGACGCTGCAGCGGCTCGAGCGCGACGGGTTCGTGGAGTCTGACGACGCGGACGACATCGGGCCACAGAAGGGCTTCCGCATCACCGCGGACGGCAGCGCGGAGCTGGCGCGATGGCTGCGTACGCCACCGGACCTCGACCTGCCACCACGCGACGAGCTCGTCATCAAGGTGCTGATGGCGGTGCGGATCCCGGGCATCGACGTGCATGAGGTGATCCAGGTCCATCGCCGGTACGTCGTCGAGGTGATGCAGCAGTGGACGCACCTGAAGGAGGACGAGGCCGACGTCGACCTCAACTTCGCCTTGGTCGTCGACGCTGAGCTCTACCGCCTCGACGCCGTTGTCCGCTGGCTCGACACCGCCGAGGGGCGTCTCAAGCGAGCATCGATCGAACAAGCACAGCCGGCGCCCACGGGGGCGATGCCGAGGCTACGACGGAGGGTGGGCGTGCGCCGATGAGTTTCCTCGAACTGCGCGACGTATCCAAGACGTACGGTGAGCGAGCCGCTGAAGTGCTTGCCCTCCAACATGTCAACCTGTCGGTCGATGCCGGCAGCCTCGTCGCCGTGATGGGCCCGAGCGGATCCGGCAAGAGCACGCTGCTCACCATCGCCGGCAGCCTCGAAGAGCCGACAAGCGGCGACGTAGTCATCGGCGGCGTCGCGATGTCGACGATGTCGCGCAATACGAAGGCACGGCTGCGCCGCCGGACGATCGGCTACGTGTTCCAGGATTTCAACCTACTGCCCGGGCTTACCGCGGCGGAGAACGTGTCGCTGCCGCTTGAACTCGACGGCCTGTCGCCGCGCAAAGCGCGCGCGACCGCGATGGCGGCACTGCACGGGCTTGGGCTCGCGGATCACGCGGCACGGTTCCCGGACGAACTATCCGGCGGCGAGCGGCAGCGCGTCGCGATCGCTCGCGCGGCGGTCGGCGAGCGGCGGCTCCTGCTGGCCGACGAACCGTCCGGCGCGCTCGACTCGGTCAACGGCGAAGCCGTGATGCGCCTGATCGTGGCTGCGTGCCGTCGCGGTGTCGCGGCGATTGTCGTGACGCACGACGCGCAGTTGGCGTCGTGGGCCGATCGAGTCGTGTTCATTCGAGATGGTCACCTCGTCGACGAGACGAGCCGGCTCGCCGGTCCCGAGACGTTGCTCACGCAGGGGCCAGCGTCGTGACCGCGACCGTCGACCGCCCACCCATCGAACCAGCGATCGACCTCGAGCCGCGCGGCCGTCGGCGCATCGCACGTCGGGCCGTGGTCCGCTGGGCGTGGCGGCTGTTCCGTGCTGAGTGGCGGCAGCATCTGCTGATCCTGGTGCTGATCGGTGCCGCGGTCGGTGCGACGTTTGTCGGATCGGCGGTGGCCGCGGACTCCCCACCACCGGCCAACGCCGGCTTCGGCACGGCTAGCTACGCCACGTCGCTGCCCGGATCCGACGCACTGCTCGCCAAGGACCTCCAGACACTACGGCAACGGTTCGGCACCCTCGATGTGATCGAGAACCAGACGCTGTTCATCCCCGGTTCCGTCGAGACGTACGCCCTTCGTGCGCAGGACCCGCACGGCGCGTTCGGCACGCCGATGCTGAACCTCGTGTCCGGCCGTTATCCGGTCGGCGCTAGCGAAGTCGCGCTGACCGGCGATCTGGCAAAGACACTCCACTTGAAGATCGGTGCCGAGTGGCGCGAGGTCGGACAGGCCCGACGTGTCGTCGGCATCGTGCAGAATCCCCAGTCCCTTCTGGATGCGTTCGCGCTCGTCGCGCCGGGACAGGTGACGTCTCCGACCCAGGTCACTGCGCTGTTCGACGCAACCGGCGTCGCGCCGTCCGACCTCCTTCCAGGTGTCGACAGCGCATCGCAAGCCGGCGTCATCAATCCGGAGACGGTCGTGCTCGCTATCGCCACCGTCGGTCTGCTGCTGATTGGTCTGGTGGCGGTCGCCGGATTCACGGTCCTGGCGCAGCGCCGGTTGCGCGCGATCGGGATGCTCGGCGCGGTCGGTGCCTCGGACCGGAACATTCGTTTGGTGGTACGGGCAAATGGCGTCGTCGTGGGCGTCGTCGGCACACTGACCGGGGCACTGGTCGGTCTCGCTGCATGGCTGGCCTACCGGCCGCGTCTGCAGGCCAGCGTGCATCACGTGATCGGAACGTGGCAGCTGCCCTGGACGGTGATCATTCCGGCGATGGTGCTGGCCATCGTCACGTCGTACCTTGCCGCGTCGCAACCAGCACGTTCGATGACGCGGGTCCCGATCGTCACGGCGCTGTCCGGCCGGCCGGCGCTGCCACGTCGGTACGCGCATCGATCGGTGGTACCGGCCGTGGTCTTGCTTGTCGCCGCGTTCGGACTGTTGACATGGTCCGGACGCAGCAACGGCAACGGATCCGGCGCGCTGGAACTCGTCGCTGGCTTCGTCGCCCTGACGGCCGGGTTGGTGCTGTTGGCGCCGAGCGCGATCGCCGTGCTCGCGCGGGCGACTCGTGGTGCACCGGTGGGCGTACGGCTGGCAATCCGCGATCTGGCGCGATACCGTGCGCGATCCGGTGCGTGCCTCGCGGCGATCAGCGTCGCCGTCCTCATCGCGGTGCTCGTATGCGTTGCGACCGCGGCGCGCTACGCCAACGCCCTGGACTACGTCGGCCCGAATTTGTCGTCGACGCAGCTGATCTTGCAGGTGAAGGGCGGCGGGCCGGGCTGTGATCCGCATTGCGAACCAGTGACCCCAGCAGAGACCGCGAAGCTGCATCTGACGGCTTCCCGGATCGCGGCGACGTTAGGCAGCCACTGGCTTGTTGAACTCGACTCGACGAGCGCGACCCTCCAACACGCCGCACCCGGACGCAACTGGTCCGGCCCGCTCTACGTGGCCACCCCATCACTGCTTATCGCGTTCGGCATCAGTCCGAGCGCCGTTCGCTCCGATGCCGACATCGTCACGATGCGACCGGGGTTGGCGTCGACGTCGAAGATGCTGCTTGTCTACGGCGCGTACTTTGACACGCCACCGAACGGGCCCGACTCGTTCCCGTGCCCGGCCAGTGACTGCGTCGCGAGCCCGAAGATGCAACAGGTCGACGCGTTGCCGTCCGGTACGTCGGCGCCGAACACCGTCATCACACAGCGCGCGGTGGAGCGGCTGGGCCTCGACCAGCGTGCATCCGGCTGGCTGCTACAAACGCCGCATCCGCTTACCGCCGAGCAGATCGCCAGTGCACGACAAGCGGCCGCGGACACTGGGCTCAGCGTCGAAACGGCATCCGAGGCGCCGACCTCAGCGGACGTCCTTAACTGGGCGACCGCGGCCGGCATCCTGCTCGCGCTCGGCATCCTGGCCATGACCATCGGGCTGATCCGTGCCGAGACGTCCCGCGACCTGCGCACGCTGGTGGCGACCGGGGCGAGCGGCCCGATGCGGCGTGCGATCACCGCGGCAACCGCTGGCGCGCTCGCAGTTCTCGGCGCAGTCCTCGGCACTGTCGGTGGTTACATCGCGGCGATCGCGTGGTTCCGCAGCGACGCCGGTGGTGACAGCCTCGCGTCGCTGGGCAGCGTACCCGCGACGAACCTGCTGATCATTCTGGTCGGTCTGCCGTTGCTAGCGGCGGCCGGCGGTTGGCTGTTCGCCGGACGCCAGCCATCGGCGATTGCACACCAGCCGATCGACTAGCGCATGGCCGAAACGCGGTGCTCGTCGATCGGCGTTGATCGTGTCGCTGACGCGCGTGATCTCACCCAGCGGCAACACCCGGACAGCTTCATGAGCCGTGGCGCGGGACGTCAACCGGAATTCGGTGCGCGGTCTCGCTGGTAGAGCCGCCGGGCCGCAAAGACGGCTGCACCTAGCAACGCAACGCCGGCGCCGACGACTACCGACGACAACGGCAGCGCCAGCGCCAGCGTCGCACATCCGATCAGACCCACGACGGGTACGGCCATCGGCGGGCGCCCTTCGTCGGTCGTCAGCGTCCAGGCCGAGGCGTTGGCGATGGCGTAATAGAGCAACACTCCGAACGACGAGAACCCGATGGCGCCGCGCAGATCCGTGGTGGCGGCCAGGATCGCGACGACCACGCCGACCGCAAGTTGGGCGTGATGCGGCACGCCGTACCGCTGATTCACGGCGGCCAGCGTGCGCGGCAAGTGGCGGTCGCGCGCCATGGCCAGCGTGGTGCGCGATACGCCGAGGATCAGCGCGAGCAGCGAGCCCAACGCTGCCACCGCGGCACCGACGCGTACCGCCGGTACGAGCGAGGCGGCTCCCACAGCGCGCGCCGCGTCGGCGAGCGGCGCGGTTGACGCGGCCAGCCTGGCCGGTCCGAGCACGCCGAGCACGGCTAGCGCCACGGCGGCGTAGACCGCGAGCGTGATGGCCAGCGCGATCGGGATGGCGCGCGGAATCGTACGGGCCGGATCGCGCACCTCCTCGCCCAGTGTGGCGATGCGCGCGTAGCCAGCGAACGCGAAGAACAACAGGCCAGCGGACTGTAGGACGCCGTGTGCGGTCGCGCCCGACGCCGGGCTCACCAAGTCGAGCGAGCGGGACGAGAAGCACACCGCCACGAGGATCAGAAGGATCGCGAGCACGACCGCGACGATCGCGCGCGTCAGCCACGCCGACTTCTGCACGCCGACGTAGTTCACCGCGGTCAGTACGACGACGGCGGCAACTGCAACGAGGCGCGCCTGGGACGGCCACGCATACGCACCGACCGTCAACGCCATTGCCGCGCACGACGCGGTCTTGCCGACCACGAAGTTCCAGCCGGCGAGGTAGCCCCAGAACGGGCCGAGGCGTTCGCGTCCGTACACATACGTGCCGCCGGAGGCGGGATAGCGCGCGGCCAAGCGGGCAGATGACGTCGCGTTGCAGTAGGCCACCACGGCGGCGACGACGAGCCCAAGGACCACCGCGCCGTGTGCGGCTGCGGCGGCCGGCGACAGCGCCGCGAAGATTCCGGCGCCGATCATCGAACCGAGCCCGACGACGACCGCGTCGAACAGGCCCAACCGCCGCGCTAGCTCACCGGCCCGCGGCGCCGCGGGTGCGCTCACGCCGCGGAATCATACGGCGCGATGGTTACCAGCGGATGACGGCGACGGCTTACTGCCGGTCGACCGCTCCGGTTCGCGGTGGCTTGCCACGACGGACTTCGGCGGCCAGGCGACCGGCGACCGACGGTTACTGCCGGCTGACCGCGAACTGGAACAGTTGCTCCGGATCGAGCAGGTGGTCCTGGCTGTCTCGCCCGATGTCCAGCCGCACCCAGTTGATGTCGCCGGTGAATGCGTACCCGTCGGCGGGGTATTCGTTGCTCACCGGCGATCCGGCGTCCTTGCCGACGCCACCCGTCTCGCACAGTGAGTAGTTGAAAGCGTGGGTACGGTCGATCCGGGTGCTGCCGGCCGCCTTCCCGTCCACGTACAACGTCGCCGTGCCGCCTTTTCCGATCCCGCCGCCGTCGTAGGCGAACTCCATCCGTACCTGATGTGTGCCGACCGGTACGGCGGCGTCACTTGTGAGCGTCGTACGTTTGATGCCGAGGAAGTTGTAGTGGTAGGCGAGCCGGCCGTTCTCGGTCAGGTACAGCACCCACCCGCCGGTGACGCCGCCCTCGTTGACGATCACGCCATGCGCACCGGTCGACGGCACAGTGATCTCGGCGGTGATGCTGTGCGATTTGTTCTTCAGGTTGAGCATGCAGTTCTCCTGCAGCCCGATCATGCCGTCGAAGAGCATCTGCGAATCGCCGTGGATCAGCACCGGCCGGCCGGCCATGTCCGGGTTGACGCGCTCGACCATCCGGTCGTCGAGTGGCAACACGTTGTGCTTGGCCGCCTCGATCAGGAACAGCCGCTGCAACTCGGCCAGCTTGTCGGGCATCTGGCCGGACAGGTCGTGCGCCTGCGTCCAGTCCTTCGAGCCGTCGTATAGCTCCCACACGTCCTCGTCGAATGGCACGCCCTCGCCGTGCACTTCCCACGGCGTACGGTGCTTGGTGATCGCCGACCATCCCTTGTGGTAGATGCCGCGGTTGCACATCATCTCGAAGTACTGCGTGTCGTGACGCTCGGCGCCGTACGCGTCGTCGAACGCGTACGCCATGCTCACGCCGTGCATCGGCTCCTGCGTAACGCCGTGCACCGTGGAGGGATGCGGCAGTCCGACCACGTCGAGCACGGTCGGTGCGAAGTCGGTGACGTGGCAGAACTGGCTGCGGTAGCCGCCTCCGGATTTGATCCGGCTTGGCCAATGCACGATCGTCGCGTTGCGCGTACCGCCCCAGTGCGAGGCCACCTGCTTCGTCCACTGGTACGGCGTGCACATCGCGTGCGCCCAACCGACCGCGTAGTGGTTATAGGCCTCGGGCCCACCCAACTTGTCGATGTTCGTTCGCAGATAGGCAGGCGTCTCGATGGTCGGATCCTCGGCGATCGCGATCTCGTTCAGCGTGCCCTGCAACGAGCCTTCGGCCGACGCGCCGTTATCGCCGATGATGTAGTAGACCAGCGTGTCGTCCATGATCCCGAGCGCCTCAAGGCTGTCGATCACGCGGCCGACATGGTGGTCGGCGTATTCGAGGAAGCCGGCGTAGATCTCCATCTGCCGCAAGAGCACGGGCTTCAACTCGTCGTCCATGTCGTCCCACGCGGGAATCTCGTCGTGGCGCGCGGTCAGATCACAATCCGTGGGTACGGAGCCCATCTGCTTCTGCCGCCCGAAGGTCTCCTCGCGCAACACGTCCCAGCCCTTGTCGAACCGGCCCTTATACCGGTCGGCCCACTCCGGCGGCACGTGATGCGGTGCGTGCGTGGCCCCCGGCGCGAAGTAAGCGAAGAACGGCCGATCCGGGGTGAGCGCCTTCTGCTGCCGGATCCACCGGATCATGTGGTCCGCGAGGTCGGGCATCAAGTGGTAGCCCTCCTCTGGCGACCGGTCCGGTTCGACCGGCGTGGTGTTCTCCACGAGGTCGGGGTAGTACTGGTTGGTCTCGCCACCGATGAACCCGTAGAAGTATTCGAAGCCGTTGCCGGTTGGCCAGCGGTCGAACGGGCCGGCCGGGCTGGTCTCCCACACCGGCACCTCGTGGCATTTGCCGATGTGTGCGGTGGCGTACCCGTTCAATCGCAAGATCTCGGCCAGCGGCGCGCAAGTGTTCGGACGGATGCCGGTGTAACCCGGCGCCGACGTCGCAAGCTCGGTGATCGTCCCCATGCCGACCGTGTGGTGGTTGCGGCCGGACAGCAGCGCGGCGCGCGTGGGGGAGCACAGCGCGGTGGTGTGGAACCGGTTGAACCGCAGTCCACCGCCGGCGAGCCGCTCGGCGGTCGGCATGTTCACCGGCCCGCCGAACGCGCTCGACGCGCCAAACCCGACATCATCCAGCAAGATCAACAGTACGTTCGGCGCGCCCAGCGGCGGCCGCAGCGGCCGGATGGGCGGGAAGTCGGTATCGGGATCTCGGGCGTCGTAGGTGGTCAGCACGGTCGGCGGCACGTTCGGAATGGGAAGAATCGACCGCTGCTCGGGCGATGGATCGGACATCACGCACCCCCGTGTCGACACCGGAATCTACGTCAGAACATAACCGCGTATATCCGACCGAGGCCGACGTATCGAGGCACACGGATTGGCGCGCCGGTCAAGCTGCTCGGCCCGTTGCGGCCGTCTGACGAAGGGGGTGTCGTCCTCCGGACATGCGGTTGCGACCAGTACGGCAGCGGGGTTGGATGTGCTGTGCGCTTATGTGGTCCATCCACAGAGTTCGGACACGCATCACTCGGACTCACCAACATCGGACGAGCCACCGCCGCCTCACCGAAGAGGCGAATGCGACACGTCGATAGCTTGTGCGTCCCCTTTACTGTGCAGAAGGTCCGCGCTAACCCCGGGGCGGACCCAACCCCGAAAGGTCAGGGGAGATCAGCATGACGTTCCACACCCCACGCTGGATCGCGCGATCGGTTCCGGTCGCCGCGCTCGGCCTCGTCCTGGTCGGCGGCCTGACGGCCTGCAGCAGCTCGAATTCGCCGGGCACCGGCGGGACGGGTGGCACGGGTGGCGGCGAAAGCACCAGTCAGATCTGCCAGGACCTGAGCTCGCAGGGTCAGGCGCTGGAGAGCAGCATCCTGGGCGCGATGGGTTCGCTGAACCTGACCGACCCGAACGCGGCCGCGAGTGCCGGACCGCAGGTCATCACGGCCGTGAAGGCCGGACTCGGTCAGCTGGTCACGGTGTTGCGCGCCGAGGCCGCGAAGGCCGCCGACGCGAATCTCCGCAAGTCGCTGAACACGGCCGCGGACGAGCTCAACACCGAGATTGGCAAGATCACCTCGCTGGACGATCTGCAGACGCTCGGCGACGACATGACTGACGTCAGCAACCTGGACAGCTTCTGCCCGGACGCGTTTAGCGAGTGATCACGCACTGACAATGTGACGAGCGCCGGGCCGGTCCACTAGGGGCCGGCCCGGCGTTTGTTGCGCAGAATGGTGACCGTGGAACAGCGCATCGCCAGCGCTCGGCTGGGCGACGGCACCGAGATCGCGTACGCATCGGTCGGCACCGGTCCGTTCCTCGTGTACGCGCCTGGCTGGCTCACGCATCTCGAACGCAGCTGGGCGATGCCAACGGAGCGCGGCCTCTACGAATCGCTGGCGCGCGGCCGCACCCTGGTCCGCTACGACAAGGCGGGCTGTGGGCTGTCCGGCCACACCGACCGTCCACCGTCGATGGATCTCGAGCTGGAGACACTCGACGCGGTGATCGCGGCGGTTGGCGCCGAGCGGTTCGATCTGCTGGGTACGTCGTTCGGGGCGGCCGTCGCGGCATCCTGGGCGACCGCCCACCCGGATCGCGTGACGCACCTTGTGCTCTACGGCGGATGGGTTCGCGGCTCGGCGATCGCCGACGGGGCTGTGCAACAACATGTCCTCGGGCTGGTCGCGCAGCACTGGGGACTCGGCTCGGACGTGCTCGCCGACATCTTCGCGCCGGACGCGGATGCGGCCACGAGGACGGCATTCGTTGCGTACCAACGCGAGGCCGCCGCAGCGGAGACGGCACGCGCAATGCTCGCGTTGTCGTATCAGGTCGACATTGCCGGTCTGCTCGGGCACATCGACGCGCCGACGCTCGTGGTGCACCGCGAACGCGACCGTGCCGCGCCGCTCGAGCAAGGCAGGGCACTTGCCGACGGCATTCCCGGCGCTCGTTTCGAGGTGCTGCCCGGCCGGGACCATCTGCCGTACGTCGGCGACGTCGATGCGCTGGCGAAGTCGATTCGCGGCTTCCTTGGCCTGCCGACGCTGCGCCGGCCGGTCGTACCCTCGTTGACCGCGCGCCAACGTGAGGTGGCCGCCTTGGTCACCGAAGGCCTGACGAACCGGGAAATCGCCGAGCGCCTCTACATCACCGAACGATCGGCCGAATCGCACGTCGAGCGGATCCGGGATCGACTCGGCTTCCGCTCACGGTCGCAGATCGCCGCGTGGTTCGTGGCCGGCGGCTAGTGCACCTGGGCGCCCGGCCAAACTGCGGTATTTTCCCGGCTGCGGCTCGCCGCCGCCACGAGCGAACATCGGCAAAATGAGCGAACTTTCGCCCGCGGTCCGCCGTCCAACTGTGCGCGCGGCAATTCTTGGGTACGCAGGGATCGCGTACGCGTCGTTTCTGCTTGCATCGGCCTGGGCGGTGCTGTTCCTGGCCGACGTCGGGGTCCCGCTGACCGTCGACCGGCCGGCTCGGCGCGCGACATTGGTCGCGCTGCTCGTCGACGCGGCGCTGCTGATGGTCTTCGCCATCCAGCACACCGTGATGGCGCGAGCTCGCTTCAAACAGTGGTTGGCAGCGTTGCTGCCGCCCGCCGCCGAGCGGAGCACCTATGTGCTGGCGTCGAGCCTGGCGCTCATGTTGTTGTTCTGGCAGTGGCAGTCGGTGCCTGCGCACGTGTGGTGGGTCACTGAACAGCCGTGGACCGGCCTTGTCTGGGTGCTGTACGCCATCGGGTGGGTCGTCGCGGTGTCGTCCACGTTCATGATCGATCACTGGGACTTCCTCGGCCTTCGTCAGGCGTACGCGCTCGGCGACGACGGACACGCGTACAAGCCGCCCGGCTTTTCGGAGAAGTGGCTCTACGCATGGGTACGCCATCCGATGATGCTCGGCTTGGTGATCGCATTCTGGGCGACGCCGCGCATGTCGGTCGGTCACCTGTTCTTCGCGCTAGGCGGCACGGCGTACATCCTTGTCGGGATCAGATTCGAGGAGCGCAAACTGATCCGTGAACTCGGCGGCGCGTACGGCGACTACGCGCAGCGGGTGCCCGCGCTAGTGCCAGTCCGCGGAAGATCACCAATGGCGCCGGCGAGGTAGGTGTCCGGGCCGATCACTGCTTCGGGGCGTTGCCGGCTCGTCCGCCGGCGTCTGGCTCGTTGCGCGGTCGGCGTCGCCACGGCAGGGTGCCGTCGATTTCCACCTCGAGCGAGAAGCTGAGGAAGGTGCGGATGAGCACGATCAGACCGAGAACGGCCACGCTTTCCAGCGTCGGTGTCACAGCGACGGTTCGGATCAGGTCTGCTGCGACGAGGATCTCGATGCCCAGCAGCAGCACACCGCCGAAGGTGGCTCTCAGACTCTGATATCCCTGCCGACCGCCGGCGGCGCGCCATTTGCGTGCTGCATTGGCCAGCGACCACACCAGGCCGGCGACGAGGACCGCGGCGCCGAACGCTTCGAAACCGCGCGCGACGTCTTCCATGACCTCGGTGAAGCGCATGCCCGCTCCGGTTTGGCTCTGGCCCTCGCTCATTTGGCGGCGGCGGGCTCGACGCATGATTCTTGCTGGCCCAGCGGTGCCCGCGCAGTCGAACGGGCGTGGCCGCCGGCCCCGCTGTTGGTCGTCATGCGGACGGCGGCCGCTGAACCGCTGGGGTGCAAAGAGCGAGCGGCATGTCGTCGCGCCCGCGCGATAGGTGCGTGTGCCGAGCGTGACCTCGGCAGGGGCTGTGCGGCATGACAGGCGGATCTGTTGCGCGTTGCAGCTAGTCCTCCGGGATGGGGCGACGCTGTCGGTGATGTCCGCCAAGATGTGCGCATGACCGTGACAGATCGCTCCGCCCCGTCCGGCGACGGCATGTTCGCCTCACCGCCAGTGATCTCGGTGATGCTGATCGTTCCGGATGCGACCGCGGCAGTTGCCTGGTACACGACAGCGCTCGGTGCGACGGAGCTCTGGAACCTCGGTAGCGTTGCCGGCCTTGAGATCGGTGGCGCCGCGTTCTTCCTGCACGAGGTCAATCCCAACAACCCTGCCGAGGTCAGTCCCGAGCAGGCCGGGGTCACCAGCACCCGCATCGAGGTGTTTGTCGATGCCCCGGACGACTTCATCGGGCGCGCCATCGCGGCTGGCGCAACCGCCGGAGCGGGAATCGAAGACCACCGCGTGCCCTGGGGAACGCACCGTCAAGGTGGCTTCAAGGATCCCTTCGGCCACAAGTGGTCGGTCGGCGACAAGTCCCCCTTGCGCCGGTTCCCACGCTGAACCCGGGGGACGTCGCCCCGCTACGGTGTCCAGTCGCGCCGGAGCAAGCCGTAGATCACCATGTCGGCGAAGCCGTCGCCGTCGTATTCGCGCTCCCGCTGGGTGCCCTCGTGCGTAAAGCCACACCTCTCCGCGGTCCGTCGCATGGCCGTGTTGCTGGCCAGCATCTCGAGTTCCAGCCGGCGGAGGTTGCGGTTGCGGAAGCCGTACCGGCAGAGGAGCCGGATTACCTCAATCCCGTACCCCTGGCCGCGCGCTTCGGGTAGCAGCGAGATGCCGAGGTGGGCGTACCGGTTGAACGCGTTGATCCCCCACAGCGAGCCGCCGCCCAGATACGTGCCGTCGGCCACGGTTTCGGCCAGCAGCGACACCATGGTCTGGCCGTCAGGCGGCTCGGCAACCTGCTTCTCCAACCGGGCCCGGACCTGACCGACGTGGCGCGGCAGGAACGGTTCGTCGTCGGTGATCAGGTGCAGCTCGGGATCCGCGTGTAGGCGGAAGATGTTCGGCGCGTCGTCGGGCGTGGGCGGGCGCAGGCGGACCCGGTCGGTGGCGAACATGTCGGGACGCTAACAGTCGGTACGGCGATGTCCCGATCGAATTAGTCGGGGCACGCAGGTCGCGCGTGCCATACGGCCTGCTGGCCATGCGCATCCGCCGGGCGTTACGAGATGTGGCGGAGGATACGAGATTCGAACTCGTGAGGGTGTTAACCCAACACGCTTTCCAAGCGTGCGCCCTAGGCCTCTAGGCGAATCCTCCGCCGAGAAGGATACCGAACCGCGGATAACGCGCCACGGTGCCTGGCGCTCGA
>DATFRR010000223.1:0-10964 GCA_035263025.1 Micromonosporaceae bacterium
GTGAGCGGGCCGCCCGCGAGGAACCCCGGCGAGAAAGGCTGACGAACCACATGACAATGACTGACCCGATCGCAGACATGCTGACCCGTCTGCGCAATGCCAACCAGGCCTACCACGACCGCGTGTCGATGCCCTACTCGAAGCTCAAGGCGAACGTCGCCGAGGTGCTCAAGTCCGAGGGCTACATCGCCAGTTGGTCGGTGGACGAGCCGGCGCCGGGCACCATCGGCAAGACGCTCGTGATCGACTTGAAGTTCGGCCCGAACCGGGAGCGGAGCCTCTCCGGGATCAAGCGCGTGTCCAAGCCCGGCCTTCGGGTGTACGCGAAGTCGACCGACCTGCCGCGCGTGCTCGGCGGCCTGGGCGTGGCGATCATTTCGACGTCCCAGGGGTTGCTGACCGACCGGCAGGCTCGCAAGCGGAGCGTGGGCGGGGAAGTCCTCGCCTTCGTCTGGTAACGGAGGACCGGTAGCGATGTCTCGTATTGGACGCAAGCCGATCGCGGTGCCCACCGGCGTCGAGGTCACCATCACCGGTCAGACCGTCAAGGTCACGGGACCGAAGGGCGAGCTGGAACACACCCTCGCCGAGCCGATCACGGCCGAGCGCGTGGACGGCGAAATCCACGTGGTACGGCCGAACGACGAGCGCCGAGCCAGGGAGTTGCACGGCCTGTCGCGGACGCTGGTCAACAACATGGTCGTCGGCGTGACCGAGGGCTACCGCAAGTCGCTGGAGATCGCCGGCACCGGCTACCGCGTGCAGGCTCGGGGGAACGACCTCGAGTTCGCACTCGGGTTCTCGCACCCGGTGGTGGTCGCCGCGCCGAACGGGATCACGTTCGCGGTGGAGCGCCCGACGCTGTTCCACGTGTCCGGCATCGACAAGCAACTGGTCGGTGAGGTCGCGGCGAACATCCGCAAGATCCGCCCGCCTGAGCCGTACAAGGGCAAGGGCGTGCGCTATCAAGGCGAGAACATTCGCCGCAAGGCTGGGAAGGCAGGCAAGAAGTGAGCGCGACTCTGCTCAAGCGCCGCAGTGGCGGCGGCGTCGCCGCGAAGCGACGGGTCGGCAAGGCGCGCCGTCACTTCCGCGTTCGCAAGGCCCTATACGGCACGACGGCGCGTCCGCGCCTGGTCGTCACGCGATCACTGCGGCACATCGTCGCGCAGATCGTCGACGACACGGCCGGCCACACCATCGTGTCGGCGTCCACGCTCGACGCGTCGATCCGGGGGACCGAGGGAGCGAAGAGCGACCTGTCCCGCAAAGTCGGTGCATTGCTCGCGGAGCGCGCCAAGGCGGCCGGCATCACCAAGGTCGTCTTCGACCGCGGTGGCAACAAGTACGCGGGGCGGATCGCCGCGCTTGCGGATGCCGCCCGCGAAGCCGGACTCGAGTTCTAGAAGGGAGCGTCTGATGGCAGGTCCACAGCGCAGAGGCACCGGGTCCGGCGGCGGCACCGAGGGTGGTGGCCCGGGCGGCGGCGAGCGCCGCGGCCGTCGCGACGACCGTCGGGGTGGTTCGCAGGTCGAGAAGACACCGCACATCGAGCGGGTCGTCACGATCAACCGGGTAGCCAAGGTCGTCAAGGGCGGCCGGCGATTCAGCTTCACCGCGCTCGTCGTGGTCGGTGACGGCGACGGTACGGTCGGCGTCGGTTACGGCAAGGCGAAGGAGGTGCCGGCCGCCATCGCGAAGGGTGTCGAGGAGGCCAAGAAGCACTTCTTCCGAGTGCCGCGCAACGGCGTCACGATTCCGCACCCGGTTCAGGGTGAGGACGCGGCGGGTGTCGTTCTGCTCAAGCCGGCGAGCCCCGGTACCGGTGTAATCGCCGGCGGTCCGGTGCGCGCCGTCCTGGAGTGCGCAGGCATCCACGATGTGCTCTCCAAGAGCCTCGGGTCGTCGAACCCGATCAACATCGTGCACGCGTCGGTCGCGGCGCTGAAGATGCTGGAGTCGCCGGAGAAGGTCGCGGCCCGTCGTGGCCTCGCGGTCGAGGACGTCGCGCCGGCAGCCATGCTAGCCGCGCGCGCCGAAGCGGCGAAGTAGGAGGGCCCCACTCATATGGCACGCCTGAAAGTCACTCAGATCCGGTCGGAGATCGGTGCGAAGCGCAATCAACGCGAGACGCTTCGCACGCTCGGTCTCAAGCGGATCAATGACGTGGTGGTCAAGGAGGACCGCCCCGAGATCCGGGGCATGATCTTTACGGTCAACCACCTCGTAACGTTCGAGGAGGTCGAGTAATGGTGATCAAGGTCCACCATCTGCGTCCAGCGCCGGGCGCGAAGACGGCCAAGACCCGGGTGGGTCGCGGCGAGGGCTCGAAGGGCAAGTCCGCGGGACGCGGCACCAAGGGCTCGAAGGCGCGCGGTCAGGTCTCGGCGGCGTTCGAGGGCGGCCAGACACCCATCCACATGCGGCTGCCGAAGCTCAAGGGCTTCCGGAACAAGTTCAAGGTGCCGTACCAGGTCGTGAACCTCGACCGGCTCGCTGAGCTATTCCCGGACGGCGGTGCGGTCGGTGTCGTGGACATGGTCGACGCCGGCGCGGTCCGCAAGGGCCAGCCGGTCAAGGTGCTCGGCACCGGCGATCTCGGCGGGGTCACGCTCGCCGTGTCGGCCGATGCGTTCAGCGCCTCAGCCGTTGCGAAGATCGAGGCCGCGGGCGGTTCAGCGACCGTACTCGCCGATCGGAACTGACCGCCCTGGCAGTGTTGTAGTGGCGTCCGGACGAGGTCTCGCGACCCCGTTTCGGGCGCCACGATCGCACTGGCCGACGCAGCGCCGGGAGGGTGGCAAAACACCCGACCGCGGGTACGCTGGCCGACGCCTGGCTGCTAAAGTCCGGCCACATAGGTAGTTACTCATCTCGTGGGGCCTGACCACGGGTTGTATTCGCCCCCCGCCGCCCTCGTGACGGCCGCTCCGCGCAGGAGGAAGATCCGTGCTCTCCGCGTTTCTCAGTGCGTTCCGTACGCCTGACCTGCGCAAGAAGCTGCTGTTCACGCTCGGCATGGTGGCCATCTACCGGATCGGCGCGACGGTTCCGAGCCCCGGCGTGTCCTACGCCAACGTGCAGAAGTGCATCAGCGCGGCGAACACAAACAACGTTCTGAACCTGCTGAATCTGTTCTCTGGTGGCGCGCTGCTGCAGCTGTCGGTGTTCGCGCTGGGCATCATGCCGTACATCACATCGAGCATCATTCTGCAGCTGCTGACCGTGGTGATTCCGCGCCTCGAGACGCTCCGCAAGGAGGGCCAGTCCGGGCAGCAGAAGATCACCCAGTACACCCGCTACCTGACCCTGGGTCTCGCGATCCTGCAGGCCTCCGCGTTCGTCGCCCTCGCCCGCTCCGGTGCGCTGTTCGGCAACACGTGCAACCAGAACAACACGCCGATCATCCCGGCCACGCCCGGCGTCCCGCTGTGGCTGACGGTCACCGTGCTGGTCATCACCATGACCGCCGGTACCGGCGTGATCATGTGGCTTGGCGAGATGATCACCGATAGAGGCATCGGCAATGGCATGTCGATCCTGATCTTCACCTCGATCGCGGCGCGCCTGCCCGGTGAGGGCGAGACGATCCGGACATCACGGGGCTGGACTGTCTTCATCTTGATCTTGATCATCGGCGTCGCGGTCATCACCGCCGTGGTCTTCATGGAGCAGGCGCAACGGCGCATCCCGGTGCAGTACGCGAAACGCATGGTCGGCCGGCGAATGTACGGAGGCACCTCGACGTACATCCCGCTCAAGGTCAACCAGGCCGGCGTTATCCCGGTGATCTTCGCGTCGTCGCTGCTCTACCTGCCACAGTTGATCAGCAACCTGTACCCGAACTCGACGAACGCGTTCCTGCGGTTCATCCAGAACAACGTGACCAACCCGGCCAACTACGTCAACATCCTGCTCTACTTCGTGCTGATCGTCTTCTTCACGTACTTCTACGTGTCGATCACGTTCAACCCGACGCAGGTGGCCGACGACATGAAGAAATACGGCGGCTTCGTGCAAGGCGTACGCCCGGGCAAGCCGACCGCGCAATACTTCGACTTCATCCTGTCTCGGCTGACGCTGCCCGGTTCGTTGTATCTGGCGCTCGTCGCGATCCTGCCGAACCTGTTCATCAACCTGGTCGGCGGCAACAAGCAGAACTTCCCATTTGGCGGCACCGCCGTCCTGATCATCGTTGGCGTTGCGCTGGACACCGTGAAGCAGATCGAAAGCCAGCTGATGCAGCGCAACTACGAAGGGTTCCTGCGGTAGTGCGACGCCCGACGCCGTCCGCGCGCGAGGCAGATTGACATGCGCCTCGTGTTGGTTGGCCCGCCCGGCGCCGGCAAGGGGACGCAGGCCGAGTTCGTCGCCGCACACCTCGCGGTGCCGAAGATCTCGACCGGGGACATCTTTCGCGCGAACGTGTCGCAGGGCACACCGCTCGGCCTGGAAGCAAAGCGCTACATGGACGAAGGCAACCTCGTGCCGGACGAGGTGACGATCAACATGGTCCGCAGTCGGCTGGCCGAGCCGGATGCTTCCGACGGGTTCCTGCTCGACGGGTTCCCCAGAACCGTCCCGCAGGCCCAGGAGCTGGACAAGCTGCTGGCGGATCTGGGTACGCAGCTCGACGTCGTACTCGAGTTAGTGGTTGACGACGACGAGGTGATCCGGCGGCTATCTGGCCGCCGTACCTGTCGGGGCTGCGGCAAGATCTGGCACGTGGAGTTCGACCCGCCGGCCGTCGAAGGGCGCTGCGATCGTTGCGGCGGCCAGCTGTTTCAACGCGACGACGATCGGCCGGAGATCATCGCCGCCAGGCTGCGCGAATACACCGCCAAGACCGCGCCACTGATCGACTTCTACGGCGCACAGGGCAAGTTGGTCGGCATCGACGCCACCGGACTTGTGGAGGACATCACGGTACGGGCCATCGACGCGCTCCGCTCGTACGGTGGATGACGTGCGTAGCAGCAGCCTCGACATCCAGTACAAGACGCCGGAACAGCTCGTCAAGATGCGAGCCGCCGGTCTGGTCGTGCATGACGCCCTCCAACGATTGCGCGGCGCCGTCGCGCCCGGGGTGAGCACCGCCGAACTCGACCAGATCGCTGAGTCGGTGATCCGGGACGCCGGTGCGGTGCCGTCGTTCAAGGGCTACCACGGCTTCCCGGCGAGCATCTGCTCGTCAATCAACGAGCAGATCGTGCACGCCATCCCGTCACGGTCGGCGGTGCTTGCCGAAGGCGACATGATCTCGCTCGACTGCGGCGCGATCGTGGATGGCTGGCACGCCGATGCCGCGATCACCGTCGGCGTCGGCGAGGTCAAGCCCGAAATGCTGCGGATGGCCGAGGCAGCCGAGCACGCGATGTGGGCCGGGATCGCCGCCGCGGCGCGCGGTGCGGCGTCCGGGCGCGGCCGGCTCACCGATGTGTCCGCGGCGATTGAGGCAGAAATCAAGAGGCACGGCCGCTACGGCATAGTCGACGGGTACGGCGGCCACGGCATCGGTACGGAGATGCACCAGGACCCGCACGTGTTGAATCGTGGCCGGCCGGGTCACGGCCCGCGACTCGTGCCGGGCATGGCGCTCGCCATCGAGCCGATGCTCACGTTCGGCTCGCCGCGCACGGTAGAGCTGTCCGACGGCTGGACGGTCGTGACGCGCGACGGTTCGGTCGCCGTACATGTCGAACACACCATGGCGATCTTCGATGACGGCGTCTGGGTCACCACTGCCGCGGACGGCGGCGTGGCGCGACTCGGCGACCTGGTGACCCCGCGCGCCCGAGGCAACTGACACCGGTCGCAGCGGGGCGCACTCCGGCCGGAGACACGTCGGACCGGGCTGGCGACGGTTGGACGCTGGATGGCATCCTCATAGGGTGGCTGAAGAACCGGACAGCACTCGCGAGGCCGACAAACTGAGAGCCGCCGACGTCGATCGCGAATTCGTGGCGGAACGCCTTCGTAGCGCGCTCAACGAGGGCCGTCTCAGCTTGGCCGAATACGACGAGCGCCTCGCCCAGGCCTACTCGGCCCGGACGTACGGTGACCTCAAGGGCCTGCTGACGGACCTGCCCGAGGCGACGCCGCCAAGCCGCAGCCAGGTCATGCCGTCCGCCAACGTGGCCCCGACGCCGGTGGAGGCGACTGCGGCGCGCGGCCACAACCGGAGGTGGATCGCCGGAGTGTGGAGCAGCTGGATCACGGTCGCTTGCATCCTCGTCGTGATCTGGGCCCTGAGTGATCACGGTCGGGACAACTTTTGGCCCGCCTGGCCGCTGGGCATCTGGGGTGCCGTGCTAGTTGCCACGACGATTCGCGGCCTCGCCGGCGGCGCACCCCAGCAGGCGGCGCGACGTCAGGCCGAACGCGAGGCTCGCCGCCGAGCCGAGCATGACTTCCGGCACACGAACGGGAAGAGCGACGACGGCTCAGACTGACTGTTCCGCCCGGCGCCCGAACGGCCAGTTCCAACACGGCACGTAGCGCGACACGCCCGACCGCGGGGGCCGGGTTTGCCGCTGCCCGTGGCGTACGCGTACACTTTTGTGTCGGCGCGCAGCGTCTACTCCGTCATGCCACTATGCCCTTCGGCAGGCGTCTCGGAGCCGCGGCTGGCACGCATCCGGATCCGAGCACGGCGGGAGCCGACCTTGGGTACGAGCGTGAACGGACGGCGCGCGCCGATGTGGAAACCGACGTCAGGTAGCGGAGGATATGCCCAAAAAGGATGGGGCCATCGAGATCGAGGGCCGAGTCATCGAGCCACTTCCGAACGCCATGTTCCGGGTGGAACTCGCCAACGGCCACAAGGTCTTGGCACACATCAGCGGCAAGATGCGGCAGAACTACATCCGCATCCTGCCTGAGGACCGGGTCGTCGTAGAGCTGTCGCCCTATGACCTCACGCGCGGGCGCATCGTTTACCGCTACAAGTAGCACCAAAGCAACGAAGGTCCTGTCCCGGTCGTCGGAGGCAATCCGGACGGCGGGCCAGGGGAGGCTGAAAGGCATACCGTGAAGGTCAAGCCGAGCGTCAAGAGGATCTGCCAGAAGTGCCGGGTCATCCGGCGCCACGGGCGGGTCATGGTCATTTGCTCCGACCCGCGTCACAAGCAGCGTCAGGGCTGACGCCCGCAGCGCCGCCGCCAGGCGACAACCGTACGAAGCAACGCGATCGACTGTTCGACGAAATAGATCAAGACAAGCTCGTTCCAGCCGCGGCGAGCATCCGGCGCACTAGCGCCGATGCGACTCGTGGTCGTCCCCCGGACTGAGGCCGGGGCCCGCCAGGGCAGGCGGGACGGGACGGCACAGACCTCTAGGACACCACGAGGAGTCGCCCACCAATGGCACGTCTACTCGGCGTCGACCTACCCCGCGAGAAGCGGATGGAGGTCGCGCTCACGTACATCTTCGGCATCGGCCGCACCCGCGCGATGGAGTCGCTGACCGCGACCGGCATCTCACCGGACAAGCGCAGTCGCGATCTCACCGACGAAGAGATCGTCGCCCTGCGCGATCACATCGAAGTCAATTACAAGGTCGAGGGTGACCTGCGCCGCGAGGTTCAGGCCGACATCCGGCGCAAGATGGAGATCGGCTGCTACGAGGGCATTCGCCACCGTCGCAACCTGCCCGTCCGCGGTCAGCGGACCCGAACCAACGCGCGCACCCGCAAGGGTCCCAAGCGCACCGTCGCCGGCAAGAAGAAGGCCGGCAAGAAGTGATTGTTGTTCGACTCCCGCGCGGCCGACGGCCGGAGCGCTGTCGGGCTGCGAACACGGTCGAACAATATTCATCTGACAAGCGGATCTAGGAGCGCATTCGAATATGCCACCCAAGGCTCGCGCTGGGACCCCGGTCAAGAAGGTCCGGCGCAAGGAACGAAAGAACGTCTCCCACGGGCAGGCGCACATTAAGAGCACGTTCAACAACACGATCGTGTCGATCACCGACCCGTCCGGTGCGGTCATCTCATGGGCATCCGCGGGCCAGGTGGGTTTCAAGGGCTCGCGCAAGTCGACTCCGTTCGCCGCGCAGCTGGCCGCCGAGGCCGCCGCGCGCCGCGCGATGGAGCACGGCATGCGCAAGGTCGACGTGTTCGTGAAGGGTCCGGGCTCCGGCCGCGAGACCGCCATCCGTTCGCTGCAGGCCGTCGGCCTCGAGGTCGGCCAGATCGCCGACGTCACGCCACAGCCGCACAACGGTTGCCGTCCGCCGAAGCGGCGTCGGGTCTAAGGGAGAGATACAGATGGCTCGCTACACAGGTGCCGACTGCCGCCGTTGCCGGCGGGAGAAGATGAAGCTGTTCCTCAAGGGCAGCAAGTGCGACGGACCGAAGTGCCCGTTCGAGTCGCGGCCCTTCCCGCCCGGACAGCACGGCCGCGGCCGGTTGAAGGAGACCGAATATCTTCTGCAGCTTCGCGAAAAGCAGAAGGCCCGCCGGGTCTACGGCGTGCTGGAAAAGCAGTTCCGCCGCTACTACGAAGAAGCGGTCGCGAAGCCCGGCAAGACCGGTGAAGTGCTGCTGCAGATCCTCGAGTCACGCCTCGACAATGTCGTCTACCGCGCCGGCTACGCGAAGTCCCGTGACATGGCGCGGCAGCTGGTCAAGCACGGCCACATCATGGTCAACGAGCGCAAGGTGGACATCCCGTCGTACCGCGTGAGCGAACACGACATCGTTCAGGTCCGCGAGAAGTCTCGTGATCTGACGCCGTTCATCGTGGCGGCCGCCGAGGCCGGGTCGCGAACCGTGCCAGCGTGGCTCGAGGCGAACTCGCGCGAGATGAAGATCCTGATTCACAGCCTGCCGGCGCGTGCCGCCATCGACACGCAGGTGCAAGAACAACTCATCGTCGAACTCTATTCAAAGTGATTTGGGAGCGCCGCCAGTCTCGCTGGCGGCGTTGCTAAATCCGGTCCGCGGGACAAGGTCAAGGGCGGACCTGGCAGAACGCAATCTGGCAACAACGCGACACCCATATCGGATGGGCATCAAATAGCGGGTGCCCTGAACGAAAAGAGAAGCAATGCTTATCTCCCAGCGACCGTCGCTGACCGAAGAGGCCATCAGCGACACCCGTTCCCGGTTCACCATCGAGCCGCTCGAGCCTGGCTTCGGCTACACACTCGGCAACTCCCTGCGGCGTACGCTCCTCAGCTCCATCCCGGGTGCGGCGGTCACCTCGATCAAGGTCGACGGTGTGCTGCACGAGTTCACCACCATCCCCGGCGTCAAGGAGGACGTGGTCGAGCTCGTCATGAACGTCAAGGAGCTCTGCGTGAGCTCCGAGCACGACGAGCCGGTCAGCATGTACCTGCGCAAGCAGGGCCCTGGCGACATCACCGCAGGCGACATCCAGCCGCCGGCCGGCGTCAACGTGCACAATGCCGATCTCAAGCTCGCCACGCTCAACGGCAAGGCGCGGGTGGACATGGAGCTCACCGTCGAGCGCGGTCGCGGATACGTCACGGCGACGCAGAACAAGAACGCGCAGGCCGAGATCGGTCGGATCCCGGTCGACTCGATCTACTCGCCGGTGCTGAAGGTGACCTACCGCGTCGAGGCGACGCGTGTCGAGCAGCGCACCGACTTCGACCGTCTGATCATCGACGTCGAGACGAAGCCGTCGCTCTCACCGCGCACCGCGCTGGCGTCCGCCGGCTCGACGCTGGTCGAGCTGTTCGGCCTGGCACGCGAACTCGACGAAGAGGCCGAGGGCATCGACATCGGGCCGTCCCCACAGGACGCTCAGCTCGCCGCGGACCTCGCCCTGCCGATCGAGGAGCTGGACCTCACCGTCCGCTCGTACAACTGCCTCAAGCGCGAGGGCATCAACTCGGTGGGCGAACTCATCGGCCGCACCGAGGCGGACCTGCTCGACATCCGCAACTTCGGGCAGAAGTCGATCGACGAGGTGAAGATGAAGCTCGCCGGCATGGGCCTTGGGCTCAAGGACTCGGCACCGACGTTCGACCCGGCGGGCGTAGTCGACAGCTTCTCCGACGCCGACTACGACACCGACGATTACCGCGAGACCGAACAGCTCTAGCAGCAGGGGCTAGCGGTTGCTAGCCGCCGGAGACGATACGAGGAGCACCAGTCATGCCCACGCCCACCAAGGGCCCCCGCCTCGGCGGCAGCCCGGCACACGAGCGGCTGATCCTGGCCAACCTGGCCACCCAGCTGTTCCGCCACGGCCGGATCACCACCACCGAGACGAAGGCGAAGCGGCTCCGGCCGCTCGCCGAGCATCTCATCACGAAGGCGAAGCGTGGTGACCTCCACGCACGTCGCCGTGTGTTGACCGTGGTCCGGGACCAGGACGTGGTGGCGACGCTGTTCGACGACATCGCGCCGCGCTTCGCAACGCGACCCGGTGGCTACACCCGCATCGTCAAGGCCGGCACTCGCAAGGGCGACGCGGCACCGATGGCCATCATCGAACTCGTCGAAGAGATGGTGGTCGCAACGACACGACCCACCAAGTCGGCGGCTCGTAAGGCGGCAAGGGCCGAGGCGGTCGCGGTGCTCGCCGGCGATGCCGACGACACCGAGGTGCCCGCGAGGGCGGCCACCTCGGCCGATGCCGACGAGCTTGATGACGTCGACGACGAAATGGACGACCTGGACGAGGACGACCTGGACGACGAGGACGACGACCTCGACGAGGACGACGACGAGAAGGACGACTAGTCCTGAGCGAGCCGCACGAGGTATCCGGGCCCGGTGCTCCCCGCGAGGAGGGTGCCGGGCCCGTCTCGTCGGTCGCCATCGCGCGGGTACGCCTCCGCCTGGACGTGGCATATGACGGCACCGACTTCTCCGGATGGGCGGCGCAGCCGGGTCGCCGTACGGTTGCCGGGGTCCTGCTCACCGAGCTCGAGCGCCTGTTCGGCGACGGCGGCGCGACGGGTCTCGTCGTGGCCGGCCGCACCGACGCCGG
>DATFRR010000224.1:0-9754 GCA_035263025.1 Micromonosporaceae bacterium
GTCGGCTGCAAGGAGGGCTCTCGATACCATCGTTCCAATGGCGATCACGGTAACGTCGTCGCCATCGACAAGCCGTGTAGCCGTACCCGGTAAAAACTCCATGCCGCCATCGGACGGACTCGTTTCCGGTACCGGGAACCGCCCGATACGGATGTAGCACGGCCCCGGGTTGTCGACCGCCCATCGCATTGCCGCGCGGGTCTGTGCGGGTCCCGCGGGCACCAGTACGTTCAAATCAGCGATCGCCCGCATCCACGACAGATCCTCGATTGAGTGGTGTGTCGGTCCGAGTTCACCGTAGGCCATACCGGGACTTTGCCCGCAGAGAACCACATGCGCCTGGCTGTACGCAGCATCGACTTTGATCTGCTCGAGTGCGCGGCCGGTGAGAAACGGCGCGGCGGCGCTGACAAACGGAATCAGGCCGACGTTTGCGAGGCCGGCACTGACGCCGACGAGATCCTGTTCGGCAATGCCAACATTGATCATCCGATCCGGGAACTCCTCGCGGAAGGCGACCAGGTTGCTCGAACCGACCGAGTCGTTGCACACGGCGACGATGCGAGGATCGGCGCGCGCGAGCAAGATGAGCTCGTCCCCGAATGCCTGCCGGCAGTCGTACGTCGCTGGCTTGACGAGACTTCCGGTCACGCGGACAGCTCCTTGATAGCGGCTTCGATCTGCTCGGGGGTTGGCACCTTGTGGTGCCATTCCACCCGGTCTTCCATGAACGAGACTCCCTTGCCCTTCACGGTGTTGGCGATCACGCAAACCGGACGACCACTCGTAGACGGCGCGAACGCGGCCAACAACTGCCGGTAGTCATGGCCATCTATCTCCCGAGCATCCCATCCGAAACTGACCCACTTTTCCTGCAGCGGTTCGAGTTGTTTGGTCTCCTCGGTTCTGGCGCCTTGCTGAAGTCGGTTCCGATCGACCACCGCGGTGAGAGTGTCGAGGTGGTAGTGGCTGGCCGTCATTGCGGCCTCCCAGTTGCTGCCCTCCTGCATTTCACCGTCGCCGAGGACAACGAACGTCCGGTTCGTGATGCCCCGCAGCCGCGCTCCGAGGGCGCAGCCGACGGCGACCGGGAAGCCGTGCCCCAACGGGCCGGTGTTCGTCTCAACGCCGGGAACCTCGACTCTGTTCGGATGTCCGTTGAGGGCCGAAAGCGGCTGCGCGAAAGTGTCCAGCTCTTTGACGGAAAAGAAGCCGCAATGAGCCAAGGTGGCGTAGAGCGCGCCGGCGCAGTGACCCTTGCTGAGGATGAGGCGGTCGCGGTCGTCGGCGAGCGGATCTCGTGGGTCGATCGTGAGGACCGCGGCGTAGAGCGTGGCGAGAATGTCGGCGACGGAGAAGTCGCCTCCAATGTGGCCGAGCTTGGCATTGCCGATCATCGTCAAATCCGAGAGCCGCACCTTTCTGGCAAGCTCGCGGATCGCAGCAATGGTGTCAATGGCTTCGCGTGCATGTCCGTTGCGGGCGGCGATGAACGCAGCCGCCCGTGACGAATCGACGGCTAGCATGACGCGGCCTCCCGAAACATGGCTTCCTCATCGCTCGATGTCTGCACTTGTTGGCGCGGACCGGTTCGTACCGTTCGTAGATGGGGCAACTGCGATCACTAGCCTTTGAGGGCGCCGGCGGTTAGGCCCGAGACGATCCACTTCTGCAAGAGGGCATAGACAAGCAGGATCGGCAGCAGCGCGATCAGGATTCCGGCCGCGAGGCCGGAGAAGTTGGTCGTGAACTGACCCTGGAAGTTCAGCAGGGACAGCGGCACCGTGCGGTGACTGGGAGAATTCAAGATGATCAGCGCGATCACGAGCTCGTTCCACGTTGCGACCGCGTCGAGAATCGCCACCGTGATGATCGCCGGCATGCTCAGCGGCAGCAGGACCGAGAAGAAGACCCTGACTTCGCTCGCGCCGTCGATGCGCGCAGCCTCGATGACTTCCTGAGGCACGCGTCGGAAGAACGAGGTGAGCACCAGGACCTCAAACGGTATGCCGAAGGCCAGGTATGGAAGCAGCAGTCCCCATAGATTGTCGGTCAGGTGTACCGAGCGAAGCATGGTAAAGATCGGCACGACCGCGATGAAGATCGGGATTGTCAGGCCCATGAGCAACGCGAACGTGATCGTACGTCGGAACGGCATACGCAGCTTGGCCAGCGCGTACGACAGCAGTGACGTGATGAGCACACCGATGGGTACCTTGACCGCGGTGATGAGGCCGCTGTTGATGAACGCCGTGCCGAACTGTCCGACTCCCCAGGCGGAGCGGAAGTTCGACAACGTAAAGCTCTGGGGGAACGACAGAGCACCGTGTGCGTCGAAGTCCGACACACTCTTCACGCCGGTCAGCACCAGCGCGAGCAGCGGCATCGCCCACAGCAGGGCCAGCACCAGCATGACGATCGTGCCGGCAAACGCACGACGCCGCATGCGTCGACCTCGTGCCGCCTGCCGTGATGAATCCTCCGGCGACACGTCGGGCGCCGCCGCCACGATGGTAGCCGTCATCAGAGCTCCTTTGCCTGCGACCGCACATACGGGATGCCCACGATTGCCGCGACGATCGTGATGACCACCGCGATGGCCGTGCCGTAGCCGGCGTTGTACGACTGGAACACATTGAAGTACATCCAGGTACCCATCACCTGGGTGCTGTTGCCGGGTCCGCCGTTGGTCATCGCGATGACGAGATCGAACACCCTTGCGGTGTCGATGAGAGCCAACGCGAACACGATGGCGTGCGCGCCCTTGAGCGATGGCAGCGTGATGTACCGGAACTGTTGCCACCGGGAGGCACCGTCGATGCGCGCGGACTCGTAGTAGTCGTTCGGAATGCCCTGCAGGGCGGCCAGATAGAGCAACATCGGGAATCCGGCCCGGACCCAACAGGCCGGCACAGTGATAGCCCATATCGCGGTGGTGCTGTCACCGAGCCACGCGTGCTGCAGTGCACCCAGACCGATGTGGCCCAGGAGGTCGTTGACGATGCCGGTGGGCTCGAACAGCCAGCCCCAGATCGTGCCGACGCCGACGAGTGGCAGCACCGCCGGCGTGTAGAAGATCGTCCGGATGAGCGGCCGGAGATAGATGCGTGAGTTGACCGCGATCGCAAGGCCAAGCCCGAGTGCTATCGGGACGATGACGGTGACGAATGCCCAGATCAGGTTGTTGCGGACCGCGGTGTGTACGACCGGGTCATGCAGAAGCTTGCTGTAATTGCCGAAACCGACGAACTGCTTGACCGGCGACAGGCCGTCCCAGCTCGTGAAGCTGAGCCTGATCGAGTAGATCGCCGGATAGACGAGGAACGCGGCGTATACCAGCAGCGCGGGCGCCGCGAAGGCGAGGCTGGTGGCCATCGGCCGCAGGTTGCGTGCCTTCCTGCGGCCGTGGCTCACCCGGGGCCTGCTCACCCCGACGCGTTCCGGTTTGATTGTGGCTGTCACTGCGATACCGGCACGGCCTTGCCCATGGCCGCCGCCGCGCTGGCCGGCGTCTGGTTGCCCTGCACGACATCACTCTGGATGCTGAAGTACGCGTTTGCCTGGTCGGTGGTGAGTGACTGGTCTTGAATGACGTAGTGCTGGTTGGACGACAGCCACTTCTTCCACTGCGCGGTGCCGACGAATCCCGGCGTGTCGGGTACCGCATTGACCGTCGTGTAGGCGTTCTGCAGCGTCTCCTGCGATGGGACGGAGGCGATATAGTCCAGCAACTTCTCCGCGTTGTCCTGGTTCTTCGATTGCGTGGTCACGAACAGGCCCTCGGTGAAACCGGAGAAACGTAGGTTGGTCTGGTCCGTCGGTGGGATGTACGTGCCGTAGCCGGCGGCCGGAATCTTCTGTGCGACCAGGGTCTGCTCGATCCACTGGCCGTCGAGCGCCATGGCGCCCTTGTTCCCGGCGAAGTCCGCCTCGACCTGAGTCGGGTCAAGACCCATAACGCCGTTGGGCAGCCACTTGTTCTGCGCCCACTTCTGCAGGATTCCGAACGCATCGACGACGCTTGACGTGTTCCAGCTGGTCTGGCCGTTGCGCAACTTGTCGTGCTCGTCGGGGCCGGCGGTCATCTCGAGGAACCACTCGAAGAACCGCATGACGTACCACCCGAACTTGCCGCCCGCGAGCCACGGTTGGATACCCGCCTTGACGAGAGCCGCGTTCGCGGACTCCATGTCGGCGAACGTCGTGGGTGGACCGCTGATGCCGGCCTTACTGTAGGCGTCGGTGCTGTACCAGACACCGACCGCCGATGCGTACAGCGGCAGACCGTACTTGATGTTGTTGTACGTGAAGTCGTTGATGTTCGGCGCCGCGAGCTTCGACACCCAGCCGTACTTGGTATAGGCCGGGCCGAGATCGACGACCTGATGGGTGTCGACAAACGGTTTCGCGATCGTGCCGCCCCAGCACCGGAACACATCCGGCGCGCTGCCGCCGAGGATCTCTGTCCGCAACTTGCCCGGGTAGATCGCCGCGCCCGATCCGGGCAGAGTGTCGAGCTTGACGGAGATCCCGTCTGCCTTGGTGAACGCGGCCAGCACCTGGTTGGTGAGTTTTGCCTGATCGGGAGTGTCGTAGTTAAACATGTTCAGGTGTTTGCTGCCCGCTGACGAGCCGCCCGACGAACCGCACGCTGCCAGCCCGACGCCGACCGCTGCCGCGCCGAATAGTCCAAGGGCACTGCGTCGCGTGATCGTTGTTGCCATCCGCACCCTCTCCTGAATGGATATTCGAGCCCGCTTGGATAGTCAATCACTCTCGCGAGGTTCCGTGGGGATGTCAAGCGTTGGTCTTGAAGATGTCCCGAACTGAGACATGGGTGAATATGCAGCGTGCACATGCCCGTTCGTTGACGGCATTGTGGCATCGGGCTATGTTGACCGACATTGCCAACGCAGGCTGCATGGATATGCGCAGTCGGTTGTTGGAGTTCCATCGTGGCCCGACGGTTCGGAGGGGGCGTCCCGGCGGCGGCCAGCCGCTTCGGCCGCCGGCGACGCGCCTGGCCGCACACCGCGGCCGTCAGCTCCATGCGACGGGGTGAGACGTTCGCTTGCGTCCCAAGATTGCGGGTGGCATTCATGAACTCGGCGTCGATGACCGGCACGTGGGTGACCCATCAGTTCGACTTCGTCGCCGAGGCCGACCTGAGCAACCCTTACGTGGATGTCGAGTTCTGGGTTGACTTCGTCCACGAAGACGGACTGATGCTGCGACGACCTGGTTTCTGGGCGGGTGGGCACTCGTTTGCCGTGCGGTTCGCGGCGGCGGGCAAGCCCGGCCGATGGTCATGGCGATCCGAGTCGCAACCGTCGGTGTCCGGCCTTTCCGGCCGGCATGGCACGTTCGACGTCGTCGAGGCGTCATCTAATAATCGATTCCTCCGGTATGGGTTCTGGACGATGTCGCCGGGCGGCCGGAGCCTCGTGCACGCGGACGGACGGCCAGCCATCCTCGCGGCCGACACGGCGTGGGCGTTGCCTTGGCGTGCCACCCCGGATCAGGCGCGAGAATATGCCACGAACCGGCACACAAAAGGGTTCAATGCCGTGCTCCTGATGAGCATGCAGCCCGACATGGACGCCGAGGGACCACGCAACCGGCTTTCCGACATGGGATTCGATATCGCGTTCGAAGACATGCGTGATGGGCGGCTCGAACAGCTCAATCCCGCGTACTTCGACATCCTCGACGAACTGGTCGACATTTTGCTCGGCTACGAGATTGTCCCGGTGATGCAGCCCGTCTTCTTCGGGTACGGCTGGAAGGGCCGTCGCGTGGCTGGACCACACCTGGCGCCGGCGGACTACGCGCGGTATTGCCGGTACCTCGTCGCACGCTACGGCGCCGGTCCCGTCGTGTACCTTGTCGGCGCCGACGGTACCGGTCATGAACCGCAGGTCGACGCGGGCGGCCGGGAGATCGAGGCGTGGGACTGCTACAAGCAACCCGCGGGAATCCACTACCGGCCGCATAGCACTGCGTTCGCACATCAGGACGCGGATTGGCTCGACTTCCAGTGGTGCCAAACCGGTCACGAAGGTGAGCACGTACCCGAACGTGTGGCAGTCATGCAAGCACGCCGGCCGGTCCGCGCGGTCGCCAACGGTGAACCCACCTACGAACAATCCGGCCGAGTCGACAAGGCAACCGGTTGGTGGCAGGGCCACGAGGCATGGAGCAACCTGTGCGCGGGCGGAACCATGGGAGTGGTGTACGGTGCGGGCAGCCTGTGGCAGTGGGTTCTGCGGCCGCACGAACCCGACCACTGGGACTTCTTCACGGCTCCCGGCGCGAGCTGGCGGGAAGCGTTGCACTTCGACGGCTCGCGCTACGTCGGGCTGCTTCAACAGATTCTTGATGGCCTGCCCACGACCGACATGACGCCGATGTGGGATCGCGCCATCAACCCTCACGGCGTGGGCGTGCCCGGAGTCCTGCACATCCTGTATCTCGAAACCAACCGCCGGCTCCTGATACCTGACCCGTCGTTGCTGCCACCGCATTACACCATCGTCGACCCTCGAGACGGCACGGTCCTCCGCACCGGTACGGTGCCGAAAGTTGTGGATACCGAGCGGCACGTGACGCTTGAGTGCGACGAACTCGTTGGTCCGAAGGTCATCATTTTCACCGACGACACTCCAGCGAGCTAAGCGCAGAGGGCAATACCACCGGTGGAGTTGCCCGGTGAGCCTGTCGGACGGCGGGATTCGACACCACGACCTTTGACCCCAAGCACGATCTGCCGCCAGTTGACCTGTGAGTGAGCTGCTGAACTGTGTCTGCGTCCGTGCCGAATCGCGGTGAGCCGGCGGTATTCACTCAGTCGACTGTTGGTGATTCGACCGCGCGATCTCGCCGCGGTGGAGCAGGTTACCGCGTCCGGGATTCCGGGCCCTTTCACGGTGCCGGCGAAGCCAAACTGCACCTAGTGCGACTTCGGAACCGACGAATGCCGCCACCGAATACGCCAACGCCGCAACGACGGTCCCGTTGGTCGGCGGCAGCCCCGGTGCACGGGCGCCGTACCTCGACATTGGAGTCGTTACTGTCATGGCGCCAAGCCAGACGAGCGCCGTTGTCCACTGCCACCACTGCCACCGCCTCGGACGCGTGAGCGGACGGCGGTACGCGTCTAACGCCCACGCTGCGGCGCCAGCGAGGCTGACGCCTAGGCCAGTGCCGAGACCGATCCAATAAGCGAGTGTTCCCGTAATCGGTGCGCTCCATATCCGGTCGGCTTGCCATGTCGCGAACGCGCCAGCACCCAGCACGCCCAGGGCAAGCCGCGCCGGACGGACCAGCGGCGCGAGCATCGGTATCGCTGGCCGGATCGAATACGCGCTCGGCGCGGTGGCCTGGCGCTGCACGCGGTCCGCCGACTCCTCGAAAGCGCTGTTGGCCAATGCCGCGACCGGGCGTATCCAGTGGAACATCGAGTCGGCACCGAAGTCATGCTCGCCGGCAGTGATCAGCTCTTCGAGGCTGTTCGCCTGAAGTTTGTGACCGCCGCCGAGCTCGTCCGTGGCGATGAACAGCTGATTGTGTTTCTCGACCGCAAACATCGGTCCGCGGTGGTAGTCCCAGGGATAGATCGCGAACTGCAACTCCGCGCCCGCAACGGGTGCGTACCGCGCGTAGAGGTCGGTGACTGCGGCGGAGGCTTGCTCGACAAGCTCGGTGAGGGTTGACGCCCGCAATTCTTTGGGCCATTTGCCGTCACCGACCCAACACAGTGACCATCCGCCAGGGTCGTCCGGCCCGACGACGGCCGTGATGAGCTTGTCTGGCCGCCCCGATCTGCCCACCAGCAGGCGGCGCAGCCACGGCTTTATGGTCAGCGATATTAGACGCGCGTAAGCCCGCAACTAGATCCGCAAAACGGTCATCGCTTGGCCAGCCGAGGTGCGCTCCACGTGGCGCCCGGGTTCCCGGGAGTCATATCAACCACCGCAATCCGCGGTTCGATCAACGGCTGCGCATAAGGCAACTCCGTACGGCACGACCGCGATGAATCTCTCGCCGCCGGATACGTACTCGATAGCGGTCTCGTCGGCGCTCGCGTGAGTGTCGGTGGGTTTGGAGTATTGCAGAAACAGCATGATCCGACGGGGTGTCGAATGCGGATTTGGCCGCTCGTTGATTGGCGGGCACGTGTGTGTGACCGTGGTCGTCGCGCGTGCGAAGTTGATGTTCTCGCCCTCTGCCACCGCCTGGTGAAGCGTTCCTTGCTTCCAACTCCCTCCGACAGATTGGCCCAGCTCAAAAGGATCCGGCGTGGCAACGAACGCATCGATTCGCAAGCCGCCAACGGGATTCACTGGTGTCACCCGTAGGATCGTGGCGGCGCCTGGCCGATCGAGGCATATCGCGAGACCTGTGACGGTGTATGGCTGGTTGGCTTTCACATCGGGTATGCCGAATGTGATGCCCTCGTCGCCCGGAAGGACCAGGTGCGACACCGGCGAACTACACGCCGCTACGAATAGGACGACCATTGCCATTGTTAGTGCCCGCAGGCCGGCGCGGTTACGCCGCCGCGCGGGCGATCGATCACCTAGCACAGGACGACTCCTGGAGCAGGCTTCATGGTCAGCGATGTTAGGCGCGCGTGGCACGCGCAACCAGATCCGCAAAACGGTCACCGCTCGGCCAGTCGAGGTGCGAGTCCCGCGCGAGCATCCGCCTTGGAAGCGGGCGTTACAGTCTCCGGCACGTGGGTTGCCGAAAGAGGTTCAGAACGGATGGCGACGGGTGATCGGTCCAATCACGACCGTGACGGTTGGACACTGCCAGAGCCGGGCAAGCGGATTCTGATCCGGCGTCGATTCCAGTTCATTGTCGGCGTCGCTGGGTTCGGCGTGTTCTTCGGCGGCTTCTTCTTTGGCTTCCTCGGGTTCCTGTTCGTTGGCGGATGGATCGGTGCCGCGGTGTTAGCCGTTCCCACCGTCTTGTGCGGTCTGATCTTCTGGGGTGTGGCGCACATCGGGCTGTGGGTTGATGCGGACGGCCTGACGCTGCGTTCGACGTTCGTCAAGAGACGGATCGCCTGGGTCGATGTGGACCACATTTCACCTGCGACCGAAGATTGGCAGAAGTACGTCGGCATCGTGCTCAGGGATGGCCGGCGTGTCAGGTGCGCGGCGTTGGGCGCCGCGCTTGGGGAGCCGTCGGCTCGGCTCGATCCGTACGTCCAGCAGTTGGAAACACTCCTCGCTCAGGTCGAGCCGACCCAGCCGGCGTCAAGACCGTCACGCTGTGATCGGAGCGGAAGAGGAGTCGGGCCTCGTCGACCACGAACGGTCAACCGATCGATCCTCAGCGCCCGATCATCGAAGAAACCGGCTCTGAGCTGATATTCGGTCGGGACGGCGGGATTCGAACCCACGACCCCTTGACCCCCAGTCAAGTGCGCTACCAAGCTGCGCCACGTCCCGCGTACGGGATGCATGATCCCGACGGCCGCTACAGCGTAGCGCAACGCACGATCTCGACGCGTGGGCGTGACCCACGTGAAACACCGTGCGCCAAAGCACCCCTTTCGGCCGAGGGCCGAGGGCCGAGGGCCGAGGGCGGAGGGCCGGGAGGCCGGCCGCAGGCCGAACCGAAAACTCACCCTTGTGTCGCACTCGGGGGACTGGTATTGATATCTATCTAACAGGAAGGTTAACTAAAAATACCCTGAGGGGAGCGTGACGCGGTGCCGAGTGTGCGACAGAGACGTGCTGCGTGG
>DATFRR010000225.1:0-3817 GCA_035263025.1 Micromonosporaceae bacterium
GTATGCGTTCACCGCTGTCGACGGGCCGGAGGCGTTCCCCGGCGTGCCGTACGCACTGGTGTCCGGCCGCCATCTCACGTGGTACGGCCCGTCGCTAGCCGAGGCGCGCGGAGTGCTGTCCGCGCAACTTGCCGCGGCCACCTAGGCGTGGACTACTTGGCGCTAGCGCCGGAGCTTCGGGCCTCGATGGCCTTGACGGTCTTGCCGAAGTCGTTCTCGACTCGGCGTTTGCCAACCGTCCCGACGACGCCCGCGAGCATCTTGCCCTTCAGGTTCTTGCCGTCGCGCACCACGACGACGTCGACGTCGGTCGTCCCATCGGATTGCCGCTGCAGCGTGTACGTGTGCCCCGAGGCGCCACCCCAGATGTTGGAGTCGATCGTCGTCATCACGACACGGTCCGGGTCGGACCAGTCGTATTGGAGCCGTTCCCAGACGCCGCGCGAACCCTCGGTCACGTCGGCGTGGCCCGGGCTCTGGTCATGCACCTTGAGGTACTCGTTGGCGCTATTGCCGAAGACCGCCGATCGGCCCGGCCCGAAATCGGTCACCGCGGCGACGAACTGTTCGGGCGTCGCGGTGGTTGTCTGCTTGAAATGAATCGTGGACACGCGCGTGCTCCCTTGCTCGAGGCGAGGTGACATATCGCGAGACGTGGACTCAATTGGCAGCTAGCCGATGGGCAGGTATTAGGTGCGCAGTTATCGGTGCCCAGTTAGAAGATCAAGCGCTCCGCCGGAGCGGACCTGCCCGAGCCCGCGTGAAGTCACCAATTTTAGCTGCCTGCCGTCCCGGTTCCGGCGATTCGGACCATCGCCGGGGGTCGGCGCCGCCTCCGGCGCGACTAGGTCGGCTTGCGCGCTTCGATCAGGAATCGGGTCGCGTACGCCACGAAGGGACCCTCTGCCTCGATCCGCTCGTGGAGCGCTCGCAGGCGCTCGCGGTAGGCGTCGACGGTGAAGTCCGGCACGATCCAGATCACCTTGCGCAGGAAATGCACGACGGCGGCGATGTCGAAGAACTCCATGCGCAGGCGCGCCTCACGAAGATCCAGCACGCGCAGGCCGTTCGCCTCGGCCGGGATCACCGACCATCGTGGCGCACGCGTCTCTTCATCCGGCTCAGGCGGCGGCAGCGGCCCCATCATGAATTCGGTGAGCTCCCCTACGGATCCCTCGCCGACGTCCTGCGAGAGGTAGGTGCCGCCGCGCCGCAGCACGCGAGCCACCTCATCCCACCGTACGGCGACCGGGTGCCGTGACGTCACGAGGTCGAACGAGGCGTCCGGGAACGGCAGATCGCCGTCCTCGGCGACCTCGACGACGCGCGCGCCGAGCGACGACAGGTTCCGCCGCGCCACTTCCAGATTCGGCGGCCACGCCTCGGTCGCCACGAGCGTCGGGGGAGCGGCAGGAACGGTCGACAGGACCTCGCCGCCACCGGTCTGAAGGTCGAGCGCCGCCGCGTCGGGCCGCGCGGCCAACGTCGCCATCCGTTGGCCCAGTAGCCGCGCATAGCCCCACGGTGGTCGCTCTTCGGTTGCCCGACCCTCGAACCAGGAGAAGTCCCAACCCTCGGTGGGCACCGCGTCGCCCTCGGCAACCAGGTCCGCGAACCGAGTGTCGCCGAAGCGGGTGTCCTCGACGCGAGTGTCCACGGGGTGAGTGTCGTCGAACTGAGTCATGTCATCCGAGTCTGGCCGACGGCGCTGTGCGGCGCCATCGCGATTCCCCGGCCGGGTTACCCCAACGTGTGCCGCGATTCTCGGCGGCCTACTCGAACGTGTGCTCCGCGGTCGGGAACGCGCCGGAGCGCACCTCGGCGGCGTACCGGCGAGTGGCGTCGTCCAGGTTGGCGGCGAGATCGGCATAGCGCTTGACGAACCGCGGCGCCTTGCCGGTGCGCAGACCGGCCATGTCCTGCCACACCAACACTTGTGCGTCGGTGTCCGCGCCGGCACCGATGCCGATCGTCGGGATGGTCAGCTCGTGCGTGATGCGCTTGGCGATCTCACCGGGCACCATTTCCAGCACGACGGCGAACGCACCCGCCTCGGCGACCGCGTGTGCGTCTGCGTGAACGTCTTCGGCCGCGTCGCCACGGCCCTGCACGCGGTATCCACCGATGGCGTGCTCGCTCTGCGGCGTGAAGCCGATGTGCGCCATCACCGGGATGCCGGCCCGCGTAATCGCCGCGATCTGCTTCGCGCAGCGGCGACCGCCCTCCAGCTTCACCGCGTGGCAGCCGCCCTCCTTCATGAACCGTACGGCGGTGCGCAGCGCCTGCTTCGGCCCCTCCTCGTACGAGCCGAACGGGAGATCGCCGACGACGAGCGTGTGCTTCGTCGCGCGCACCACGGCCCGGACAAGCGGCAGCAGATCGTCGACGGTCACCGGTACGGTCGTCTCGTAGCCGTACACGTTGTTGGCGGCCGAGTCGCCGACCAGCAGAACGGGAATGCCGGCCGCGTCGAAGATTCCGGCGGTGTACTGGTCGTAGCTCGTGAGCATCGGCCACTTCTCGCCGCGTTCCTTGGCTAGCACGAGGTCGCGGGTGCGCACCCGACGGGTGGCCGGGCCGCCGTAAAGGGCGGTCACCTCGGGTTGCCCGGTTCCGGACTCGGACACCGTCGGCGGGATCGTGGATTCAGACACGGTCGGTTCGGCTGGCTCGGACATCGTTGTCTCCTTGCGTCGTCTCGAGGCCGTCGCCGCGTCCGATCGGGGCGGCGCTGAGGTCCCCGGATTCCTGCCGATCGTCCCACCGTCGCACCACGACCCGGCAGGCATCAGTGGAAGATTTCACACCCGTACGAGTTGGCACGTCGACTCGGCGCCAGCCCGGAACTCGGCTCAGCCCGGAACTCGGCGCCGGCCGGGAACCAGCTGGTGCCCGAGAAGCGTCGAAACAGATGTGACACGGATCGCGACGGCCGGTCGACGACGGTGCGGCCGGATCGCGGTGACGGTGGCTTCGTCCGTCGTCGCCGCGACGTTCGCCGGATTTGCCAGCGGCTGCGCGGCATCCGGAGATGCCAGCGCGACTGGCCCCGCACTCGCCGCGTCAACGAGTGGCGCTGTGCCGGCGGAGTTCCGCGCGGCGTGCGGACATCCGGGCAAGACGGTCGTCGTCCAGCGGGTACCCGTGACGGTGCGACACGCGGACTGCGACCTGACCGGCGTCACCGTTCGCTACGGCCACGCCTCCGCGGACGTGCCAACGCCGGGACTGACCGCCGCCGCCACCGTTGATCTCGTGGCACCGGACGGCCAACCGACGGAGATTCAGGTGGCGACGGACGCCGACACGTTAGACGTCACGGTGACCGGCTGAGTGGGAGGCTCGGTCAGCAACGTTCGCGCCAGCCGTTCGTGATGGGCAGCCGGCGATCGCGACCGAACGCCTTGATGGAGATCTTCGTACCCGGTGCGGACTGCCGTCGCTTGTACTCCGAGAGATCGACGAGCCGCAGCACCTTGTCCACCGCGGCCGGGTCATGGCCGGCCGCGATCAGGTCGTCGCGGCCCAAGTCGCCGTCGACGTAGCCGGCCAGGATCGGGTCGAGCACCGGGTAGTCCGGCAGCGAGTCGGAGTCGAGTTGGCCGGGCCGAAGTTCCGCGCTCGGCGGCTTGCTGATCGAGTTCTCCGGGATCGGCGGCACCTCGCCACGGCGCTCCGCGTCCGCGTTGCGCCACCGGGCCAGCCGCCACACGAGCAGCTTCGGCACGTCCTTCAACGGATTGAAGCCGCCCACCGAGTCGCCGTACAGGGTCGAGTATCCGACCGACAGCTCGCTCTTGTTGCCGGTCGTGAGCAC
>DATFRR010000226.1:0-19795 GCA_035263025.1 Micromonosporaceae bacterium
GTGGTGGAGTCCGGCCCGCCGCGCGACATCATCTCCAACCCGCAGCACGAGCGCACGAAGGCGTTCTTGTCCAAGGTCCTCTAACTTCCAAGGTCCTCTGACCGATGGCGGGACACCGCCATCGGCCTGCCTGCCGTGCAGTGTTGTTTGTCTCAGGCGCTCGAGGCTCGCGCCCATGATCCGTTAAAATCGTTCGCGCGGCGGTGGGGCTCGCCGCGTCCGTTTCTCGCTCCGCGCTCCGCGCGACCCGCGGCCGGCAGCGAATCGGACTAACCGCGACGCTTGCGCCAACGGTCCCTGCTGGACCACACGGTAGGAGACCTCGCATGGACGCCATGCCCGGCCGCCGGATGCGCGCGCGCCAATCGCCCGATGACCCCAACGTGGATGGGCGCACGGTGGACCACCGCAAGCTGGACCACCGCAAGCTGGATCATCGGATGCTGGATCACGGCATGCTGGATCACCACACGTTGAGTCCCGGTCGGCTGGATCACCGCCTGCCCACCGACTCGGACGTCGATCTTCACGTCGAGCGGCAGCGCTCTGAACTGCTGCGCGCTCCGTGGGCGGTGCTCACCGCCATCGCGGTCGGTGGCGCGCTCGGATCACTCGCCCGATATGGCCTCGCGGTCGCGTTTCCGCCGCCGCCGGCCGGCTTTCCGTGGGCGACGTTCGCGGTGAACGTGTCCGGTGGTCTGTTGATCGGGATCCTCATGGTGCTCGTCACCGACGTGTTCGACGCGCAACCGTTGGTCCGCCCGCTGCTCGGGGTCGGCGTCCTCGGCGGCTTCACGACGTTCTCGACCTACGTCGTGGACATCCAACGCATCGTGAACGCCGGTGCGGCCGGGACCGCGCTCGCATACCTGCTTGGCACGCTCGTCGCCGCGCTTGCCGCGGTCTACCTAGGCATCGCCGTGACGCGGCGCGCGCTGCGCGGTCGCCTCTCCGAGGAACCCGATGTCGATTCGTTGCGCGTGGTCGAGGAGGTCCGGTCGTGACGGTGCTGCTCGTCGTGGTCGGCGCGATCGTGGGTGCGCCCATGCGCTACCTCACGGATCGCGCGGTCCAGGCGCGCCACGACTCGGTCTTCCCGTGGGGCACGCTCGCGGTGAACGTCGCGGGCTCGTTCATCCTCGGGCTGCTGGTCGCCGGTGCGGCAACCCACGGGGTGTCGCCGCACGTCGTCGCATTGGTGGGTACGGGATTCTGCGGCGCATTGACTACGTACTCGACGTTCAGCTACGAGACCGTACGGCTGGCGCAGGAGGGCGCGCGGTTCTACGCGGTCGCCAATGTGGTGGCGAGCGTGGTCGCCGGGCTGGGAGCGGCGTTCTTCGGTGCCGCCGTCGCGCAGGCGATCTGGGGCTGAGACCTATCGGGCCGAACGGCCGGCCGGGTCAGGTGGCCCGACCTCGGGCAGCCAGGCGTGCCGAGGCATGATGGCACCATGCCGGCCACCGAACCCATCCCGACGCCGCCGATCCCGACACCCAGCGGCGGAGCGGATTTCACGACCGACGATTTTCTGGCGCGTGTTCCCGAAGCCCGTGCGCTGAACCTTCGGGTCGTCGGCATCGAGGACACCGGTACGGCGACCCGAAGCGTCCGCTTCGCCAGCGACGATCTCACCGGTTTCGGGTACGCGCCGGGGCAGGATCTGATGGTCCTTGTCGACACCAGCGGCGGGCGAATCATCCGCCGGCGCTACACCATCCGGCGCCTCGACGTCGCGGACAACGTGGTCGAGCTCGTCATGATCACCGACAGCGGTGGTCCCGGTGGCCGGTGGGCGCGCGAGCTGCGGGTCGGTGAAGAGGTCGAGGGGATCGGACCACGTGGCAAGATCACGCTGTCCAGCGGGGCCGAGTGGCACTTGTTCATCGGAGACGACGTCGCGGTGCCTGCCTTCGGCGCGATGATCGAGGCGCTGCCGGCCGGTCGCCGCGCCATCGTGATCGCCGAGGTGGCGAGCGCGGGCGACGAATCCAAGATCGATCCCGCTCGCCCGATCGAATTCGACGCGACCTGGCACCACCGCGACGGCCGTGCGCCGGGCGACAGTCGGGCGCTAGTGGCCGCGGCCCGAGACGTGCCGCTGCCGGACGGCCCGGGTCACGCGTACGTGTTCGGGGAGGCGTCGCTCGTCAGTGCCGTTCGCGATGTACTGATCTCGCGCGGACTAACCCAAGAGCAGATATCCGCGAAGGCGTACTGGGGTGCGGGCCGTGCCAACGCCAGCCACGGCGAGCCGTTGAAGGATCGGTAACACTGCTCCGTGACATTGCTTCCCGGACGGCGGGACTTGGAGGTTGCCATGCAGGACGGAACGATTCAGCAGCGCATCTCGGACCTGGTCGCCGAGGAGCACACGCTGCGGCGAGCGATGCAGGACGGCCAGATCAACACCGACACTGAGCATGCGCGGTTACGGCAGCTCGAGGTCGAACTCGACCAGTGCTGGGACCTGCTGCGCCGCCGCCGAGCGGCTCGCGACAACCGGGAGAATCCGGACAACGTCGCGGTACGGCCGGCGAGCGAGGTGGAGGGGTACCGTCAGTAGCGTTCCGCAATGACCGGCAATGGGGCAATTGATTGATCATTGTGCGGCTCTGGCGAAAAGTGTTTGTCGGTGATCGGTAGCGTTGATCGTTGATCAATAGCGTTCGACCCGCTCGCCGTAGTACGCCTGTGGTTGCGGTCACGCTGTGGGCGAACAAGGCGGGGGAACAATGCGCGGTCGCCCGGACTTGAGCGTGAATGACTCAAGTTCTGACGATCGCTGAGGTGTTCCATGGCTAACTTCCCCGTGCTTCCGCTCGTCGACCAGGTGCTGCTGCCGGGCATGGTGGTTCCGGTAACGCTGGACGGCGGCACCCAGGCGGCGATCGATGCCGCTCGGGCCAGCGCCGATAACACGGTGCTCGCGGTGCCTCGGTTAGACGGCGAATACGGCTCGGTCGGGACGATCGCGAAGATCGAGCAAGTCGGCCGCCTGTCCAGCGGCGAGGCGGCCGCGGTGGTGCGCGGCGTGTCCCGCGCGCGGATCGGCTCCGGCGTGCCCGGACCCGGTGCTGCACTCTGGGTTGAAGCGACCCCTATCGACGAGCCCGAACCGACCGGCCGGGCCCGCGAGCTGGCTCGCGAATATCAGGCGCTGGTGACGTCCGTGCTGCAGAAGCGTGGCGCGTGGCAGGTGATCGACGCCGTCGAGCGGATGACCGACCTGTCCGAGCTCGCGAACTCCGCGGGCTACGCGCCGTGGCTCACGCTCGCCCAGAAGGCCGAGTTGCTGAACACGGACGACCTCACCGAGCGGTTCGAAAAGCTCGTCGGCTGGGTGCGCGATCACGTGGCCGAGCAGGAGGTCAACGAAAAGATCACCGAGGATGTCAAGGAAGGCATCGAGAAGGGCCAGCGCGAGTTCCTGCTCCGCCAGCAGCTCGCCGCGATCCGCAAGGAGCTGGGCGAGGGCGAGCCGGACGGTGCGGACGACTACCGTACGCGCGTCGAAGCGGCCGATCTGCCGGACAACGTACGGGAAGCGGCGCTGCGCGAGGTGGGCCGGTTGGAGCGTGCCAGTGACGCGTCACCCGAGTCCGGCTGGATCCGCACCTGGCTCGACACGGTTCTCGAGATGCCATGGACTACGCGCACCGAGGACAACACCGACCTGACCGAGGCGCGAGCGATTCTGGACGCCGACCACGCCGGCCTCGCCGATGTGAAGGACCGCATCCTCGAATACCTGGCGGTGCGCAACCGGCGCGCGGCGCGTGGGCTGCACGTCGTTGGCGGCCGTGGGTCGGGTGCCGTGCTGGCGCTCGCCGGCCCGCCCGGCGTCGGCAAGACCAGCCTGGGCGAGTCGGTGGCACGCGCGCTCGGACGCAAGTTCGTGCGTGTCGCGCTCGGCGGCATCCGCGACGAGGCGGAGATCCGTGGACACCGGCGCACGTACGTCGGCGCGCTGCCCGGCCGCATCGTGCGTGCGATCCGGGAGGCCGGCTCGATGAACCCGGTGGTGCTGCTCGACGAGGTCGACAAGGTTTCGCCTGGGTACGCCGGCGATCCGGCCGCAGCGCTGCTCGAGGTGCTGGACCCGGCGCAGAACCACACGTTCCGCGATCACTACCTCGAGGTTGACCTTGACCTGTCGGACGTGCTGTTCCTGGCGACCGCGAACGTCGTGGAGAACATCCCCGGCCCGCTGCTGGACCGCATGGAACTGGTCGCGCTCGACGGATACACCGAGGACGAGAAGGTCGCGATCGCACGCGATCACCTGTGGCCGCGCCAGCTCGACCGGGCTGGTCTCGCCGACGGCGGCGTCACGATCGACGACGAGGCGTTGCGCCGGATCGCGGCCGAATACACCCGCGAGGCAGGGGTGCGTCAGCTCGAACGCGCGCTGGCGCGAATCCTGCGCAAGGTCGCGGTGAAGCTCGCCGACGACCAGTCAACCGTGCAGATCGGCGGCGACGACCTGGTGCCGTACCTCGGCCGGCCGCGCTTCGAGTTCGAGTCGGCGGAGCGGACCGCGGTGCCCGGCGTCGCGACCGGTCTCGCGGTCACCGGCGCCGGCGGCGACGTGCTCTTCATCGAGGCAACTGCGATGGAGGGCGAGGGTGGCCTCACGCTGACCGGCCAGCTCGGTGACGTGATGAAGGAGTCCGCCCAGATCGCGCTGTCCTACCTGCGCTCGCACGGCGCGGAGCAGGGCATCGACGTGGGTACGCTGTCCGGCCGCCGGCTGCACGTCCACGTGCCGGCGGGTGCGGTGCCGAAGGACGGGCCGAGCGCCGGCATCACGATGGTGACCGCTCTCGCGTCGCTCGCGTCCGGCCGGCCGGTGCGACCGGAGGTCGGCATGACCGGCGAGGTCACGCTGTCGGGTCGGGTGCTCCCGATCGGGGGCGTGAAGCAGAAGCTGCTCGCCGCACACCGTGCCGGACTCACCGAGGTCATCATCCCGGCGCGCAACGAGCCGGACCTCGACGACCTGCCGGAGGAGATCCGCGGCGAGCTGACCGTGCATCCGGTCCGCGAGGTCGCTGAGGTGCTGGCGCTCGCGCTGCGGCCGGCCGGCGTCGGCGTCGATCCGGGCATCATTCCGCACGACGCCCGGGACATCGCCGACGGACGTACGCCATTCGCGCCCGCCGCCTAGGTGCCCGCGTTTCGGGCTGACCGTCAGCCCTGTCGGGCAAGCCACACCCGTACCGTTCATATAGAGCCGTACCGTCCATAAAGAGACCGCGAACGCCGCGCCGCCCCGCACGGGTGACGCGGCGCTCGCGTGCGTGGGGTTGACAGCCGTCCGGAGGGCCGACCACCCTGGCCCGAGGCCGCGTTGGTCCACCATGGACGACGCCGGACGGGGGAGGTGGATGTGGGTCGCGCCGCGCAACGGATCGGTGCATGTGTGGCCGCGGCCGGGATCTGCGTGATCGCCGCGTGTACGTCTCCGCCCGACACGTCGAAGCCGGTCTCGGTCGGCGCTGGCGGCCCGAGTCCCAGCGTTGACCAGGCGAAGGTGCTCGCGGTGTTCGACGGATTCATGAACACATACGTGGCGGCATACGACAGCCCGGATCCGGCGAACGCCGAGGGGAAGCTGTCTGCGTTCGGCGGTGTCAGCGGCGGCGGTGTCGACGTCGGCCTGCAGAGCGCGTCGTCGGGGCACGTGGCCGCGACCGGCAAGCCGTCATGGACGCCGCCGACCGTCAGCCTCGACCTGCCGCACGGCCAAGCCACCGCGACGACCTGCTTCGACCCGGCCACGTGGCGCACCGTCAACGCACGGACGCACCGGCCGGCAAAGCCACCGGCCAGCGACGGTGACGGGATGCCACGGCCGTCGTACCCGGGCGACGCCTCCGGCGCGTACGTGGTCGTCACGACGTTCTATCAGGACGGTTCGGCCAACTGGTTCGTGTTCGCGACCGTCGCGCACCGATCCACGTCTTGCTGAGACTGTCGGCATCCGTTCGGTTCCGTCGCCTCTGGACACGCACGTATTGATGCCAGACAATCGGTGTCGACTCGCATTACTGACGAGTCAGTAACGTCGCTTCGCCTACCCCCGAGGAGGAGGACGTGCGCACATCGCGCTCGGTTTCAACTGCGCCCCGCGGCAAGGTCCGCGCCATTTTGACGGCGCGTCGCGGCAAGGTCCGCAGCATTGCGACGGCGCGTCGCGGCCAACGCCGCGCGGCGGTCATCGTGTCCGTCGTGGCGCTCAGCGCCATCTTGTTCGCGGCCGCACCGGCGGACGCCGCGAGCAGCGTTCACTACGTAGCGCTCGGCGACTCGTACTCGTCGGGGCTCGGCGCCGGCAGCTTGATCGCATCGAGCGGGTCGTGCGACCGCAGCACGAAGGCCTACTCGGCGCTATGGGCGACAGCACATGCGCCGGCGTCGTACGCGTCGGTCGCCTGCGCCGGTGCGACCACCACAAGCGTCAACTCCAGCCAGCTATCCGCGCTCAGCACCGCGACGACGTTGGTGACGATCACGATCGGCGGCAACGACGTCGGGTTCGCCAACATCATGGAGACCTGTGCGCTCGAGGGCACCGATGCCTGCGTTTCGGCCGTACAGTCGGCCGAGAACTTCGCCCAGACCACGCTGCCGGGCCTGCTGGACGCGACGTACAACGGGATCAGCACGCACGCGCCGAACGCGCACGTCGTGGTGCTCGACTATCCGGCGTTCTACCAGCTGCACACGTTCTGCATCGGCCTGTCGGCCACCTCGCACGCGAAGATCGACGAGGGGATCAACCTGCTCGATGGCGTGATCAGTGCGGCAGCAAGCCGGCACAGCTTCACGTTCGCCGACGTACGTTCCGCGTTCGTCGGGCACCAGCTGTGCAGCGGGGGTACGAAGTGGCTGCACTCGCTGAACATTACCGACATCAACGAGTCCTACCACCCGACGGCGACCGGCCAGTCGAGCGGCTACTTACCGGCGATGACCACCGCCGCCGGCTAGTGCCGGTGCGTTAGCGACGGTCGCGCCGGCCAACGCCGGATTTGTCACGATCGCGGGACGGCCTCGATGCCGGCGAGTCCGAGACGGACCGCGTTCGCACCGGCCTGGAACCGGCTGACCGCATCGAGCCGGCGCATGATGTCGGCGATGTGGCGTCGGCACGTGCGCACCGACATGCCCAGCGCACGCGCGATCGTCTCGTCCTTCGCGCCGTCCGCGAGCAGTTGCACGATGCGTCGCTGGAGCGACCGGTGCGACGTGTCAGCCGCGTCGACCGCCGCGACCCGTCGCACCGCGGAACGAGGCACGGCGGCCCGGGGCACCGCCGAACGGGGCACCGCGAATCTGGGTACGGCGGGCGACGCTGCGAAAACCTCAGAATCGGAGCCGATCCGCATGGCGGTCGCACGTGACCAGGCGACGTCGGCGAGGCCACGAAGCATCCGTACCACCTGGGGTTGGGTCACAACGGTGAGCTCGGCGCCGTCCGAGGGGAGCAGCGCCGTGGCATCGTCCACGGCCATCATGGTCTGCTCCGGCGTGCCACCGGCGCGCAGCTCGGCGCCGGCCTCGGTGGCCCGATGTGCGAACAGACGTCCCGGCGTCGCGGCCGGCCATCGACCGAACAGGACGCGTACCCGGCAGCCGCGCTGCAGCGCGCCGGTCACCAGCGGCGCGATGTCGACCGACCAGGGCCACGGCCCTTTGCCGCCGGGCTCCACCAGCAAGATCTCCGATTTGGCGTCGCTCAGCAGCTGCCCGAGCTCGATCGCGTCGCGCGACGGCGGCGGTGTCTCGTCCCGCTCGTCGCGGTTAGTTCCGTCGCCCCACATCTCGTCCACCTCGCCCGTCCGTGGCCGGTCCCGACCCGACGCTTGAACAAATACCATTGAACGCGCACCTGCTCAACAGCCGCCACCCGGACCGTCGAAACTCGCCACGCACCGTGCCAAGGTCGCTACCGGCCGCTGCGATAGAGATCACGCAACAGCGCTATCTCCGCGCCGTGGTGGGTCTGCTCGTCGACGAGGATCTGCAGCACCTCTCGTGCACTTCGCGGCCGGCCGAGATGGCTTGGCCGCGGCGCATCGAGATCACCGTCATCGGCCTGCGACAGCCATTGCGTCACGGGCGCCCGGCTCGCTCGCCAGTCCTGCCGTGCCGCCTCGGCGTCGGCCGGGATGTCAAGATCGACGAAGTTCCGCTGGCCGGGACCGAACGCGTGCTCCCAATAGATCCAGTTGCCGTTCGCGAGGTGTACGAGCCGCCACGCGATCGTGGTCACCGGCGGCGGCTCCGGTGGCGGCCAGTCGTAGTCGATCCTCGCCCGGCCGTCGGCCGTCGGATGCACGGTCCACACCGCGGCGGCGGGCGCCCAGAAGAACTCGGCGTCGGTCAAGCCGTCGAGCCGCTTGTCCAGCCGATCCGCGGCGCCGCGCCACTGGTCGGCCAGGAGGTCGCAGGCCACCCGCACGCGTTCGACGCTAGCGGAGCGTGGCCTCGTCCGCGACCGGTGAGCCAAGTGCCTACGTGTTACCGGGCCGCAGGTGTGGCGTCCGACTCGAGCGCGTCGGCGGACGCGTCCTGCGGCTTGTCGGTGTGGATGTAGCGCGCGCCGCGCAACGCAGACGCCGCCGCCGCGGCAAGCGCCATCGCCGCCGCCGCGATGAACACGATGACCAGGCCGTGGTGGAACGGTCCAGAGATCAGACTCGGGAAGAACTCGCGTCCGGTGAGGTGCGCCGCGTTTGCCGGCGGCAAGGCGTTCAGCACGTTGTCGCCGAGCAAGTGGTGGATCGGGTTCGAGCCGAGGAACGCGGCGAACAGCGTGCTCACCGGTGGCAGCGTCGCGACGTGCGAGGCGGTGGCGGCCGGTACGCCCTGGGCGGTCAGGCCACTGGTCAGCGTGTGTGGCAACGACGTGGCGAGCCCGGCGATCATCAGCGAGAAGAACACGCCGATGGACAGCGACGTACCCGAGTTCTGGCAGGTCGCGCGCATCCCCGACGCGACGCCGCGATCGCCAGGCGGCACGCTGCTCATGACCGACGAGGTGTTCGGCGCGGAGAACATGCCTTGGCCGACCCCGCAGGCGAACAGCATCGCGGCAAACTCCGGATATCGGAAGTTCACCGGGATCAGCAGGAGTCCGACGAACGCGGCGGCGGCGACGAGCAGACCGCTGGTAGCGAACAGTCGCGCGCCGAACCGGTCGGACAGATATCCCGAGACCGGTCCCGCGATCAGGAAGCCGGCGGTCAGCGGCAACAGATAGATGCCTGCCCACAACGGTGTGTCGGCGAAGTTGTACCCATGCAACGGCAGCCAGATGCCCTGCAGCCAGATGATCAGCATGAACTGCAATCCGCCACGCGCGACCGCGGTGAGGAACGTGGCCGTGTTGCCCGCGGTGAACGCTCGGATCCGGAACAGCGCAAGGTTGAACATCGGCTGCGCGACTCGCGTCTCGATCAGCACGAACGCGCTCAGCAGCGCGATGCCGCCGAGCAGTCCGCCGAGTACCAATGGGTTCGTCCAGCCGGTGGAGTGGCCACCGTACGGCTGGATGCCGTACGTCATCGAGGCCAGCACGAGCGCGGCGCCGAACGCGAAGGTCAGGTTGCCGAGCCAGTCCACCCGGGCGCGGTTGCGCGCACTCGTCTCGCGCAGGCTGCGGTAGGACCAGATGGTGCCGAACACACCGATCGGCACGCTGACCCAGAACACCGCCCGCCAGTCGATCGCGGCAAGCAAACCACCGAGCACCAGGCCGAGGAACTGGCCGGCGAGCGCGGTGATCTGGTTGATGCCGAGCGCCATGCCACGCTGGTTGGTCGGGAACGCGTCGGTGAGAATCGCCGCCGAATTCGCCATCAGCATTGCGCCGCCGGTGGCCTGCACGACGCGCCACAGAATGAGCCACAGCGCGCCGCCGCGCGCGTGGAACGGGTCGAACGACAAGGCGATCGATGCCGCGCTGAAGACGGCGAAGCCGAGGTTATACATCCGCACCCGGCCGAACATGTCGCCCAGGCGGCCGAGCGAAACGACCAGCACCGCGGACACCAGCAGGTAGCCGAGGATCATCCAGAGCAGGTAGCCGATGTTCGCCGGCGACAGCGGGTCGAGACCGATGCCACGGAAGATCGCCGGCATCGCGATGATCACTATAGAAATGTCGATCGTGACGATGAGCGTGCCGAGCGTTGTGTTGGACAGCGCCACCCACTTGTAGCGGTCGGCGGCGTGGTGGTCGAGACCGCCGCTCGCCGGGGTCACAGCATGCCTGCCAGCCGCTCCAGCAGTGGGGTAGCGTCCGCGATCCGGCGCTGTTCGTCGGCCGTGAAGCCGGTGGCCAGTGCGCGCGCCATTCGCGCCGATTTGACGCCGCGGCGGTCCACGAGCAGCTGGCGGCCGCCCTCGGTGGCGGACATCAGCACGCGCCGCCCGTCCGCCGGGTCGCCTGCGCGAGCCACGAGCTCGCGGCGCTCGAGGGCAGCGAGCGTCGCGCACATCGCTTGCGGGCGAACCCGTTCGGCCATCGCCAGCTCGCTCGGTGTCGCGGGTCCGCGCCGGTCCAGATGCGAGAGCACGGAGGCCTCCGCGAGCGTGAGATCCCCGGGTACGTGTCCCTGACGCAGCCGCCTCACGAGGCGTCCGATCGCCACGTGGAGATCGGACGCGACCCGCGACGAGTCCACGGTGGTGTCGGTGGCATCGACCGGTGGCCTGGTCACGCTGTTGTTCGTCATGATTATCAACCTAGGTTTATCAATCTCGGTTGACAAGTCGGTTCGCGAATCTGGGTCTTCGCCCGCCGGTTCGCGAATCTGGGTCTTCGCCCGCCGGCCGGCGGCATTGACCGGACGCCCACAGAGCGACGCCCAGCCTCCGTGAAATTGGAGACTGGGCGTGGAGACTGGGCGTCGCTCTGCGCGCCGGTAGGGGGGAGCTACCAGCGGCGCAGCCAGTGGAAGTGATCGTTCAACCAGTTGTGCAACACGGCGATCTCGTCGGTCTTGTTGGACAGCCATGACACGGCGCCGGTCATCGCGAGGATGCTGAGCACCATCGCGACGAGACCGAAGAGCACGCCGAGACCGACCAGGCTGTGTCCGGTGACGCCGGGGCGGCGTACCTCGTAGAACGCCAGGACGCCGAGCAGCACGGCGATGACGCCGGCCAGCAGACCGATCGGGGCAAGCAGGCCGGTCAGTGTCGCCGCGACGGCCAACGTACCGGCGATCAGTGACAGCGCGCCGGCGCCGCCGACGCGAGCGCGCCCGATCGCCGGTGCGACCTGCGCGGCGGCTGTGTCGCCATCATCAGAGTCGTCGAAGAACGAGTCCGTGCGATCTCCAGTCATGATGCGCCGCCCGGTGGTCATGTCCGACTCGCTGTCCCGGTCGATGACGGTGGTGTTCCCGCGCCGCCCGCCGAAGACGCGACCGCGCGACGGCCGATGCGTGGCCGGCTCGGCGCGCATCGCGCCATCTGTCTGCCGCTGCGCGTCCGCCGGACCCATGACCTGCTCGCCGCGGTCGTCGACAATGGTCGCCGTCGGCTCGGTGTCGGTCGAAGATTGTCTGCCTACCATCGCCTGTCGCCTCCTGACGACTCTTGTCGCGAGAACATGTGTCGCGAGGTGGTCGTGTCGTACCCGCATCCGTGGCGTTTCAACCGCCCACATTGCGAGTTGGCGCAAGGCACCCAAGTTGGCGCAAGTCGCCCAGCTGGCGTCGCCCGGCGCGTCGCCCGTGGCGTGTGTTGCTACCTGCGCACATACGAATGTGGACGGGCGGCCGATCGTTAACAAGTGCAGGGACGTGCCCGGATTGGAGACACTAGGTGGCGTGACTGTCGACCCCACCATCAACGAGCGCCCGACCGCGCAAGCCGCGGCGGTGGATGCCGCGAGGGTGTGGGCCGACTCGCTCATCGACAAGACCGGCCGCAATGAGCTGCTCTACTGCAAGGATCGCGGCAAGATCCGGTTGGACGGTGCCGATCCGGTAGCAGTGACCCGTCTCGTCCACGGCGAGCCGGTGCGCCTGCGCCAGCTGTTCCGCGATGAGGCGGCATATCAGAGCGTCGCGAAGACCGCCGAGTCGATCCGGCGGCGCATCAAGGAATACGACGAGGAGCGCGGCGTACGCATCGGACGCCTGGTGTACGGCTTCGCGACCTGGGACGGACCGCCGCCCAAGCAACCGCGCGACGGCGGGCCGGTATCGCCGGCGCCGGCCACTCCTGAGGTTAACTCTGCGGAGGCCGCCCCCGCTGCGGCGACCACTTCTGACGCCGGCTCTCCTGATGCGGCCCCTCCCGACGCGGCCTCTCCCGACGCGGCCTCTCCTGAGGCTGAAACTTCGGAGGCTGAAACTTCGGAGGCCAGCAGGTCCGATGGCACCCCGACCGAGAGCACGCCGTTCGCCACATGGCGCACCGACGGCGCGCGTCGTGAGGTGCGCGCGCCGGTGCTGCTGCGCGATATCACCATCACGCATCGGCCCGGCCGGGACGACTTCGATCTGCGTGCCGACCGGGACGCCGAGATCAGTCCCGTGCTGCTGCACTACCTGCGCTCGACGTTCGGCGTCGACATCGACCCGGATCTGATCGCGGACCTCAACGACGTAGTCGACGACCCGGAGCGCATCACCGAGGCGCTCGACAAGCTTGCCGGCCTGCTGGTCGACGCACCGGAGTTCCGGATCGTGCCTGGCATGCTCATCGGCACGTTCCACTACGCGAAGCTCGCGATGCACCAGGACCTGCTGGACAACGCGCCGGTCTTCGCCGCCAACGGTCTCGTCAGCGCGCTTGCCGGCGATCTGGGAGCGATCGAGCGCATCCGGCGCCCGGTCGGCGAGGTGACGATCGACCTGCCGGACCGTACGCCGCCGGCCGACGAGTTCCTGGTGCTCGATGCCGACCCGTCGCAGAACTACGTGGTCAACGCCGCGCTCGCCGGCCGGAACCTCGTCGTGCAGGGTCCGCCCGGCACCGGAAAGTCGCAGACGATCAGTAACCTGATCGCGACGTTTGCGGCAAATGGTCGAAGCGTGCTGTTCGTCGCCGAGAAGCGCGCCGCGATCGACGCGGTGCTCGGTCGGCTGACCGAGGCGGGCCTCGACGATCTGGTTCTCGACCTGCACGTAACAACGGCGAACCGGTCGAAGGCGTACGAGCAGTTCCGTGGCGTGATCGAGCGCGCGCGGACGGTCGACGCCGTCGACGGCGCGCGGTTGCACGCGCGTCTCGACCGTACGCGTGCCGCATTGCTGGCCCACGACGAGGCGATGCACTCGATGCGTACGCCGTGGGGGTTGTCCGTGCACGACCTGCAGTCGGCGATGCTCGAGGCACCGCCGGAGGCCACTCCCGATCTTCGACTGACCGCGGCGACGCTCGACGGGCTCGGCGCCGATCGCGCCGACCAGGTGCGTGTCGCGCTCGCCGAGCTGATCGCGCTCGGTGGTCTCGCGCCCGCACAGTCTCGCGGGCCGTGGGCCAACGCGCAGTTCCAGTCGGACGCCGCCGCGACCCGGGCTCGGGAGGCGGTCGACGAGGCGCGCGGCTGGCTCCCGCAACTGCGCGAGCGCTCCGCCGAGGTGGCGCAGGCGCTCGGGTTCGCCGACCCGGCAACGCCTGCGGAGGCAGGCGCGATGACGCAGATCTGTCTTCGCACCGCCGCGGCGGCCGCACGGTGGCGGCCGGAGATCTACGACGAGGATCTCGAGCGGCTCGTCGCGGCGGTCGGTGGTGCGCCGGTGACGCGACCCGGTGGGCGCATCGGCTGGTGGGAGCGCCGGCGGCTACGCAAGCGCGCCAAAGCGCTGCGCCTTCGTGGTATGCGTGGCGATCTGGCCGCCGAGCTCAAGGAGGTTGCGTCCGTCGCGGCCGAATGGTGGCGCATTTCGCGGGTACGACCGCCGGCGCAGCCCGATCTGTCCGCCCTCGCGGCGGCGAACGACGCGATGCGTACGCTGCTCGTCGAGTTGGGCGGTCTCCTCGCGGCCGGAGATCTCGCTGCGCGCGACTGGCCGTCGCTGTCGACGATGCTCGACGAGCTGGCGCGGTTCCCGAACGCCGCGCATGCCGCGGCGCGCATCAATCGGGTGACCGAGCAGCTTCGCGGTTCGGGCATCGGCGATCTGCTCGACTGGCTCGCCCGGGTCGCTCCGACGTGGCCCGAAGAACGTCGGACGGCCTTCGCCATCGCTGCGTTCGACCACGTCTGGCACCGTGCCGTGTTCGAGCGGGTGGCACTCGGCGACGCGCACCTCGCGTCGTTCGATGGCACGGCGCACTCGGCGATAGCCGACGACTTCATCGCGACGGATCACGCGCACGCACAGACGAACCGCGCACGTGTGCGTCGGCGCGTTGCCGAGCGCCTGACCGAGGTGCGTACGCAACACGTCGAACAGGACATCTACCTGAGCCGGGAACTCACCAAGAAGCGCCGGTTGAAGCCGCTGCGCGACCTGGTTCGAGACGCTCCAGAGGTGCTGCTCGCGGCGAAGCCGTGCTGGGCGATGTCACCGCTGCTGGTCTCGCAGTTGCTCCCGCCGGGACAACTCTTCGACGTCGTGGTGTTCGACGAAGCGAGCCAGGTGCAGCCGGCCGAGGCGCTGCCGTCGATGGCACGGGCGCGCGCCGCGGTGATCGCCGGCGACTCGAAACAGTTGCCGCCGACCGCGTTCTTCGAGGCCGCGGTCGACGTCGAGGACGAAGTCGACCGCGATCTGCTCACCCAGGACGCGGAGTCGCTGCTTGACGCGTTCAACCGGGCACTCGGACCGGAGTTGGCCAGCGAGTTCTACCTCGGCTGGCACTACCGCAGCCGTGACGCGCGCCTGATCGCGCCGTCGAACGCGTTCTTCTACGGCGGTCGAATGGTCACGTTCCCGGGCACCGCGGTGGAGCCGCCGATCCGGTTCGTGGAAGTGGTCGGCGCGGAGTCCGCGGAGGGTACGTCGGCCGCCGAGGTACGCCGTGTGGTCGACCTGATCATCGAGCACGCACGCGAACGGCCGAGCGAGTCGCTGGGCGTCATCACGATGGGCATCACGCACGCAACCCGGATCGAAGACGCGCTGCATCAACGGCTTCGCACCGTGCCGGAGCTAAGCGACTGGTTCGACGGAGACGGTTTCGAGCCGTTCTTCGTGAAGAACCTGGAACGCGTCCAAGGCGACGAACGCGACGCGATCATCCTCGCCATCGGATATGGCAAGAGCCAGGGCCGCATGATGCATCGGTTTGGCCCGCTGAACAACGCGGGCGGCGAGCGACGGTTGAACGTCGCGATCACGCGCGCCAAGCACCGGATGACGGTGGTCGCCGGCTTCCGTCCGGACGAGGTCGAAGCGTCGAAGTTGCGGTCCGAGGGCGCGCAGCGGCTCGTCGACTTCCTTCGGTACGCGGCAAGCGGTGCGACCGTCACGCCGACGGTCGCCGATGCGGCCGGATCGCCGAGTCCGGCCGTGGCACCGGACACATCGCCGGATCCGGCCGTGGCGACGGTTGGCACGGTGCCGGGTGTGACAGTGCCGGGCGCTGTGCCTCCGGGTGCTGGGCTTCCGGGTGCTGTGGTTCCGGGTGCAGCAGCCGACGGCGCCGGGCTCACGCCGTTCGCCGCGGATGCGCGCCGCCGGCTCGCGGCGGTCGGCATCGACGTCGCGTGCCACGTCGGCGTCGCCGGCTACTTCGTCGAAGTGGCGGCACTGCATCCGACAAGCTCCGGCCGGATGGTCATGGCGATCGAGAGCGACGGGCTGACCTACCACGGCGCACCGACCACGCGCTCGCGCGATCGGCTGCGCCCCGAACAACTGGAACGGCTCGGCTGGCGCTTCCATCGCGTCTGGTCGACGGACTGGGTGCGCAATCCCGACCGTGAGCTCGCGAAAATCCGGGCCGCGTACGAGGAAGCGGTCTACGCGGCCGACCGAGCGGACGGTCGCGCGACGCCAGACACGTTGGCAACAACCGATGCTGCCACCACCGACGCAGCCGCAACCGATCTAGCCGCAACCGATCTAGCCGCAACTGACGCTGCGACAGCCGACGCTGCGAAAACTGGAACTGTCACGCCCGGCACCGTGACAACCGGCACCGTGACAACCGGCGATGACGAGGCGAACGGCGCAGAGGAGATCGATGCGCTGCCGCCCGAGGTCGACGTGCTGCCTTCCGTCCGGCGTAGTCCGCGACCGGCGGCCAGCTTCGGCGCGCCGATCACCGAGATTTCTGACGACGAACTCGTGGCGATCGTCGAGTGGATCGAGTCGGACGGCCAGCTGCGCACCGACGCCGAACTCAAGCGCGAGGCGCGTGACGAGCTAGGCCTGCGCCGCAACGGCGCGCGCATCGAGCGCCGGCTCTCCGCCGCGATCGACACGGTTCACGCGCGACGCGCCGCCGCGGATGCACAGCCCGACGATGATCCACGTCCCTGATCCACGTTCCTGACCGTCAGCTTTTCCCGACGGTTCAGCCGTTCGGCGGGTCAGGCGTTCGGCAGGTCCGTGCCCTCGATGTAGCGCGGCTCAACCAACACGAGCCAGTTGCCGGAGTTGTCGCGCATCACGGCCTCGACGCCGTACGGCCGATCAGCCGGCGTCTGCAGGAACGTGACGCCCTTCGCGGACAGTTCTTCGTAGGTCTTGTGGCAGTCGTCCACGCGGAGGCCGAGTCCGCCCATCTGCCCCTTCTCGAGCTGTTCGCGCACGTGCGCGGCGAACTCCGGATCCAGCGGCGGGCCGGGTTCCATCAACGTGACCTGCAACTCGGGTTGACTCGGGTGGTTGACGGTGACCCACCGGAAGTCGCCCATGGTGGCATCCGTGTTCGCGACGAAACCCAGATTGTCGACGTAGAAGTCGCGCGACGCGTCTTGATCGAGGCAGTACACGGTGACGAGCGAAACATTTGTGATCATGTGATTCAGCGTAAGCGCTGCCGTGCACCGCGGGCTTCTTCCAGATTGCTGGATTGTGGTGCTCCGGACATGCCGCCGTGATCCCACACGCCGCGCATGAAGATGTAGCAGCCGGGCACGCGCGAGCGACCACGCGACGCCCAGCGGTTGCGATACTCCGTCGGCGGCTCACCGACAAGCTGTGCGAACTTCGTCGAGAACGAGCCGAGGCTGGCGTACCCGACGAGCATGCACACCTCGGTCACGGTCACGTTCGCGTTGCGCAGCAGGTCCTGGGCCCGCTCGATGCGGCGCCTCGTGAGGTAGCGCATCGGAGTCTCGCCGTACGTCGCCTCGAAGCATCGCGAGAAGTGGTACTTCGACACACCCGCGACGCGGGCGATCTGCGCGAGATCGAGTTCGTCCCGGTAGTGCCGATCCATGTGGTCCCGCGCGCGACGGATATGGGCGAGCAATCCGGCCGACACCGTACGCGCCGACACCGTACCCACGGGCCGACGATACGCCGCGCGACCGCTGCTCCGAACACCCGTCCGCGTAGGGTCGTGGCATGGCGACGTGGGAGGACGTACGGGCCGTCGCGCTGGCCCTGCCGGAAACGATCGAGCGATCCGGCCGCGACGGACTGCGCGACTGGCGCGTGAAGGACAAGGGATTCGTCTGGGAACGCCCGCTGCGCAAGGCGGATCTCGTAGCACTCGGCGACGCGGCGCCAACCGGCGCGATCCTCGGCGCCCGCCTGCCCGACGTCGGCGCGAAGGCCGCGCTCATCGCCGATGACCCGGACGTGTACTTCACCACGCCGCACTTCGACGGTTACCCCGCGATCCTGGTGCAGCTCGACCACATCGGCCCGGACGAACTCGAGGAGCTCATCGTCGAGGCGTGGCTCGTCCAGGCGCCGAAGACGGTGGCCAAGGCATACCTAGCGGCACGTGACCTGCCCGACGATCCGGATCACTAAGCCGACGCGGCGCGCCGGAAGTCGCTGATCGCTTCGGTGACCGCGCGTCGGCCGATCTCGGCGAGCACCGGATTCGTCGAGCGATAAACGTGCAGCGCACCGAGCCCGAGGCACAGCCCCCAGCCGCGGCCGCGCACCCACGTTGCGTCGTCCACGTCCGCCTCGGCGCGGAACGACTCGCGCGTGTCGGCGGTCAGCAACGTCCACGCAGGCAGCATGTCGCACGCGGGATCGCCGACGCCGAGCCCGCCGAAGTCGACGACGGCGGCGAGCCGACCACCTCGTACCAACAAATTGGCTGGATGCAGATCGGCGTGCACCCACACCGGCGGCCCCGGCCACGGCGGTGCGGTCCGTGCGGTCTGCCATGCCGCGCCGACAACGTCGACGGCATCGGGTCCGCGGAGCGGTTCAATCTCCCCGAGAGCACCGGACGAGGCGAGTCCGTGCACCGCCGAGCTGACCTCTGCGTCGCGCGTTGCCACGTGGCCGCCGCGGAAGGAAGGCGGTCCGTCCGCGGGCTCGCAGCGACGCAACGCACGAACGAACTGGCCAAGCCGCACGGCCGCGGCGTCCAGGTCTGCGATCGAGCCGTCCATCGCGTTGACGCCGTCGATCCACCGGCAGACCGCCCATGGGTACGGGAAGCCGTCAGCCGGCGTACCAACGGCGATCGGCGCCGGAATCGCGAGCGGCAGTCGCGGCGCGAGTCGCGGCAACCACCGGCCCTCCTTGTCGATGTCGCGCATCGCGCCGGGGTTTCGAGGCAGCCGGACGACAAGCTCGTCGCCGAGCCGGAACAACGCATTGTCGGTGCCGGCCGACCGAACTTGCGTGACCGGCAGACTGGCCCAACGCGGGAACTGCGCGGCGATCAGGCCGGCGACCATTGGCCCGTCTACGGCGGGTTGGTCGGCGGATTGGGCGGCGCCGCGGAAGTCGTTCGTATCGCTCATGATTCCCGTCGCATTCCCCGCCCTGACTTCCGGCCGGCCACGATCGGACGCTGCCCCACAACGACGGTGCCGCCGATCTCCGGCGCGCTCGCTACCCGTGGAATGAGCCCGGCGCGCGCCATCGCGTCCGACATGTTGGGCGCCTGGCGGTCGCTTGTCTCGACGAGAAGATGCCCGCCCGGCGCGAGCCACTCCGGCGCCTCCGCCGTGAGCCGGCGCAGCACGTCGAGACCGTCGGTGCCACCGTCCAACGCGATCCGCGATTCGTGCAGTCTTGCCTCGGGCGGCAGCAGGCCGATGGAATCCGTGGGTACGTAGGGTGCGTTCGCGATGAGTACGGTCACTCGACCACGGAGCGCAGCGGGCAACGGTTCGTAGAGGTCGCCTTCGTACACGTAAGTTCCGAGCGCGACCGCTCCGACGGGGGCCCCTCCGACGGCAGCCAGATTGCGCCGCGCGCACCCTACGGCGACCGGGTCGAGGTCGACGGCGTGCAGCTCTGCCGGGTGGGCCTCGGCCGTAACGCGGGTGACGCCGTCGGCGACGAGTGCGGTGACGACGGCGAGCCCGATCGCTCCGGATCCGCAACAAAGGTCGACGACGACCGGCTCTTGTCGCGACAACGTCGAAAGGCGGATCGCCTCCCGGACCACCAGTTCTGTCCGGCGGCGCGGTACGAAGACGCCCGGCTCGACCGAGATGCGCCGGCCGCAGAATTCGGCCCAGCCGAGCACGTATTCCAGCGGCTCGCCAGCGGCTCGTCGGTCGACCATCGCGGCGAGGTCGCGACCGGCGCCGGCGGCATCGACGAGCAACCGCGCCTCGTCCTCGGCGAACACGCAGCCGGCCGCGCCGAGCCGCACCACGATGGCCGACTCGTCGGGCGGATCGATCCGCGAGCTCCGGTCGATCACGCCGGCTTGGTTGCCT
>DATFRR010000227.1:0-3229 GCA_035263025.1 Micromonosporaceae bacterium
CTACTTGGACTCGGCCACGCCCAACGAGTAGGCGCCGCCGAACTTCGGCGCGCTCTTTTCGTAGAACACGTCGACGTCGATGATCGTGAAGCCGGCTGCGGTCACCATGTCCACGATCGGCCGCGTCAGGTGACACCCACCGAACACGCGGCGCTGCAACGGTTCGAGGCGTCGCTGGGTGCGCCGGACCGACTCGTCCGGTGCGAGACCGTGTTCCACGAAGTGGAGCGTGCCGCCCGGTTTGAGCACTCGGCGGAGCTCCTCGAGCGCCACCGCGGCGTCCGGGATGGTACACAGCGTCCAGGTCGATAGCGCGGCGTCAAAGCTGTGGTCTGCGAAGGGCAGCGACTGGCCGTCGAGGCCGGACCTCCGGATCAGCACACTCGAGTCGCGAAGCCGCCGCTCCGCGATCTTCCACGCGGTGTCGATCGGCTCGACGGCGGACACGCGCTCGACCTCGGCTGGGTAGAACGGGACGTTGAGGCCCGATCCGAAGCCGATCTCGACGACGTCTCCCGACAATCCCTCGCACACGCGGCGGCGCAACGGGACGGCGGCCTTCGTACCGCACACGACGTTGATCATCCGCGGAAGTACCCGCTCACCGTAGAAGCCCATGACTGTCCCCACTGTCTCGTGACGATGCCGGTTGTCCGTATTTGTTGTTCAGCGGCTCACGCAATCGACGTTAAGCCGCGGCCGGCGAGCCGTCATGGGGTGTTCTCCTCACGCGGCGCCCGAAATCCTCATGCGGCGCCTCATGCGGCTAATGAGGTGGCTCAGGTGCTGCCGACGCGCGTGCTCCAATGCGACGACCGGGCGCGGGCCTACGCCGACTCGAAATGGCCGGTGAGGCCGTGCTGCGAGGCGTATAGCGCCGCCGCCGCTCGGCTAGAGATGCCGAGCTTCGTGTAGATGTGCTCGATGTGGTTGGCGGCCGTCTTCGGCGTCACCGAGAGTCGCTGAGCGACTTGCTTCGTCGAGTGCCCGCGCGCCACCAGGCGCAACACTTCGACCTCGCGTGCGGTGAGTCCGCCCGGCCACTCGCGCCGGGCCGGCGCCCGTTGTCCGGCCGCGGTCAGCACCATGGCGACCGCGTCGCCGTCTAGCCGGCCGGCGCGCGCCTCGGCGCGCAACTCCGCGACCGCTCGGTCGGTTGGCAGCGGCGGCCGGTGTGGGCGCGGCTCGGTCATCGCGTGATAGACGTCGGCTGCCGCGAGCAACCGATCGGCCGGCGTGAGCGTCGACGCGGTGAGCCCGCGCGGATAGCCCGAGCCATCCAGCCGTTCGTGGTGCCGCGACGCGATTTCACGGCACCGATCGAGCGCGGCCACGCGGACGAGCATGCGGTCGGTGAGGTACGGATGCAGCCGTACGCGTTCCACATCGGACTTGGACAGCGCAGCGGGCCGGTCCCAGATCGCGTTGGAGACGCCGAGCCGACCGAGGTCGTGGATCAGCCCGGCGCGCCGGATCGCGGTGATGTCTGCGGCGGACATGCCGGATGCCCGAGCCGCCGCGGCGGCCAGATTCGAGACGCCGCGTGAGTGGCCGGACAGGTAGGGCGACTTGACGTCGACGAGGTCGGCCATTGCCTCGAGAACCTCGTCCAGCTCGGCGTCGGCGACGCTGCGCGATAGCTGCGGCTCGGCATCGAGGACGGCATCCCAGTCGGCGGCTTGATCGAGGTCCGCCATGATCGTCTGTGCGTTGTCGACCACGAGGTCGACGAGCGCACCGTCGAACTCGGTCCCGCGGTGCCGTTTCACCACTCGGCACGCCGCGTCGATGTCGCGCCGCCGGCTGAAGACCTCGACCGGTCCGGCGATCTGCACGATGCGTGCCGGTAGGCAGATCTCGGTGCCACGCAGATGGTCCGGCTGACCACGGCCGTCCCATTGCTCGTACGCCTGCCGGATCGCTGTCGCGACCGACTCACCCAGCCCGATCCGGGTCGCGAACTGGGCGCCGAGCGCAGTGTGCGTGTCCGCGAACGTCATCATCTGCCGTACCCCGGAGATCGGGAACGCGGCCAGCCGGCGTGCCCGGTCCATGCCGCTGCCGTGTGACCCGACCCGCCGCAGCAGCAGCGCGATCGCCTGCGCGGTGTTCATGTCGAGAAGCTGGACGACATCGCCCTTCAGCGTGATTTCGTCGCCGAACCACTTCGCTTGTTCGGCGGCGTCGGCGTGGCAATACGCGTTCATCAGCAACCCGAGGTAGAAGGTCGCCTGCCGTTCCGACTCGTCGGCGCCCGCTAGGTCGGCGAGCCGCAGCGCGATCACCGTCCGTCGCATGCAGTGTTCCATCGGTTGTCCCAGGCCGAGATCGGCGGCATAGGACAGCGTGCCGACCAACTCCGCGATGCGGACGCCGTTCGGGTCCGGCCGTGCCGCCATAAGCGGAGTGTAAGCCGGCCGATGCGCCGCGCACGACGGTCGAATCGGTGTTTGATTGGCGGCGGATCGGGTCGGCGGCGCTCGATCGCGGGTACGTCGGCAAGATCATCTCGCCCGTCCCACGCGACGAAATTGCCCGCTCAGGGCCCACATGCAACTTTCACGAAACGCGCCGGACGACCATGTCCGATATGCCACGCTTGGCCGCGTGGGGGTCGCGCAAGCGTTCCGGTGTGGTCCATGACAGAGTCCCTGCTCGACGGGCGATACCGCCTGATCTCTCCGCTGGCCGAAGGCGGCATGTCCGTGGTCTGGCGCGGCCAGGACGACGTCCTCGCCAGGCCCGTCGCAGTCAAGGTCATCCGGGCGGATGCGGGCTCCGACAACAAAGGAGCGCAGCGGGTACGCCGGGAAGCCACCGCACTCGCGCGTCTCAACCACGGTCATATCGCAAGCGTGTACGACTACGGCGAAAGCGATCTCGACGGGTCGCTGCGGCCGTACCTCGTGATGGAGCTCGTCGAGGGCGAGAGCCTCGGCGCGGTGCTGCGCCGCGGACACATCGAGTGGCCGACTGCCGTGGCGATCGCGGCTCAGGTGGCCGGTGCGCTCGCGGCGGCACACGGATGCGGTGTCGTGCACTGCGACGTGACACCGGGCAACGTGATGCTCTCCGCCGAGGGTGTGAAGATCATCGACTTCGGCATCGCGTCCACCGCCGGAGACAACGCGGACGGGCTCGTCTTCGGTACGCCGGCGTACCTTGCACCGGAGCGCCGCGCGGGCGGCTGCGCCGTACCAGCGAGCGACGTGTACGGCCTCGGACTCCT
>DATFRR010000228.1:0-18683 GCA_035263025.1 Micromonosporaceae bacterium
TCCCCGGGTCGAGGTCGCCGGTGCGCGTACCCATCACGAGCCCGGCCAGCGGCGTCATGCCCATCGACGTCTCGACGCTCACCCCGCCGGCCAGGGCGGTGGCGCTCGCGCCGTTGCCGAGATGCAGCACGATCATGTTGAGTTCGGCCGACGGTCGGCCGAGGAGTTCGGCAGTCCGGTCGCGGACGTAGCGCACCGAGATGCCGTGGAACCCGTAGCGCCGGATGCCGAGCGTGGCGGCGACGTCGCGGTCGATCGGGTACGTCGCCGCGGCGGCCGGCAGCGTGGCGTGGAACGCGGTGTCGAACACGGCGACGTGCGGCACGTCGGGGTACGCGCGGCGACCCGCCCGGATGACGGCCAGCGCCGCCGGGTTGTGCGCGGGCGCGAGCGGCGTCCACCGGTCGATGATCGTCTCGACTGAGTCGTCGACGACCACCGGTGCACGCAGCTCGTCGCCACCGTGTACGACCCGGTGCCCGACCGCGACGAGCCGACCCAGCGTCCGGCGTGCCGCCTCGTCACCCCGGAGCGTGGCGAGCGCGGTGTCGGCGGCGGCGGCGTGGTCGTCTGGCCCGTCCGCTTCGCCGATGTGTTCGATGACGCCGTCGACGACGTCCCGGCCCATCTCGATGAGACGGAACTTCAGCGTCGCGGAGCCGGCGTTGAAGACCAGGATCGGCGCGGTGTCGACCATGCGACCACGGTACGGCTAGCGCGGCCGATATGCCGTCGAGCGCGATGGTTCCGGCGCGCTCGCGACGGGTAGCTGCTTGACTTGGACTGCCCGGGACGGCGAACCGGAAGGAACCGCGATGACCTCGACCTCGGTGGCACCGGACACGATGTGGGTGGTCGACAATGCGCCGCTAGACACCGACGAGCTTGACCGGATGGACTCGCACTGGCGCGCCGCGAACTATCTGTCGGTCGGCCAGATCTACCTGATGGACAACCCACTGTTGCGACGGGAGCTGCGCTCGACGGACGTCAAGCCGCGGCTGCTGGGGCACTGGGGAACGACACCGGGGCTGAACCTGGTCTACACGCACCTGTCGAGGATCATCGCGAACCGGGGTCAGCAGGTCATCTATCTCGCCGGTCCGGGGCACGGTGGCCCGGGGATGGTCGCCAACGCGTGGCTGGACGGGACGTACGGCGAGATCTATCCGCACGTCGGGTGGAACGAGCAAGGGATGGCGAGGCTGTTCAAGCAGTTTTCGTTCCCGGGCGGCGTGCCGTCACACGTGGCACCCGAGACGCCTGGCTCGATTCACGAGGGCGGCGAGTTGGGCTACTCGCTCGCGCACGCGTACGGTGCTGTGCTCGACAATCCGGAACTGGTCGCGGCCTGTGTCATCGGTGACGGCGAGGCGGAAACCGGTCCGCTCGCGACCGCGTGGCACATCAACAAGCTGCTTGACCCGGTCGGCGACGGCGCCGTGCTGCCGATCCTGCACTTGAACGGCTACAAGATCGCGAATCCGACCCTGCTCGCCCGGATCGGTGACGACGAGCTTGCCGCGCTCATGTACGGCTACGGCTACGCGCCGTACCTGGTCGAGGGCGACGATCCGGCACTGGTGCACCAGTCGATGGCCGCGACGCTGGACGCGGTGTTCGACGAGATCGCGACGATCCAGCGCCGCGCTCGGACCGGCTTGGACGCCGGCCGGCCGCGGTGGCCGATGATCGTGCTGCGCACCCCGAAGGGCTGGACCGGTCCGAAGGTGGTCGACGGCAAGCCGGTGGAGGGCACCTGGCGGGCACATCAGGTGCCGTTGCCGGCGGCCCGCAACGACGCCAAGCATCTGGCGCAATTGGTGGAGTGGATGCGCTCGTACCGGCCGGCGGACCTCTTCGACGCGGCCGGTGCACCGCGCGCCGATCTGGTCGGCTGGCTGCCCCGCGGCGACCTGCGGATCAGCGCGAATCCGAACACGTTCGGCGGCGCACAGACGCGCGAGCTGGAGCTTCCGGACTTTCGTACCCACGGTGTGAAGGCCGGCGCCACCGCTGAGCCGACGCGGGTGCTCGGTGGCTGGCTGCGTGACGTGATGGCGGCGAACGTGCCGCACCGAAACTTCCGCATCGTGGGCCCGGACGAGACCGCGTCCAACCGGTTGGAAGCGGTCTACGACGTGACCGGCAAGGCGTGGCAGGCCACCGTGCTCGACGTCGACGAGAACCTCGACCCGCACGGCCGCGTCATGGAGGTGTTGTCCGAACACACCTGCCAGGGCCTGCTCGAGGGCTACCTGCTGACCGGGCGACATGGCCTGTTCAGTTGCTACGAGGCGTTCGTCCACATCGTCGACTCGATGTTCAACCAGCACGCGAAGTGGCTCAAGGTCGCCCGGCACCTGGACTGGCGGCGGCCCGTCCCGTCGCTGAACTACCTGCTCACGTCGCACGTGTGGCGGCAGGACCACAACGGCTTCTCGCACCAGGATCCGGGTTTCATCGACCATGTCGCGAACAAGAAGGCCGAGGTCGTCCGCGTCTACTTGCCGCCGGACGCGAACACCCTGCTGTGCACGATGAACCACTGCCTGCGCAGCCGCGATTACGTCAACGTGGTAGTGGCCGGCAAGCAACCCGAGCCGACCTGGCTGGACATCGACGACGCCGACCGGCACTGTGCCCGCGGCCTGGGCATCTGGGCGTGGGCGTCGAACGACGACGGCGATCCCGACGTGGTGCTCGCGGCCGCCGGAGACGTACCCACCATGGAGATCCTCGCTACCGCAGACATTCTCCGGCACGAGCTGCCCGACCTACGGGTACGCGTGGTCAACGTGGTGGACCTCATGCGACTGCAACCGGTAAGCCAGCACCCGCACGGGCTGCCCGATGCCGAATTCGACGCGATCTTCACCACCGACCGCCCGGTCATCTTCGCCTACCACGGCTACCCGTCACTGATCCATCGCCTGACCTATAAGCGATCCGGCCACCGGCACCTGCATGTGCGCGGCTACCAGGAAGAGGGCACCACCACCACACCATTCGACATGTTGGTGCGCAACGAGATGGACCGGTTCCACCTCGTCATCGACGTGATCGACCGGGTACCCGGACTCGCGCGCAAGGCGGCCGTGCTTCGACAGGCGATGGTCGACAAGCACGCCGACCACCACGCGTACGTCACCACGTACGGCGAGGACCTACCGGAAGTTCGCGACTGGGTTTGGCGGCCATGACCGCTGGACGCGTGACCTCCGGCAGAGTGCGCCCCTGGCTGCGCAGTGGGGCACGACTGGTCGGCGAGCTAGGCCCAGGGGCCGGGCAGCGCTTCGGGGGTTGGCCATTTCGCCGGGTCGCGCGCAGTTTCGTCGTCGAAGGGTTGCGCTGAAGGTGTCGGGCTCTCGCGCGCATTCTTGGCCGTCGAGCGGGCGTTGTTGAGCCACGGGATCAGCTGCGCCGGTGGCATCGGACGCGCGAAGTACCAGCCTTGGCCGATGACGTTGCCGAGGTTGGCGAGCACGCGCGCGGTCTGTTCGTCCTCAACGCCTTCGGCGACCAGGCGGAGCCCGAGTACGCGCGCCATGTCGTGGGTCGCGGTCACGATCACGCGGTCCGGCCTGCTGTGAGCGATTTTGCTTACGTAGGATCGGTCGATCTTGATCTCGGTCAGGGGTAGGCGGCGCAGCCGCCGTAGCGACGCGTATCCGGTGCCGAAGTCGTCGAGCGACACGCCGATGCCCAGTCGCGCCACGCGCTGTACGGCTTCGCCTAGGAGCCCGATGTCGTCACCTATCGAGCGCTCGGTGATCTCGATGTCGAGTTGCTTTGGGCTGACGTTGTGCCGGAGCAGTGTGTCCTTGATCTGTGTGTCGAAGTCGTCGGTCTGTAGGTCTAAGACGCTGACGTTGACGGCGGCGCGCAGGCGCATGCCGATGCGGTTCCACTCCGCCAGCTGTGCCGCGACGCGGTCAAGGACGTATCGGGTCAGCTCTTGCATGAGTCCGGTAGTTTCCACGACGCGCATCAGTTCGTTGGTCGGGATCGGTCCTTGTTCTGGGTGATGCCAGCGCAGGAGGGCCTCGACGGATTGAGTGCGGCCGGTGTCGAGGTGAACCTGCGGCTGGAACACCATGACGATTTCCGAGGTGCGGTTCGGGTCGTTCAGTGACTGGCGCAGCCGACGGAGCAGCGCCATTCGGTCATCGACGTCGGATGGTGCGTCGGGCGTGTACACCGACACTGCCTCGTCATGGAGCGTGGCGCGTGTTAGTGCTGCTTCTGCGTGTGACACGAGTTGGTCCAGGTCGTGGCCGTGCTGTGGTGCGAGGGCGACTCCAGCTACCGGGTCTAAGCGGAACGGTATGCCTTCCGGCGACTCGATCGGCGTGGTCAGCGTCCGGACGATGTTTTCGGCGCGATCGATCGCGTTCGTGACGGAGTCGTTGTGGCGCACGATGACGAACTGGTTGTCGGAGAGTCGGCCGATGAGGTCCCCGGGGTCTGCGGCAGCGTGTATTCGTTGGGCGACGCCGGTGAGTACGTGTTCGGCCGAGCGTCTGATGATGTTGCGGCTGACGAAGGGCATCCGGCGTAGCTGAATCAAGCTGACGCCAAACGACGGGGGCATGCGATCGCGGGGCAGGTCCACGATGGCGTGTGTAAGTCCCTGGCTGCTCAGCAGACCGGTGACGGAGTCATGGTCTAGGCGTTGGTCCTGATTGGACAAGATCCGAGCTAGTTGTGCCCATCCGACGACTGGGATGAACAACAGCAGCAATGCCGGCGCGCTCGATGTGGTCGCGATCATTGCGGCGGCGGCCACCACTCCGCCGCGAGCCAGTGTTTCGAACCGTAGCTGCGTAGCGACTTCGCTACGTGTCGCGCCGGACACGATCGCGTTGGCCAGGGTGATCGCGCAGCTTACTGCGACGAAGGTGAATGCGATGATGGCTAGCCCGAGCACACCGATGGCGCCGAGTTGAACGCGGATCTCGTCATCCGACACACCTAGCAGGTTTTTGACCGCGCCGGCCGCCGCGAACGCGCACACCAGCCTGCTGGTATGGAATGCCCACGAACGCAGGTTCAGCCGGAGCGCCCTCGCCGCGGTCGTGACGGCGACAGCCTCCACAACGATCGCCGACGGCGCGCCGAAGAGCAGCAGGATGACGAAACAGAAGCACGGAGACAGCGCGAAGGTCGTGAAACGCCGTATCGGCGCCGGCGGCCTGACCGGTCGGATGTCTGCGACCAGGGCCAACGCGACGAGGATCCAGAATTCCGCATCGGCCTTGGCGATCGGCTTGATGGCGAACGGGATGGAGATGAGGGTGATCGCAGCGCCAGTCGCAACAACAACCCAGAACACTGTGGCGCGCATCAGCCGCGGTCGTCGCACTGGTGCCTGCTCAACCGATGGTGCACTCGAAGCTGGTAGGAGATCTGCCACTGTGACCTCACCTAGGTCAAGTGATTCCGCGCCATTGTCCAGCTCAAACCCAGTAAGGGACGGCATTCGGCCGCTTTCCCGATCATTGACCAAACGGATGACTTCGACCGCCCGGAAACACCACAACGACCGCCACGGTGACGACTAACGACTCAAGTGACGCCTTTCAGCCGTCGCGCGTCGACTGCCGCCGAGTGGACAGTTTCAAGTCGGTGGCTCAGTTGGCGCGTGTTCGGGCCGAGGTGGCGGCTCGGTTCGCCGCGCGGCCAGCACGCTGGGCAGGCGCTAGCAGCAGCCAGCTACGTCGCGAACTCCAACGAACCGTTGCGACGGCCGCGTTGCACGAATCGGCCGAAGGTCAGCACGCAGAGCACGAGCCAGCCGGTCGCGACGCCGGCCTCGGCGAGCGCCTGCAGTCCCGCGGCGCCGAGGTCGCCGGCGAGCACATCGCGCACCGCGATCAGCCCGTGCGTGATCGGCAGGAAGCGGGACACCCACGCGATCGGTCCCGGGTAGGCGTCCAGCGGGACGTTCACGCCGCAGAGCGCCATCAGCGCGACGATCCCGACGTTGACCACGACGCTGTTCAGCCCACGGAAGCCGAGCACGACACCGCCGAGGAAGGTGCCGAGGCTATATGCCGACGCGGCGATCAGGATCGTCAACGGGATGATGAGCAGTACCCGCGGCCAGGGCAGCGGCAGCCCGAATACCGGCCCGAGGAGGAACAGCGCGCCGAGTGCGGACACCGTGCCGTCCACGACCAGATAGACGCCGTGTGACGCCAGTACCAATACCGGGCTGGTCGGGCTCGCGGCGATCAACGGCAGCGTCCCGGTGCTCCGCTCCCAGCTGACCATGTTCAACGCGAACACGCCCTCCATGGCGGCGATCATGATCGCGTTGCCGACGAGCAGGAACCAGATCTGCTGGTTCGCGCCCAGCAGCCGGCCGATGAGCGCGAAGAACGTCACTTGCGACATGACGCGTACCAGCCAGCCGCCCAGCCAACTCTTCCACGTGTAGATCGACGTGTAGTCGTACGCGCCGCTCAGCACGGAATAGCGCATGACGCGCAGCGAGCTCATCATCGCAATGCCAACTCTCCGCTGCTTCGCGCGTGGCGCAGGATGCGGGACATGAACGCGGTCGCCAGACCGAGCGCCACGACGGCCAGCAGCGCGATCATCGACAGGTCGAACGCCGCGCCCTGAATCGGTCCGGCGGAAAGACTGCCGCGCAGCAGCTTGGACGACCAGGACAGGAACACGATGTTGGTGGCCGGTTGTAGCCAGCCCGGCAACAGCGCGATCGGCACGAGGATGCCGCCGAGCAGGTAGACCGGGTAGCTCGCGGAGTTCGAGAACGTCACCGCCGTCCGGCTCAGTACGAACAGATTCGCCATGAACAGCGACGTCGTCGTCATCGCAATGAGGGTCAGCACCAGCGACGCGGTGAACACGTACGGGTGGTGGATGGTCACGTTGGTGCGCAGCACGTACCGGCCGAACACCCATACCTCGCCGAACGCGACGGCACCCGCGAGCAACATGGTCGAGATCCGTCCGACGATCACCGAGACGAAGCCGACCGGCGCCGCGACCAGATATTCGATCGTCCCTTCCCAGCGTTCGGTCTGAATGACCCACCCGCCGTTGAAGATGGCGAACCACCACAGCGACATGTAGAACGGCGCGATCATCGCGTAGCCCGACAGGTCGCCCCGACCGCCGTGGCGCAGCACCATGGTGAACACGACCGTAAACAACGGCGCAGTGAGCAGCGGGATCAGCGAGTCGGGATAGTTGCGGAAGAACGACAGCTGCAGCCGGAACCCGGAGCGGAATCCGCGCACCGCTACACCTCCAGTCCGCGGTCGCCGATCAGGCCGACGTACACCTCTTCGAGACTGGGCCGCGAGGTGCGGACGTCGACGACGCCCGCCTCGACGATCACCTTCAGCACGACCGGTACGTGCTCGTCGCCGTCCACGTTGATCCGGTGGCCATCGTCAGACTCGACGATGCTCTCCACGCCGGGCAGCGCGGCGACACGGTCGAGCAGTTCGCGGTCCGCGCCCTCGACGTCGACGCGCTGGAAGCGAGACACGAGACGGCCGAGCGATCTCGGCGACTCGGTGGCCAGGATGCGGCCGTGGTCGATGAGCGTCACCCGGTCGCAGAGCACCTCGGCTTCAACCATGTCGTGCGTGGCCAACAGGATCGTCGCTCCCTCGGCGCGGATCTCGGAGATTAGCGTGCGAAACTCGCGCGACGCGATCGGGTCCATGCCGGTGGTCGGCTCGTCGAGGAAAAGCACCTTCGCGCCGGCGACGAGGCCGCGCGCCAGGTGCAGCCGCTGCTTCATGCCGCGTGAAAACGTCTCCACCTTGACGTCGGCCTTCTCGGCGAGCCCGACGCGCTCGAGCAGCGCCGCCGCCCGCGCCTTGATCTGCGCACCGGGCAGCCGGTAGAGCGACGCCCAATATTCGAGGTTCTGTCGCGCTGTCAGCCGCGTGTAGAGCCCGCGCTCGCCGCCGAACACGATGCCGATCAGCGGGCGGACCGCCTTCGCGTCGTGCACCACGTCGTGCCCGAGGATCTCGGCGCGACCGGAGGTCGGCAGCAGCACCGTGGTGAGGATCTTCACCAGCGTCGTCTTGCCCGCGCCGTTCGGCCCGAGCAGGCCATGCACCTCGCCCTCGTCGACGTCGAGGCGGACGCCGTCGAGCGCCTGCACTGCCGGTTGCTTACGCGGTTGGAAGGTGCGTACGAGATCGATGACCGTTACTGCCTGCGGTCGTGGCGACATGCGCGAGATGTTATCGACGATGTGTCGCGCGGTCGCGGGAGTTATTTCGGCGCGGCGTAATCCGGTGCGGTGATGCGGGCGGCTAAGCGACGCTTCCCGGGGTGCGGTCCTGCATCTCCCACGCATGGTCGAGCACGTGCCAGGCGGTCCGGCGGGCCAGGTAGCGCGGCGGCCAGGTGCCCGCCGCCGTCTCGCCGCCCGGCCATGGCCGCGACAGCGCGGCCACGATGTCGGCGCGCATCGCCTCGATCGCGGCCTTGTCCGCCAGCGCCGGCGGCTTGTGCTTCACACCGAGCTTGCGGGCGTACGACGCCTCGGCGCCGAGCACGTGGTTGGTCATCTTGTCGCGGTCGCGGCCGCCACCCCGCGGCCCCTTGGTCAGCTCCTCCGGCGTGCGCCCGACGATGTCGTCGAACTCGTCCCACGTGGCAGCGAGGAGCGCGCCAAGTCGCTTGCCCTCAGCGGCGCTGACCGGATCGTGGTCGGCGGCGGCGACCTTCTCCGGTGCGCCGAAGTCGGTCGTCGTCGATCCAGGGATCCGCTCGACAACGGTGAACGTATCGGCCGGCAGCGCGAGCTTCGTCCGCTTGACGACCGGCGCGTAGCGCTCCAAGTAGCTGGCAAGCGCATCGAGGGCGCTCTCCTCATCGCGACCCGAGCGGCACCACCCCGGCCAGTCGATCGCCGCGGCGAACACCCGCTTCTTGCCGATCTCTAGATACACGCGCGTGGCTCTGTTCGTTGTTGTGCTGTTCGTTGTTGTGCTGGTCGCGGTTGTGCTGGTCGTCGCCGAGCGCTTCGTCGCCATGCGCACAGTCTGGACCAGGATTCCGACAGCACGCGATCGCGACGCCGGCCAGCGACGCCGGTACGTCACCGGTGTGCACGACGCCGAGCCGCCGGGTCGCGCGCGTCAACGCGACGTAGAGATCGTTCGCGCCGCGCGGCGACGCGGCCACGATCGCGGACGGTTCGACCACGAGTACGGTGTCGAACTCGAGACCCTTGGCCTGGCGTACGGTCAGCACCACGACGGGCGCGGTGAGGTCCGCGTCGTCACCGGACGACGATTCGGGCAGCGCCGCGCGCGCCGTCGCGAGGCACTCGATCGGCACGAGCACGGCGAGCCGGCCGTCACCGAGGTGATCGAGTTCGGTGTCGACCGCAGCGCGTACGCCCGCGGCGAGGTCCTCCACACGCCTTCGCCACGGTGACTCGCCGACGGACCGGATCGAGTTCGGTGCCTCGGCGGCCGGATCGATGTCGTGCAGCACCCGGCTTGCCACCGCCATGATTTCGGCCGGCGTACGGTAGTTGACCGTCAATCCGCGGGACCGGAAGCGCTGGGCGACGAACGGCCCGAGCGCGGTCGACCACGACGCGGTCCCGGCCGGCGCACTGGTCTGGGCCACGTCACCGACCAGCGTCATCGACCGACTCGGGCACCGGCGCATGAGCATGCGCCACGCCATCGGGGACAGTTCCTGTGCCTCGTCGACAATCACATGACCGTACGCCCATTGGCGATCCGCGGCCGCGCGTTCCGCAACCGTACCTGCGGCGCCGTCGACCTGTCGCTCGGCGAGGCGCGACGGATCGATCAGGTCGAAGGCCATCAGCACCTCCTCGTCGTCGTCGATGTCGCGCGAGAGAATGTCGAGCACGCCCGAGGCGTACGCGTGCCGCCGCGCCGCCTCGGCCTCGTCGAGCGCGCGTTCTTCGATGTCGTCCACGCCGAGCAACTCGGCCGCCTCGTCGAGCAGCGGCACGTCCGCCACCGTCCAGCACGCCACCGGATCGCGGCGAAGCAATCGCCGCTGTGCCGGATCGAGGTCGGCGGCCGCCGAGTCGAGCGCGAGCGGGTCGGCGTAGAGGTCGGTGAGCAGCCGCTCGGCGGTGAGCTCGGGCCACAGCTCGTCGAGCGCCGCGGACACCGACTCGCTCGCGCGCAGATCGTCGCGGATCGCCGCGAGGTCGCCGCCGGTCAACAGGTTCGCTCCGCCGCGGACGTCCGCGCCGATCCAGTCCGCGACCTGGGCGGCCAGCGCGTTGACCATGTGATGCCGGAACACGCGTCGGGCGGGGTTGTGCGGCAGCCTCGTCGCGAGCGTGCGGCTGCGCGCCGCCGCCACCATGTCGGGCCGGATGACGACCGTGTCGGCGTCGAACTCGACCTCCCACGGATCATCGGGGATGCGTTGCCGATCCGCCACCGCCCGGGCGATCACGCCGGCCATCGCCGCGCGCCCCTTGACCTCCGCGGTCGCGTCCGGCTCCTCGAACTGCGCGTGTACGCCCGGGTAGAGGTCGCCGACGGTGGCCAACACGACGGCCGTCTCACCGAGGCCGGGCAGCACCTCGGCGATGTAGCTCAGGAACGTCGCGTTCGGCCCGACGATCAACACACCGCGCGAGGCGAGCGTGTCGCGATGGTGATACAGCAGGTACGCGGCCCGGTGCAGCGCGACCGCGGTCTTGCCGGAGCCGGGGCCACCCTCGACGACGAGGACGCCACCCTGGTTCGCTCGAATGATCGCGTCCTGTTCGGCCTGGATCGTCTCGACGATGTCGCCCATGCGACCGGTACGGCTCGCGGACAGCGCCGCAAGCAGCGCGGTCTCGCTCGTCAGGTCACCGGATTCGGCGTCGGTAGCCGGCGTCGCGTTCGCGCCGACGTCGAGCGCCTCGTCGTGCACGCCGGTCACGGTCCGCCACGACGTACGGATCTGTCGTCGGCGGCTCACGGACTCGGGGTTCGCGACCGTCGCCACATAAAACGGGCGCGCGGCCGGCGCCCGCCAGTCGACCAAAAGCGGCTCGTCATCGACATTCGGCGACGCGTCGACGGCCCGCTGCATTCCGATGCGGCCGATGTGCCGGGATGAACCGTCGGTGAAATCGAGACGACCGAAAACGAGACCGTTGGCGACGGCGTCGTATTGCGATATCTGGCCGGCATACATCGCGCTGGCCGCATCGCGCTGACTGCGTTGTTGATGGTTCGTGCTGGGCTCGGCGAGCACCGCCGCAAGTCGTGCGCTGGCCTGTTCGCGCAGGTCATCCAGGCGGCCATAGAGGACGGACACGTAGGCTTGTTCGTCGGCCAAATCGTTTGACACGCGTGCTCCTCGTGCGCTATTGTCTTTTGCAGAGAAATTGATGACAGTCCTGACGGCGCGACAATCAAGTCGAAAGAACGTCGACGCATCGTTTCTCTAGCCAGCTAAGTTCTAACCAGCTACTCGGCATACTGCAAGCGACCAGGTTACCTGGTCGCTATTTTTGTGCGCATCGTCCGGGCGGTGTATTTCGAATGAGCTTTTCGGACCCGAGAATTGGTCGAGCCGATGATGTCGAGCACCGGCTTCCCGGCCGCGCGACCAGCGGCCTCGTTCGCATCGGCGACACGGTGCGCCGGCCCGCCGGCCCGTGGACGGACTCGGTGGACGCCGTGCTCGCGCACCTCCGCGACGTCGGTTTCACCGGCGCGCCCCGGCCGCTCGGTCGCGACGAATTCGGGCGGCAGATCGTCGAGTTCGTACCCGGTGAGATGTGCGACGAGGCCGGCACGTTCTCGTTGGCGGATCTCGCGTCGGTCGGCGCGTTCGTGCATGACCTGCACGAGGCGCTCGCCACGTTTGTGCCGCCGGACAACCCGCGGTGGCAGGTGGTGATCCCGCCGGATCGCGAGGAGCAGATCGTCCACCACGATGTCGCGCCGTGGAACCTCGTCCGGTCGGCGCGCGGCTGGGTCCTCATCGACTGGGACGCGGCGGCGCCCGGGTCGAGACTGTGGGACCTCGCGTACGCCGCGCAGGCGATGGCTGGGCTGAACGCGGACCGACCGGCCGAGGACTCCGCGCGACGTCTGCGCGTGTTCGCCGACGCGTACCGGCTCGACGCCGCCGCGCGGCCAGCGCTCGCCCGCGTGCTGCCGGTGCGGGCTCGCGCCATGTACGACATGCTCGCGGCCGCCGCGCGGGACGGCCGCGAACCGTGGGCCAGCATCCACGCCACCGATGGTGCCTACTGGCGACAGACCGCCGACTACCTCGACGCACACGTCGACGTATTCACGTCGACGCTCACCGATGACGCGCGCTAGCCTCGCAACATGACGCACGTGACCGTCGCATGCAGCGGCCGCATGATGCCCCCGCCGAGGGGCTGCTGACGCGCGTCTAAGTCGCAAGCGAGTCCCGACGACGGGGCCCGCGCGACACCACGATCGCGACGTCACCATCGCGACACCACGATCGCGACACCACCATCGGGCTCCGTCTCCCACCAACGCGGCCAATATCGGCCGATCACGGAGGCACCGATGACGACATATCTGACCACCACGATCCCGTACGTGAATGCCGCGCCACATCTCGGCTTCGCGCTCGAGGCCGTTCAGGCGGACGTGCTTGCGCGGCACGCACGGCTGCGCGGCGAACCCGTGCGGCTGCTGTCCGGCACCGACGACAACTCACTGAAGAACGTGCTGGCAGCCGACGCGGCCGGAGTCGACGTGGCGACGTTCGTGGACGCGAACGCGGACCGATTCGCCGCGCTCGCCGGGCCGCTATCGCTGACGTACGACGACTTCATCCGTACCAGCCGCGATCCGCGCCACCGCGTCGGAGTCGAGGCACTCTGGCGCGCCTGTGCGGCCGCCGGCGACCTTTACCGCGACACGTACGAAGGGCTGTACTGCGTCGGCGGCGAGCACTACGTCACACCGGACGAGCTCGAGGCGGGCGGCGTCTGCCCGGAGCACCGCACGCCACCGCAGCCGCTCAGCGAGACGAACTGGTTCTTCCGCCTGTCCCGCTACGCCCCGCGAATCGAGGCCGCGATCGAGTCCGGCGAACTGACCGTGGCGCCCGATGCTCGCCGCAACGAGGTGCTGTCGTTCATCCGAGCCGGTCTCCGCGACCTGTCGATCTCGCGGTCCCAGGCGCGGGCGCGCGGTTGGGGCATCCCGGTGCCAGGCGACCCGGAACAGGTCGTCTACGTGTGGTGGGACGCGCTCGGCAACTACGTGACGAGCTTGGGCTACGGCGACCTGAGCGGCGACACCACACTGCTCGACAGGTGGTGGAACGGCGCCGACCGCCGCGTACACCTGATCGGCAAGGGCGTGCTGCGGTTCCATGCGGTCTACTGGCCGGCGCTGCTGTTGTCCGCCGGATTGCCGCTGCCGACCCACATCCGGGTGCACGACTACCTCACGGTCGGTCGGCGCAAGATCAGCAAATCCGACGGTACGGGCATCGACCCGGTAGCGCTCGTCGACGCGTACGGAGTCGACGCGGTGCGCTGGTGGCTGCTGCGTGACGTACCGCGTGTCGGCGACGCCGACTTCACCGTCGAGCGTCTCGAGGCACGGGCCGCCGAGGATCTGGCCGGCGGCATCGGCAACGTGGTGAACCGTGTCGCGACGATGGTGCACCGGTTCCGCGACGGCGTGCCGCCTCGGCTAGCCGGTGGCGCGCCCGACGACACGAAGGAACTCGTCGCGGCATGCGACCGTGCGCCGGCGACGATCGATGCGGCGCTGGCCGACGGCGACTACCGCGTGGCGACCGCCGCGATCCTGGAGGTGGTGACCGCGGCGAACCGGTGCATCGAGTCGACCGCGCCCTGGTCGCTCGCGAAGGCAGCGGCCGCCGGCGACGCCGACGCGGCGCTACGGCTCGACGCACTCCTCGCGGTGCTGGTGCACGCGTGCCGGGTGGTCGCGACCGAACTCGCGCCGTTGCTACCGGACGCCGCCGCTCGGATTGCGTACGCATGCCGCGCCGACGACGAGGCGAGCGGTCGGTTGCCCGTACCCGCAAAGGTTTTCGACTGTATCTTCGGCGCCTCGCGGCATCGCTACGCATCGGCGGCGCCTGGCGCGAACTTTCACAGCCAACCCTTGCGCCGGAAGGTGAGGTAGAGGATCACCGCGAGCCCGACCGTGACCGCCGACGACACCCAGAAGCCCCACGGCTGCCCGAAGCCGGGATAGGGCACGTTCTGGCCGTAGAAGCCGGTGATCGCGGTCGGCACCGCGATGATCGCCGCCCAACTCGTGACCTGCTTCATCACGACGTTGAGCCGGTTGCCGCGCACCGTGAGATGCGTCTCGTAGATGTTTCCGACCAGGTCGCGAAGCGAGTCCGTCCACTCACCGGCGCGCAGCACGTGGTCATACACGTCCTGGAAATACGGCATCGTGCCCGGCGCAATGATGTGCAGGTCGCGGCGCATCAGCGTGTTCACGACCTCGCGCATTGGTGTCACGACGCGGCGCAGCATCACGAGCGACTTGCGGAGCTCGAACGTGCGCCGCTGCATCGTCGCGTCGCGGATGTTGTCGGAGAACAGCGTGTCCTCGAGCGACTCCAGATCCGAGTCGAGGCTCTGGATCGCGTCGAACTGCGTGTCGACGATGTGATCGAGCAGGCCGTGCAGCAGGAACCCGACGCCGCCGGTGGCGAGCTCCGGGTCTGCGGAGTCCCACCGCTGCAGCACGTCCTTGATGTCGAACCGTTCGTTCTTGCGCACCGTGACGAGCGCTCGCGGCAGGATGAACGCGGCGACCTCGTTGGTCTCGAGGGTGGCCGTCTCGTCGTCGAGTCGGACCGAATAAGCGGTCAGGAACAGATGGCTGGCGTAGTGGTCAAGCTTCGGCCGCTGGTGTGGATGGACGGCGTCCTCGACCGCGAGATGGTGGAGACCCAGCTCCTCGCTGATCGACGCGAGATCCTCCTCGGTCGGCTCGCACAGGTCGAACCAGACCACCGTGTCCTTTTCCTCGAGGTGGTCGGAGACGTTCGCGATCGGGAAGCCCTCGTCGATCAGTTGGCCGTCTCGGTAGCAGCGGGTCAGCCCCATACCGCACACCATAAGCCGTGTACCTGGCACGGCTGACGGCCCGCGGCGTCGTACCGTATGGCGGTGACCGAGCCGCTCGTCATCGCGCCGCTCCGCGTGCCGGCGGACGTGATCGCGGCGGAGGTGATCGCGTGGTGCGAGATCGTCTCGCAGGGCCGGCTCGACGACTCGGGCACGCTGATCCCGCCCGAACTCATCGCCGAACAGATCTTGGCCGACGACGGCGCGGTCCGGTTCGCCGCGCACCGGGACGGGCTCGTGGTCGGCGCGGCGGAGATCCGGCCGCAGCACGACGGCGGGTTCGCTCGGCTGTACGTACCGGTGGCGCACCGGCGCACCGGGATCGGACGGGCGCTGTCCGCCGCGGCGTTGGCGGAGGCGACCACCCGCCGGATGGCCCGCGTGAGCGCGACCGTGGTCGCCGGGCAGGCGGGCGAGGCGTTCGCCGCGGCGCTCCGTGCCCGTACGCTGATCCGGCTCGTGACCGTGGAACGGCGCCTGGACGAGGCGGCGCCAGCGGTCCCGACACCGAGCGGTGTAGCCGCGCTGTCGTGGACCGGCCGGTGCCCCGATGCGCTTCTCGACGGGTACGCGAAGCTGAAGCGGCACATCATGGACGCGCCGGACGCTGCGCTGCAGATCGATGGTCCAGAGTGGACGCCGGCCATCGTACGAGCCTGGGAGGCGCGCCACCGCGGCCGGCTGCTCGTGGACGCGGCGGTCGACGAGGGCACCGGGGCGCTGCTTGGTGTCACCGAGGTCGTCGCGGCATCGTCTGGTGCGGCCGATCAGCTCGACACGATCGTCGCGCCGGAGTCGCGCGGCCGTGGCATCGCCACGTGGCTCAAAGCGACCATGATCGACCGCCTGCGACGCGACTGGCCGTCCGTCGATCGGCTCACGTCCACGGTGAACGAGCGGAACACCCCGATGCTGGTCGCCAGCGAACGCACCGGCTTCCACGTCGCGTGGCGGCGCCGCCTCGTCACCGTCGACCTGACCGCCGGGACGGGTTTTACTTCCCAGTAACTTCCGATGGCAGACTGGCGACATGCCCCGCTACGTGCAGGCCGCGCCGCGGCTTCCCGACCCGTACCGATCCGATGCCGTGTTGCGCGCCTACCTCGCGCGGCACCTCGGGCCGGAGCGGTTCGCGGCGGCCGAGCCGCGGTTGGCCGCACTCAGCAAGGCGATCACCGAGCGCCTTCGGGACGCGCACCTCGACGCCGAGGCGCACCCGCCGGTGCTGCGCCAGTTCGATGCGTGGGGCGCCAGGGTCGACCGGATCGAGACGAGTGTCGGATGGCAGACGTTGCGCGCCGCGGCCGCCGAGCACGCGCTTGTCGCGTTGCCGTACGCGAGTGAGGCGCGCGCCGCGTTCGGTGCCGGTACCCGCGTTGTGCAGCACGCGCTCCTCCACCTTTACGGCCCCGAGTCGGCGGTGTTCTCGTGCCCGGTGGCGATGAGCGACGGCGCCGCCGCCCTGTTGTCCCGCGACGACGTTGACGCCGACGTCCGCGCCGCCTGGCTACCTCGGCTGGTCTCGACGGATTCGGCACGCGCGATCACCAGTGGCCAGTGGATGACCGAGGCACAGGGCGGGTCGGACATCTCGCGATCCACGACGACCGCCCGGCCACCGAACGCCGGTGACGCTCCTAGCGTCTGGCGGGTCAGCGGCGAGAAATGGTTCTGCTCGGCGGCGGACGCCGCGATGGCAGTCGCGTTGGCGCGTCCGGACGGCGCGCCGGACGGCAGCCGGACGCTCGCGCCATTCATCGTGCCGCGCTATGCGGCCGACGGTGGCATCGCGGACGGCATCCGGCTGCACCGTCTCAAGGACAAGCTCGGCACGCGGGCGCTGCCGACCGCGGAGATCGGCCTCGACGCCGCGGCGGCCTACCCGGTCGGCGATCCGTATTCGGGCGGGCTCGCCCGCATGATGACACTGGTTGTCGTCACGCGACTGCACAACGCGGCCGCCGCGGCGGGCGGCATGCGGCGCGGCCTCGACTATGCGCGCGCGTACGCGGACGTACGCACCGTGGCTGGCGGCCGCCTGGCCGACAATCCGTTGCACCGCGCGACCCTCGCCCGGCTGGCGGTGGACGCCGAGGCGGCGTACGCGCTCGCGCAGCACGCGTTCGCACTGCTCGGCCGCGTCGAGGTGGACGGCGACGCGCTCGCGGCCGCAGAGCTGCGCCTGGTCGCGCCGCTGGCGAAGATCTCCACCGGCAAGCTCGCCGTCGCCTCCGCAACCGAATACGTCGAATGCTTCGGGGGTGCCGGATACGTCGAGGAGAGCGGCATCCCGCGGCTGTTGCGCGACGCGCAGGTGTTGCCGATCTGGGAGGGTACGAGCAACGTGCTCAGCGTGGATGTGTTGCGTGCGCTGGCCGTCGACGCGCCGGCAAAGGCGCTGCTGTCGCGCATCGACGCGACGCTGGACGCGGCGTCCGGCGAGAGCGGTGCGGCGCTCGCCGACGCGCGTGCCCGACTCGGCTCGGCGCTCACCGCCGCAGCCGCGTCACCATCCGCGTCGGTCATTGTCGCGGCGGCACGAGACCTGGCATTGCTTGCATCCGACGTGCTGATCGCGGCGCTGCTGCTCGAGCAGTCGGTGGTCGGCCGGGACGAACGAGCGGGCGTCGCGGCAGATCTGTGGGTACGCGCGCGGATCGCGCGAGCCGACGTCGGGGCGGCCGCCGCGGCGGCGTACCCACAATTGGTCGAAGCGGCCTGACCGGCGCCGCGGCGTCGCGTCCGGACCGGTGCTATCGCGGCGTCGCGAAATCGATGCACCACACGATCTGGCCGTCCGGTCGCGTCGCGATGCCGATGCCAACGTCGACGAACGTCGAACTCAATATGTTCGCGCGATCATCGGAGCTCGCCATCCAGGTGGCGAGAATCTCGGACGGAGTCATGTTCCCGAGCCCGAGACTTTCACCGACGGCCTGCCACTGATATCCGGCCGCCGTCACGCGTTCGCCGGGTTGTGAGCCGTCGGTGTGAGAAAGCTGGCCGTCCAGCGCAAGATGCTCCGCGTAGTCCTGTGCCGCGGACTGAAGCTTCGCGTCCGACGACAGCGACGGTAGATCGGTGCCGCGCCGCTGCTGGTTGATGAGCATCAGTTCGTGGACGCGCTGGGCCTGGGTGCCGGGCGCAACTAGCAGGGGCGTGGGCGTCGGCGATGCGGACGGTCTCCGCGCCGCCGTGGCTGGCCGCGAGGCCGAGGCGACGGCGATCGGGGTAGGCGCGCTCGCCGAACTCGACGGCGTGGTGGTAGCCGGCGCCAGCGTCCCGTTCGGCGACCCGCTGGGCGACGGCGTACGGCCGACGACAGCGATGTGATCCGCCGAGTTGGTCGGTGCGTCGGCGAGGTTCATCGCGACGACCACGGCACCGGCGACGACGGCCATCACCGCTGCGGCGGCGACCACAACACGTCCGGTGACCGGCCGACCTGCCGAGTGAGCGCCGCGCACCGCAACAGCTTATGGGCGGCCGAACCAGTCGGCACGCCGAGACGAGCCCCCGATGCATCAATTGCGAAGACGACTGTCGATCCGATGGTTGCCGGATG
>DATFRR010000229.1:0-12480 GCA_035263025.1 Micromonosporaceae bacterium
CCACGCTGGCGTCGCCGTGGACGACTTCACGTGGGAGGTGCCCTATCTGCCGGTCGACCCGAAGGACCTCGGCCGCAGTTACGAGGCGGTCATCCGGGTCAACTCGCAGTCCGGCAAGGGCGGCGTCGCCTACATCATGAAGACGGAGCACTCGCTGGACCTGCCGCGACGCCTGCAGATCGAGTTCTCCGGCGTGGTGCAGCGCTACACCGACGGCGAGGGCGGCGAAGTCGATCCGGCGACGATGTGGGACATCTTCGCCCGGGAATACCTGGTCGACCATCAGGCATCACCGCGAGTGGCGATCGAGTCGTATGCGACGGCCAGCGTCGAGGGCAAGGTCGAGATCACTGCCACGGGTACGGTGGACGGCCGGCCGACGACGCTGACCGGCATCGGCAACGGTCCGATCGACGCGCTCGGGCACGCCTTGTCCGACGTGTTCGGATCGGTGCGAGTGCTGGACTACGCGGAGCACGCGCTGTCCGCCGGCGGCGACGCGCAGGCGGCCGCGTACGTCGAGGTTGACGTGGACGGCGACGTGCGCTGGGGTGTCGGCGTCGATCAGAACATCGTCACGGCATCGATGCGGGCGGTTGCCAGCGCGGTGAATCGCCGCTAGCTGACGCGTGTGGCGAACTCATGATCCACTGTGTTGGGCGATTCGGGTCGCTATCCCGCCGAAATCGTCCAATACAGCGGATCATGACACGGCTGCGGTCGGTCGCTTGACCCGCATGTCCTCGTTGTCGGCCACGGGGTAGTGACACGCGACAGTATGCGCGGTGGCGTACGCGGCGAGCGGCGGCTCGACGTTGATGCACTTCTCGCGATCGGAGTCGGTGAGTTCGTTGGCGAACTTCGGGCACCGTGTGCGGAAACGGCAGCCAGACGGCGGATCGACCGGGCTGGGTACGTCACCCTTGAGCAGCACGCGTTCGCGCTGCGCCTTGTCCCGCCGGTCGGGGTCCGGCACGGGTACGGCGGACATGAGCGCGATCGTGTACGGGTGCCGTGGATGCCGGTACATGTCGTCGCGCGGTGCGATCTCGATGATCTTGCCGAGGTACATGACGGCGACGCGGTCGCTGATGTGGCGTACCACCGAAAGGTCGTGCGCGATGAACAGGTACGTGAGGTCGAGCTCGCCCTGCAGGTCGTCGAGCAGGTTGACGATCTGCGCCTGAATGGACACGTCGAGCGCGGACACCGGCTCGTCCAGCACGATCATCTTGGGCCGTAGCGCGAGCGCCCGCGCGATGCCGATGCGCTGGCGCTGACCGCCGGAGAACTCGTGCGGGTAGCGGTTGTAGTGCTCCGGGTTCAAGCCCACGAGCTCGAGCAACTCCTGCACCGCGTGCTTTCGGCCGTGCGGAGTGGGTACGTGCTGGATGTCGAACGGCGCGCCGACGATCGAGCCGACCGTATGCCGTGGATTCAGCGACGAGTACGGATCCTGGAAGACCAACTGGATGTCGCGTCGGACCGGACGGATCCGTGACATCGACAGGTGTGTGATGTCGCGGCCGTCGAACACCACCTTTCCACCGGTCGGCTCCAGCATCCGGGTGACGAGGCGCCCGGTCGTCGACTTACCACAGCCGGACTCCCCCACGAGTCCGAGCGACTCACCAACGCGGATCGAGAAGTCGATCCCGTCCACTGCCCGTACGTCACCGACCTTGCGACGCAGAAAGCCCTTGGTGATCGGGAAGTGCTTCTCGAGCCCGCTCACTTCGAGCAGGTTGTCACTCCCGATGCCAGGGGGCACCGGCTGCGGTGCGATGGTCGTCGACACGGAGGTCTCCTTCGGGCGCCGGACCGGGTCGCCGGCTACAGCGCCGGGCTGATCTCGTTGGCGAAAATCTGTCGGCGGTCGGCGATCGGGATGTGACATGCCGCCGCATGGTCGACATCCCGGGCCAGCAACGGTTCCACGGTGGTGCACGGGATGCCGTCACGGCCAACTTGTGGGCAACGCGGATGGAATGAGCACCCGCTGGGCAGCTGGATCAGGCTCGGCGGGGTGCCCTTGATGGGCACGAGCCGATCCCGTACGGCCTGGTCGAGCCTCGGCATCGACCCGAGCAGGCCCCAGGCGTAGGGGTGCTCCGGCCGACGGAACAGGTCGACCGCCGTGCCGTACTCCACGCACTTGCCGGCGTACATGACCAGGATGTCGTCGGCCAGTTCGGCAACCACGCCAAGGTCGTGAGTGATCATGATGATGGCGGAGCCGAACTCGGCTTGCAGATCCCGGAGCAGGTCGAGGATCTGCGCCTGCACGGTGACGTCGAGTGCGGTCGTCGGCTCGTCGGCGATCAGCAGCTCCGGATTGCAGCACAGCGCCATCGCGATCATCGCGCGCTGTCGCATGCCGCCGCTGAACTGGTGGGGATAGTCGTCGACCCGCCGGTGCGCCTGCGGAATGCCGACGCGGCCGAGCATCGCGACCGCGACCTTGCGCGCCTCCGCCTTGCTCACCTCGTTGTGCACCCGGTACGCCTCGATGATCTGAGCACCGACCGTGTAGTACGGGTGCATCGACGTGAGCGGGTCCTGGAAGATCATGGCCATCTTCTGGCCGCGCAGCCGACGTACCCGGTCGCCGGAGGCCGCGATCAGCTCCTCGCCGTCCAACCAGACCTCGCCCGACACGGTTGCCGATCGCGTCGCGCGATGCAGCCCGAGAATGCCAAGGCTCGTGACGCTCTTGCCGGATCCGGACTCGCCGACGATGCCCAGCGTCTTACCGCGCTCCAGCTGGAACGACACGCCGTCGACGGCCCTGACCAGACCGTCATCGGTGTTGAAATGGATGCGCAGATCGCGAACGTCCAAGAACGACGTGGATGGCGGAGGCCCGCCGAGCGAGATCGGTGCCGCGGCGGTCCGTTGGGCCTGCGGGAGCGTCGCCTGGGCAGCGGCGGCTGAATCGCTGCCGGGACGCGGAGCGTCGATCGTCATCCGAGCCTCACCCGCGGATCCACGACCGTGTAGAGCAGGTCGACGATCAGGTTCGCGATCACGATGAAGAATGCCGCGAACATGGTCACGCCCAGGATCACCGGCAGGTCGCTCGCGGTGATCGCGTTATACGCCTCCTGGCCGAGCCCCGGCAGGTTGAACACATGCTCGGTCAGCAACGCGCCGCCGAGCAGGCCACCGAGGTCCAGACCGAAGACGGTCAGGATCGGGGTGGCTACCGCCCGCATCGCGTGCTTGCCGACGACCGTTCGTTCGGGCAATCCCTTGGATCGCGCCGTTCGTATGTAGTCCTCGTTCATCGTCTCCAGCATCACCGCCCGCGTCAGACGGGCATAGGTCGCGGCAAACAAGAACGCGAGCGTCACCCATGGAAGGATCAAGTTCTCGAACCATCCCCACGGGCTCACCGTGAGCGGTGTCCACGTGGGGTCCGGTAACCAGTGCAACGAGTAGGTGAATAGCAGCACCGACACCGTTCCGGTGAAATACACCGGCAGGGATACGCCGGTCAGCGCGGTGACCATCACGGATCTGTCCACCACTGTTCCCCGGCGTAATGCCGAGATCACACCGGTGGCGACGCCGCCGATCAACCACAGCACCGCGGCGCCGGCCGCGAGTGACCCAGTCACCGGCAGGTCCCGCATCAATAGCGACCACACCTGCTGATCGGTCTTGAACGAGTAGCCGAAACAAGGTGCCGGGCAGTGTGTCTTATCTGGTCCGTTGTCATAGTCGCGGCCGACAACGATGCCCGCCACGAACTTGCCGTACTGCTCGAACACCGGCTCGTCGAGGCCGTACTTCTTGCGTACGCCCTCGATGGCCTCGGGCGAGGTCACCTTGCCGATGTAGAGGAACGCCGGATCGCTACCGGTGATCTTCGGGACCATGAAGAACACACCGAACGTCACCAGCGTGGTCACCAGGAGCGTGATGACGACGCTGACGAGGCGCCTGACGATATAAGCGAACACAACGATCGGCCTCCGGTCGCAGGCCCCCGGCCGAGACCGGGGACCTGCGATTATCGGTTAGGTGGCCGGCACCGCCGCGAGGCGATGGGACCAACCGGGTGGGGGGTTGCTTACTTGCCGCCGCCTGCGATGCCCAGCGCCTGGAAGTCGACCATTCCAAAGGCATTGCTGACGAACACGTTCGTCAGTCGCGGGTTCCGGTAGTTGAGCGCTTGGTCCATCGTGACGGGGATGTAGAGCGCCAAGTCCATCACGCGGTGGTTGATCTCCGTGTAGATCGCGGCGGCCTTCGTCGGGTCGGTCTCCTGAGCGGCCTTCGCGAAGTCGGAGTTGATCTGCGGGTCGTTAATCTCGGGGAAGTTGTTGTTGCCGGTCGGCAGGATCACACTGCCGTCGACGAGCGGCTGAAGGAAGCCATAGCCGGACTGCCAGTCGGCACCCCAGCCGGCCACGATCAGGCCGTAGCCGTTCTTGTGCACGTTCGCCGGCGAGCCGACGACGGACGAGATCAGCTTGCCGTCGTACTGGTACAGGTTGACCTTGATGCCCACCTTGCCGAGCGACGCTTGCAGCGCCTCTGCGGTAGCAACTTCCTGCGGCTTGTTGTTGCGCACCGCGATCGTGGTCGAGAAGCCGCCCGGGTGGCCGCACGCGGCGAGTGCCGCCTTGGCCTTGTCCGGCTGCGGTGCACCCTGCGCGGTGCCGTACGGGTCGTAGCCCTTCTCGTACCCGGCGATGTTGCTCGGCAGCATGCTCGTGGCGATCGCGCCGGCCGTCGGGCCACCGCGCGCCGTCTGCATTGCCGTGTAGTCCGCCGCGTAGATAACGGCCTTGCGGCAGTTCACGTTGTCGAGCGGAGCCACCTTGGTCGACATCGCGACGTACCGGATGAAGCCGGTGACCGGGTCGTCGGTGTTGGCCTTCAGCGCGGGGTTCTGCAGGATCTTGATCCGCGCCGTGTTCTGCACGCCAACCTGTCCGATGTCGAGGTCGGCCGTGCCGGCGAGCAGACGCGAGTCGAGGTCGTCAGCGTTCGACGTGATGGTCACGTCGATCTCGTTCGGCAGCGCCTTGCGGATCGGGTCGCTCGAAGCGTCCCAGTACTTGTTGCGCGTAAAGATGACCTTGTGGTTCGGGTCGTACTGGGAGATGACGTACGGACCCGACGACGACGGCTTCAGTCCGTAGTTCTTACCGGTGTCCTTGTCCTGCGGCACCGGGCCGGCACCTGGCATCGCAAGCAGGTAGGGGAAGTCCGCGAATGGTTGCGCCAGGTGGAAAATGATCGTGGTGTCGTCGGGGGTCTCGACCGACTTGAGGCCGAGCTTGTCAGGGCTCGTGTCCTTGTACGGTCCGGGGTAGTTCTGCCCCTGGTCGAGCTGGCTGATCAGGTAGACCGGCCCGCCCGGAATGACGTCCTGCGCGAAGATGCGCTCGATGCCGTACTTCACCGACTTCGACGTGATCGCTTCGCCGTCGTCGAACTTCAGTCCGCTGCGCATCTTGAACGTGTAGGTCTTGCCACCGTCGGAGATGGTTGGCATCGCCGTGGCGAGGTCCGGCACCAACTGCGTGCCTGCCGGGCCGGGAGTGCCCGGGTAGCTGACAAGTGTGCGCGTGTAGAGCTGGTTCATGTTCCAGCCGAACGCGTAATACGTCACCGCCGGGTCCCAGCTGTCGGCGTCCTGCGACGACCACAGCTGAAGCGTGCCGCCCTTGACGTCAGATGGGTTGACAATCTTGCCGATCGCGGCGTTGAACCCAGCACTCTTCGGTGCACTAGTGCTACCCGGTGACTTGCTGGTGCCGCACGCAGCGACCAACCCCAAGACAGCGACGATCGCGGTACCCACGATCGCCCTTCGTTTGTGTAACACCTTCTCCTCCTTCACGTGCGGCCCGAGTGAACGGACCGCGTTGGGTATCGGGCGCAAGGGATATCGATGATCAGCGCGACTTGGGATCGAGAGCGTCCCGTAGGCCGTCGCCGAAGAGGTTGAACGCGAGCACGCAAATGAAGATGGTGGCGCCAGGGATGATCATGTACATCGGGTCGAACTGGTAGAACTGAAGCGAGTCGTTGAACATCTGACCCCATGACGCGGTTGGCGGTTGCACGCCGACGCTGAGGAAGTCGAGCGCCGCCTCGGTCAGGATGTTGGTCGGGATGACGAGCGTGGCGTAAACCAGAATCGGCGCCACCAGATTCGGCAGCAGTTCCTTGAAGACCACGCGGAAGCTGGTCGCGCCGAGACTTCGGCTGGCATCGATGAACTCGCGTTCGCGCAGGGAGAGCGTTTGTCCGCGAATGATGCGGCCGATGTACGGCCAGCCGAAGAACCCGATGACCATGATGAGTACGGCCATCCGCTCGACCGTGCCGGTGAGGAAGAACAACTTGTTCGGCACCACCGAGACGAGCGCGATCGTGAACAGCAGTTGCGGGAAGGCGAGCAGCAGGTCCATGAGGCGGCTGATCGCAGCGTCGATGATGCCGCCGAAGTAGCCGGCGACGACGCCAAGGACGCCGCCGATCACGACGGACACCACCGAAGCGAGGAATGCGACGGTCAGCGAGACCCGCGCGCCGTACACGATGCGGCTGAACAGATCCCGGCCGCTGACCGGGACCACACCGAGCAGATGGTCACCACTGATGCCACCGAGCGAACCCTTCGGCAGGCCGCCAAGGTTCGGATCAATCAGGTCGTTGTTGTAGTCGTTGGGTGGGTGGCCGAGCACCTTCACGATGAGCGGCGCGAAGATCGCGACGAACACCAGGAACAGCACGACGGCGCCGCCGGCCATCGCCACCCGGTCGCGCTTCAGCCGAGTCCACGCAATGCGGCCAAGTGAACGGCCTTCGATGCGGGCTGAACCCGCGCCACTGAGCACGGCCTCCGGGTCACCGATCGGCGACGTGGGCGACACCACGTCTGGCCCGACTGTCATGAGGCCTCGCCTTCCGTACCGGTCGACCGAGGTGCGTGTGACAGCCCACTACGTACAAGCGCGCGACACTGACACGGCCCGGGTTAGTTAAACGCACCTTTGTCGGGTCTATGCGCTGAGTCAAGACCCGCTGGGCACCGTAATCAAAGGAAGCCCGCGTCGTGATGGAGGCGCAATCTATCGTGCCCGGATCGACCGAGGTCGCAACCTTTGGCTAGAGTGCGCGTCGCCCCTCGAACGCCCGCCCGAGCGTGATCTCGTCGGCGTATTCGAGATCGCCGCCGACCGGCAGCCCGCTCGCGAGCCGGGTGACGGCGATGCCCATCGGTTTGACCAACAACGCGAGATATGTCGCGGTAGCTTCGCCCTCGGTGTTCGGGTCGGTAGCCAGGATGAGTTCGGTGATCTCGCCGCCCGCGAGTCGCGCCATGAGTTCGCGGATGCGCAGGTTGTCCGGGCCAATGCCTTCGAGCGGATTGATCGCTCCGCCGAGCACGTGGTAGCGACCGCGGAACTCGCCGGTGCGCTCGACGGCGACGACGTCCTTGGGCTCCTCGACGACGCACAACACGTCGCCGACGCGGCGCGGATCACGGCAGATCCGGCACTGCTCCTCCTCGGCGACGTTGAAGCACGTCGCGCAGAACCGCACCTGATCCTTCACACGGGTGAGCACGCTCGCGAGCCGCTTCACGTCGACAGCGTCCGCGGACAGCAGGTAGAACGCGATCCGCTGTGCGCCCTTCGGGCCGATGCCGGGCAGCCGGCCGAGTTCGTCGATCAGATCCTGGAGGGCACCTTCGTACACGTCAGAAGCCGGGCAAGCCCATGCCGCCGAGGCCGCCGGCCAGCGGGCCGAGCTTCTCCTCGGTGAGCGCGCGTGCTGCGTCGTTCGCCTCGCGGAACGCGAGCATCACGAGATCCTCGAGCGTCTCGACGTCGTCCGGGTCGACGATCGATCGGTCGATCTTGAGGGCGAGCACCTCACCGCCACCGTTCACAGTGACGGTCACCAGGCCGCCGCCCGCCGTACCGGTGACCTCCGCCTCCGCGAGCTCCTCCTGCGCGGCGATCATCTGCTGCTGCATCTGCTGCGCCTGCTTCATGATCTGCTGGATGTCTGGCTGTCCACCGGGCCCCACGACTGTCTCCACTCCGCTGGCAAGGGCGATCGACCTCTGCACGACCAGCGTATCGGGCCACCGACGCGGACGCGGGAGGCGGCACCTCCCGACGCCCGCGCGTCGCGGATCAAGATCCGGGGGTACGGGCTATGCCTGCGCGACCGACTCGGCCGGCTCCGCGGTCACCAGCGAGACGGGCGCGACAACGGCCCCCGGTTCGGGCGGCTGCGCAACATCCGCTACCGACTCCGCGGCCGGTGTTTCGGCCGGCATCTGCATGGTGCGTACGCCGGGCGCCAGCAGTGCCAGCGCGGTGGGTACGACAACCGATGCCGCGACGACGAGCAGCGCATGGCGGGCACCGAGCCACGCGGCGAGCGGACCGGCGACGACGATGCCGATCGGTCCGAGCAACAACGAGCCGAGCGCGTCGTAGGAACTCACTCGAGACAGCGCCGCTTCGGGTACGGAGCGCTGCATCGAGGTCTCCCACAACACCGCGAAGATGTCGATGCACAGCCCGCCGATCAACGCGCCGGCCGCCACCACCAACACCGGCGCGCGCAACCCGAGCAGCAATGGCGCAAGCGCCAGCGGGAAGGTCAGCAGCACACCGAACAGGATCGGTCGGCGCGGCCGGATGCGGATCGCGATGACGACGCCGAGCAACATGCCGATTGACTCGCCGCCGAGCACGATCGACCAGCTCGGCGCCCCGCCGAGTTCCTGCTTCGCAACGACCGGCCCGAGCACGCCGTAGAACGCCTCGAGACCGCCGACAAGGATCGAGAACTGTGCGACCACCACCCACAGCCACTGCCGCGAGGTGAATTCACGCCATCCCTCGCGTAGGTCAGAGATGATGTTGCTGGCCTCGATCGTGCCGGTACGCGGCAGCCGGAGCCGGCCGAGCAGGAGCGCCGAGACGAGGAAACCGCCCGCGTCGATGAGCATCGCCGAGCCCGCGCCGACGAGCGCGACCATCGCGCCGGCGATCGCCACACCAAGGATGCGTGAGCCGTTCTCGCCGAGCCGCAGGAACGCGTTCGCCGCTTGCAGCTGACCGGGCGGCGAGACCTCCGGGATCACTCCGGTCATCGCCGGCCAGAACATGCCCGTCCCAACGCCGGCGGCCACGGCCCAGACCACGAGTACGCCGACCGGGGCCCAGCCGCTGAGCAGCATCACGCCGATCGCGGCCCACGACACGGCGGACAGTCCATCGGAGGCGTACATGACGCGATAGCGCGGCAGCCGGTCGGCGACCACTCCGCCGATGAGCAACGTGGCCAGGATGGCCACCGACTCGGCCGCCAGCACTATGGACAGCTCTGTCGGGGTGCCGTGCGGCAGGCCGAGGATGCCGAACGCGAGAGCGACCGGACCAATGGAAGCGCCCAGCACCGCGCTGGTTCGTGCCCCGAACAGGAGCACGAACCGCCGGTGATGGAAGATGCTCAGGTCACGGCGCACGGTAGGAAGTATCCGGCGTTGCAGGTCAGCTGCGCATTCGACTTACGCCCGAGCGACCGAACAGCAACCGCGGCGGGCTGGTCGGACCGGTGTGTGCGGTGCCCCGGCCACCGTGACCGGTGTGGAGCATCACAGTCAGAGCCGAGGAGCGCCGACCTAGTCGATCTTTTCCGCGCCAAGCGTCTGCCGCAGGAGATCAATGGCTTGTTGCTCGCCGGTCTGGCGGGTGACCGTGGCATCCGAATCGTCATCGGGTTCGTCACCCGGATGGAACCCGACATAGCCGTCCGCCGGCGCGGGGCCGTCGAACTCCGGATCGAAGGGGGGTTCGTCCTTTGCGCCCCCGGCCCACGGGTCGTCCGTCGACGAGCCGCGTCGTTGCGCCGGCCGCCGGGCAGGAGCCGCCGTGGCACGGGTCTGCGTGCTGCCACGTCGCGTGCTCGACGGCGCGCTGCGGGTCACCGGAGGCGCGCTGTTTTCTGCTGTCGAGTCGTCCACCGCATTACCGGCCGGGTCGCCGCCGAGCTGTGCCGGCGTCGGCCAGTCGTCGTCGCCGGACGAGGCATCCTCCGAAGGCGGCGTCGATGAACCCGCCCGCTGGCCTCGACCCGACCCGGACCGGCCGCGCGCGTTCGCTCGACCGGACTGGTTGGCCGGTGACGTCGTCGACTCTGGGCGCGTCGACGCTGACTGCGTGCTACCCGCGGAAGTCGAGCCACCGGCCCGCGGACCGCGACCCGTCGGCTCGGAATCGGGCGCGCTCGCGGCCAGCACGTCATCCGGAGCACCGATTCGGACCGGCTCGATCGCGCCCGCCGGTCCGGTCACCTCGCATCGAACCTGCCAGGTGCCGCCGAGCACCTCGTGAACGGCGTCGAGCAGCACGTCCGGTGCGGCGGCCAGGGCCTGTGCGTGGAACTGGTGCTTGAACAGCAGGACGAGCGTGTCACCGTCGACGTCTCGTACGGTTGCCTCGCGTACCACGGCTGCGGCGCGTGGGCTCTTCCGCCGGACCATCGTCAGCACTTCGTCCCAGATCCGCCGGACGGCGGCCGCGTCGATGGCACCGGGAGTGCTGGATCGGGCCACCGGAGCGCTCGTCTGTTCGACAGGCTTTACAGGCTTGGCGGGCTTGACCCGCGCATCGCCTGGCAGCGGGTCGATTTCGGCGGGCGGGGCGGTTGGGCGTACCCCCGAATCGGCGTGCGCGGACCCGGCAGCCGCCGGCGGCTCGGCGGTCAGCGTCAGCCGACGCTCCATGCGCTCGAGACGGTGAAGCATCGCGCCGTCGGAGTCGTCGGCGCCGGGCAGCAACATCCGCGCGATGATCAACTCGAGGACGAGGCGGGGCGCTGTCGTGCCACGCATGTCGGTGAGGCCGGTGTGCGCGATGTCCGCCATCCGCGACAGCGTTGCCGGGCCAAAGCGGTCGGCCTGCGTCGTCATCCGATCGAGTTCGTCCTCGGCGGCACCGATTAGCCCCTTCGCGGCGGCGTCCGGCACCTGCTGCAGCACGATCAGGTCGCGGAGGCGTTCGAGCAGGTCACCCGCGAAGCGACGCGGATCGTGGCCGGCTTCGACGACGCGGTCGATGGTGGCGAACGCGGTCGCGCCGTCGGCCGCGGCAAGCGCGTCGCACATCTCGTCGATCAGCGCGACGTCAGTGACACCAAGCAGGGCGAGGGCACGCGCGTATTTCACGCCCTCCGGCCCGGCGCCCGCGATGAGCTGGTCGAGGACCGACAACGCGTCGCGAACGGATCCGGCGCCGGCGCGCACGACGAGCGGGAACACCGCTGGCTCAACGGTGACCCCCTCGGCCGCGCACATCTGCTCCAGGTACGGACGCAGCACGCCCGGCGGAATCAGCCGGAACGGGTAGTGATGCGTCCGCGACTTGATCGTGCCGAGCACCTTCTCCGGCTCGGTCGTCGCGAACACGAACTTCACGAAGTCGGGCGGTTCCTCGACGAGTTTCAGCAGCGCGTTGAAGCCCGCCGACGACACCATGTGCGCCTCGTCGATCACGTACACCTTGAAGCGGCTCGCGACCGGCGCGAAGAACGCCCGCTCCCGCAGGTCACGCGCGTCGTCGACGCCACCGTGGCTGGCCGCGTCGATCTCGATGACGTCGATCGAACCCGGGCCGTCCGGCGCCAGGGCCACACACGAGTCGCACTCACCGCACGGATCCGGTGTCGGACCCTTCTCGCAATTCAGTGAACGCGCAAGGATCCGCGCGCTGCTTGTCTTGCCGCAGCCGCGCGGACCAGAGAACAGGTATGCGTGATGCAGCCGACCGCTCCGTAGCGCCTGCCTCAGCGGCTCCGTGACATGGTCTTGGCCGATGATCTCGGCGAACGTGCGCGGCCGATATTTCCGGTAGAGCGCCAGCGCCATCGGTTCGCGTCCTTCCGCCGCTGCCTGTGGGTGTCTTCGGGTGTCTTCGGGTTATGCCCGTGCTTCCAGGGCCCGATAAGCCTCTCACGCGGAACCGACATCGGACACCGCAGCGTCGTGGCGCCAGCGAGGCGGACAACGGGCCATAAAACGGATGAACCGGGCTACCCGATTCCGGAGCCTCCGCGAGCGATCGTGACCTTGCGGGGATTTCGTTGGGTTCTCCGCCTCGGACCCAACAACTTCCCGGCAAGGTCACGACCGACGCTCGGCAAAGAGAGGCCCCTCGTGCACCCGCCAGAGCCCGCTTATCCTTGCTGCCTTCCGGCCCTAGGGAGGTTCACGGGTTAACGCCGCACGAGGGGTTACGCCAATTTACCTGACGCGACGGGTGGGTCGTCCACCTCGGGTACAGATGATCATCATCGAGCGCCAGGCACCGTGGCGCGTTATCCGCGGTTCGGTATCCTTCTCGGCGGAGGATTCGCCTAGAGGCCTAGGGCGCACGCTTGGAAAGCGTGTTGGGTTAACACCCTCACGAGTTCGAATCTCGTATCCTCCGCCAC
>DATFRR010000230.1:0-16109 GCA_035263025.1 Micromonosporaceae bacterium
GGTCAGGTCGACCTCCGACTGCTCGCCAGCGCACTGCGCATCGGCATCACCGCCGGTGCGTCGGCGCCATCTCATCTCGTCGAGTCGCTGGTGGCAGCGATCGGCGGGCTGGGGCCCGTCAACGTTCGTGAGCCATCCGCAGCACCTGAAGATCTCCATTTCACATTGCCTAAGGAGGTGAGCTGAGAGATGGCCATGCCCCTTCGGCAGAGCATCCGACTCGGCACCTATCTCGTGAAGCAGAAGGCTCTCCGGCGGGAGAAGTTCCCGCTGCTGGTTGAGCTTGAGCCACTGTTCGCCTGCAACCTCAAATGTTCCGGTTGCGGCAAGATCGCGCAGCCTGCGTCACTGCTCAAGCAGCGCATGCCGGTCGAGCAGGCGGTCGCCGCGATCGAAGAGAGCGGCGCACCGATGGTCTCGATCGCGGGCGGCGAGCCGCTGATGCACCCGCAGATCGACGAGATCACACGGCAGCTTCTCGCGCGACACAAGATCGTGTTCCTGTGCACGAACGCGCTGCTGCTGCCGAAACACCTGCACAAGTTCAAGCCGCACCGCAACTTCGCGTGGATGGTGCACATCGACGGGCTCGAGGAGCGCCACGACGAGTCGGTGAACAAGAAGGGCGGCTTCCAGGGCGCGGTCGACGCCATCAAGCAGGCCCAGGCGGCCGGCTTCCGGGTAATGACGAACACGACGTTCTTCAACACCGACACGCCCGCGGACGTGATCGGCGTGCTCGACTACCTGAACGACGTGGTCCAGGTGGACAACATGCAGATCTCACCCGGGTACGCCTATGAGAAGGCGCCGGATCAGGAGCACTGGCTCGGGGTCGAGGAGACGCGGGAACTGTTCCGCAAGACGTTCGCAGACGGCCGCCGCAAGAAGTGGCGCCTCAACCACTCGCCACTGTTCCTGGACTTCTTGGAGGGCAAGCGGGACTTCGCCTGCACCGCGTGGGGCATCCCGTCGTATTCGCTGCTCGGCTGGCAACGGCCGTGCTACCTGCTCGACGACGGATATGCCCAGACGTACAAGGAGCTGATCGAGGAGACGGACTGGGACGCGTTCGGTCGCGGCAAGGATCCGCGCTGCGCCAACTGCATGGCGCACTGCGGCTACGAGCCGACCGCGGTCATCGCGACGCTCGGTTCCCTGAAAGAGACGATGCGCGCCGCCGTTGGGGGGTGAGTCCGTGATGTCCTTGCTCGATGGCATCGCCGGCCCGGCCGACGTGCGAGCACTGCCCGAATCCGCGCTGCCGACACTGGCCGCCGAGATCCGGGAGCGGCTGATCGAGTCGGTGTGCCGCACCGGTGGCCACCTCGGCCCGAATCTCGGCGTGGTCGAGCTGACCATCGCCGTTCATCGCGTGTTCGAGTCGCCGCACGACACGATCGTGTGGGACACCGGACATCAGGCGTACGTGCACAAGATGCTCACCGGTCGGCACGGCGACTTCGCCGGGCTGCGGCAGGCCGGCGGGCTGTCCGGCTATCCACAGCGCGCCGAGAGCGAACACGATCACGTGGAGAACTCGCACGCGTCCACCGCGCTGTCGTATGCGGACGGGCTCGCGAAGGCGTACGAGTTGCGCGGCCTGACCGACCGTACGGTGGTGGCGATCGTCGGCGACGGTGCGATGACCGGCGGCATGTGCTGGGAGGCGCTCAACAATATTGCCGCCGCGCCGCAGCGTCCGATCGTGATCGTGTTAAACGACAACGGCCGGTCCTACTCGCCGACCGCGGGTGCGCTCGCGACGCATCTCGCCACGCTGCGCGCCGGCGAGTGTACGTCGCTGTTCGAGCAGTTGGGCATGGCCTATCTCGGTCCGGTCGATGGTCACGACACGATCGCGGTGGAGGCCGCACTGCACAAGGCACGCGAGACCGGCCTGCCGACCGTGGTGCACTGCGTGACCCGCAAGGGACTAGGCCACCTGCCCGCCGAAACGGATGACGCCGACCGGATGCACTCGATCGGGCCGGCGGTCAAATCTGCCGGCGGCACTGCGAGCAGCGGCAAATCTACCGGCGGCACTGCGACGCAAACGTGGACCGACGTGTTCGCCGACGAGATGCTGTCGATCGGCGCGCAGCGCGACGATGTCGTGGCGCTGACCGCCGCGATGCTAGGCCCGACCGGGCTGCAGGCGTTCGCGCTGCGCTATCCGCACCGTACGTTCGACGTCGGCATCGCCGAGCAGCACGCGGTCACGTCCGCGGCCGGCCTTGCGATGGGCGGCCTTCATCCGGTGGTCGCGGTCTACTCGACGTTCCTCAATCGGGCGCTCGACCAGACGCTGATGGACGTCGCGCTGCACCGCCAGCCCGTGACGTTCGTGCTCGACCGCGCCGGCATCACCGGCACCGATGGCCCGTCGCACCACGGCATGTGGGACCTGACGCTGCTCGGCATGGTGCCAGGCATGCGCGTCGCCGCGCCCCGTGATGCCGCGTCACTGTGCGCCGAGCTGTGTGAGGCGGTGGAGTGGTCGGCCGGCCCGACGGCACTGCGCTTCCCGAAGGCGGACGTGGCCGACGACGTGGCCGCGTTGCGTCGCGTTGGCGTCGCGGACATCCTCCGGGACGGCGAGCGGCCCGAGATCCTGCTGATCGCGGTCGGTGCGCTGGCCGGCGCGGCGGTTGCCGCCGCGGAGGAGTTGGCCCAACACGGCGTCGCGGTGACGGTCGCCGATCCGCGGTGGTTGCTGCCGGTCGACCCCGAACTGGTACGCGAATCCGAACGCTACGAACGCGTCGTCACTGTCGAGGACAGCGGTGAACATGGTGGGTACGGTGACGCGTTCGCTCGCGCGCTCCGCGCTGCCGGTGTCACGACGCCCGTACGGACGATCGCGCTCGCCCAGCAGTTCGTGCCGCACGGCTCCCGTGGTTCGATCCTGTCCACCGCCGGACTCGATGGTCCGGGCATCGCGGCCGCGCTGCTCGGCTGAACCGCTACCTGCTGGGCGCCCTCGATCGCCGGAGGGGCTACATCTGGGTACACATGCGCACCAGTGGTGCCGCTTGCTGCGGACGCACCGCGCTGTGTGCGTATGCGTGTTCAGTTGTAGCCCTCACTACGCGTCCTTGAGTGGCCGGAGGTGATCATGCGTACGAGCGTTGTCTGGGAAGCATTGCAGTGGCCGTCCCTCGAACACGTCGACATTTCGCCGGCCGACGACGGCTGGATCGCGGACGGCGCGGCAACCGCGGTTGTAGACGGCCAACCGACGCGACTTCAATACCGGCTGAGCGTGGCCGGCGACGGGACGGTGCGGGCGCTCGACGTCGTCGAGAACGTCTCGGGCGGATCGCTCGAGTTGCGTGCGGTTGGTGCGGGTTCGTGGCGGGACGGTGCGGGTACGCCGATCGCCGATCTTGACGGCTGCGTCGACGTCGACATCTCGATCACGCCGCTGACCAACACGTTGCCGGTCAGACGGCTCGGTCTGGCGGTCGGTGAGTCCGCGGACATCCGGGTCGCGTACGTGGACGTGCCGTCGCTGACTGTTCGGCCGGTGTCACAGCGCTACACGCGGGTGGCAGATGCCACATACCGGTACCAGTCAGGCAGTTTCTCTGCCGATGTGACGGTGGACGCCGCCGGGATCGTGGTCGACTATCACGGCTTGTGGCGGCGGGTCGGCGCACCCGCGTAGCGCGGAAACCCGGTTGCCCCATCCCGCAGGATGGACCCATGACTTGGACCGCACCAAGCGTCGACCGCCAATTTCCCAGGGTAAGCAATCCGGAACGTGCCGCCCTGCAGGACTGGCTCCGATTCCATCGAGAGACGTTGCTGATGAAGTGTGCCGGGCTCACGCCCGAACAACTGCGCGTGGCGTCCGTCGAGCCCTCGCGTCTGACGCTCCTCGGCCTGGTGCGCCACATGGCGGAGGTCGAGCGCTGGTGGTTCCGGATCCGCTTTGCGCAGCTGGACATCCCGCCGGTCTACGACGAAGACGCGGTGACCGACGACTTCGACCCGGCGTTCGACGATCTCGCGAACGCTGACGCCGAAGCCGACTTCGCGATGTTCCGCGCCGAGTGTGAGGCGTCCGACGCAGCCGTCGCAGGCCGTGACTTGGACGACACGATTGTGTTGGCGCGCAGCGGTCGCACGATGGACCTGCGCTGGGTATACCTGCACATGATCGAGGAGTACGCGCGACACAACGGCCACGCCGACATGATCCGCGAGCGGGTCGACGGAGTGACCGGCGACTGAGCCGATCGTCAGGCAGTCCGGATCGTGGGCACGCCGCGGCGTAAGCGTCGGCACAAGGCAAGATGTCGGAGTGAGCACGAACCACACCGATCCGGAGCCGACCGAGCACAACGCCGTCGAGAGCGCGATCGACGTCGCGCTCGCGCGCCTTGACTTGCCGACGAAAGTGTCGATCCTGACCGGACAGGACAGCTGGACCTTGCCCGCCGTACCAGCGATCGGACTGCGGTCGATCGTAATGTCGGACGGTCCGATCGGGGTACGCGGGACGACCTGGACGCCCGACGACCCGTCGATCGCGCTCCCGAGCCCGACCGCGCTTGCCGCCACGTGGGATCGGGATCTCGCCCGTCGCACCGGCCGGCTGCTCGGCCAGGAGGCGCGACGCAAGGGCGTGCACCTGCTCCTGGCGCCGACCGTGAACCTGCACCGCAGCCCGCTGGGCGGCCGGCACTTCGAGTGCTATTCGGAGGATCCGCTGCTGACCGGCGTGATCGGCACCGAATACGTCACCGGCGTTCAGGAGCAGGGCGTCGGTACGACCGTGAAGCATTTCGTCGCCAACGACTACGAGACCGAGCGCATGACCGCGAGCTCAAACGTCGACGAACGTACGCTCCGCGAGATGTACCTCGCCCCGTTCGAATCGATTCTCCGTGACGCCAACGCGTGGGGCGTCATGTCGGCGTACAACTCGGTGAACGGCGTGTCGATGACCGAGCACGAGCCGCTGCAGGTGGGGCTGCTCCGGCGCGAGTGGGGGTTTGACGGCGTCGTGGTGTCCGACTGGACCGCGGCGCGCGACATGGTCGGCGACGCGCATGGCGGGCTCGACATCGCGATGCCGCGCGCGTTCAACCCGTGGGGTGACCGGCTCGTCGACGCGGTGCGCGCCGGCCACGTGGCAGAGGAGCTGATCGACGAGAAGGTACGGCGAGTGCTGCGGTTTGCCGCCCGGGTCGGCGCGTGGGATGCCGCGTCATCGCGCAGTTCGACGGATCCGGCGAACGAGCGCATCGACGGCGTCGCGTTGGCGCGAGAGATCGCGGCCCGGTCGTTCGTGCTTGCCTCGAATCGCGACGGGCTCTTGCCGCTCGCCGCTTCGGAACTGTCGAGCATCGCGTTGATCGGCCTAGGCGCGCACGAGGCTCGGGTCCTCGGCGGCGGCAGTGCCACGGTGTTCCCGGCACATGTCGTGTCGCCGTTGGAGGGTCTCGAGACGGCGCTCGATGGGCGCGTTTCGGTGACGTACGCGCCGGGTGTCGATCCGCGCACCCGGCTGCCCGCGGCCGCCGCCCCGCATTGGACCGGTCTGACCGCGACATTCCGCGACGCCGACGGTGCCACTCTCGCTGCGGTGCCGATGGCGACCGGCCGCGGCTGGTGGATGGGGTTGCCGGAGGGTGTCGACCCGGAGCGACTCGCGTCGGTGGAGATCGCCGGGCGGCTGACCGCGCAACGTGGTGGCACGCATCATCTTTCGGCGCGCGGCATCGGCGAGTTCAAGCTCACGGTCACGGATGCGGACGGCGAGCGGACGTTGTTTGAGGACGCGATGTGGCCGGACGCGAGCGACATCGCCGTAGCGTTCCTGGCCCCGCCCGAGACGCGGCTGCCGGTTGAGTTGGGCGCGGGCGACAGCGTCCACGTCTCGCTTCGGCAGAACGTTTACCTGCCCGAGGGCCTCGCGACGGTGTCGCTGACGCTCGGGCACGGCGAGCCGATCGCGCCGAACGACGAGCTGCTCGACGAGGCAGCGCGCCTGGCCGCTGCGAGCGACGTCGCGGTCGTGATGGTCGGCACGACAAACGAGGTCGAGTCGGAGGGCTTCGACCGCACCACGCTTGCGCTTCCCGGGCGGCAGGACGAACTGGTACGCCGGGTGCTGGCCGCCAACCCCCGCACGGTCGTCGTGGTGAACGCCGGCTCACCGGTGGAGATGCCGTGGGCGGACGACGTGGCGGCCGTGCTGCTGACCTGGTTCCCGGGCCAGGAGGCCGGGCACGCGCTCGCCGACGTGCTACTCGGCGCCGCCGAGCCTGGTGGGCGTCTGCCCACCACATGGCCGGTACGCGAGACGGACTGCCCGATCCTTGCCACCGCACCGGTAAATGGCGTGGTCGCCTACGACGAGGGAGTCTTCATCGGTTATCGCGGCTGGGATCGCGGCGACGTGGCACCCCGCTACCCGTTCGGGCACGGCACTGGGTACACGACGTGGGCGTACGAGTCGATTGCCGTCGACCGCGGCACGGTGACCGTGACAGTGCGGAACACCGGCGACCGGCCGGGACGCGAAGTGGTGCAGTGCTATGTCGCACCCGTCGAGCCGGACAATGCCCGGCCTCGGCGGTGGCTTGCCGGCTTCGCCGTCGCCACCGCCGCCCCGGGCGCCACGGTCACCGTCACGATCGACGTACCCGACCGGGTGTTTCAGATCTGGGACGGCGGCTGGCGAACGGTCGACGGCGAATACGAGGTCGCGGCCGCGCACTCGATCGAAGACTGGCGTCTCGTCACGAAGACCTCCATCGGCTGATCCGCGAACCGCCCTGGCACCCGGAGTCGCCGAACGGTGCAATCCGGCGGTGCGACCTTATGGCTGGCGCGACGCGTCTAGATAGATGCGGATCCGCGAACCGGAGGGGCGGCATGGTCGAGCGCTACGGCTTCGAGGAGTTCGCGGTCGCGCGCGCCAGGCGGTTGTTCCAATACGCATACCTCATCTGCGGCGACTGGCATCAGGCCGAGGACCTGGTCCAGGCGACGCTGGCGAAGGTATACGTCGCCTGGCGGCGCATCGAGCATCAGGAGAATGTGGACGCCTACGCCCGTCGCGTGCTGCTGCGGACGTACCTGTCGCATCGGCGACTGAAGCGATCGACCGAGACGCCGGTCGCGGAGGTCGTTGCCGGTGCGTACGAGGATGACAGCGCTGACCTGCGCGTCACGTTGATGACTGCGCTGCGTGCACTGCCACCGCGCCACCGCGCGGTCGTCGTGCTGCGCTACTTCGAAGGCCAGACGTCCGAGTCGGTCGCGGCGATCCTCGGCATGACCGCGTCCGCGGTGAAAAGCATCAACACACGTTCCTTGGCCGCGATGCGTGCCGCCCTCGGTGCTGCCCGCGAGGACCTCTTCAAGCAGTGACATCACCCATCAAGCACCGACGAGACCTGCTCGGGGGATAGACATGGACACCGAATCCAACATCGAGGCCGAGCTCAGCGACCTGCTGAGATCGATCACCAGCGACCTGGACCCGCCGATCGCGACGATCGTGAACGGCGGCATTCGACGCGGGCAGCGGCTCCGGCGCTACAACCGGATCCGCGGCGCGGCGGTCGCGGTCACGGTTCTCGCGGTGATCGTCGGCATCGGCGTGGGGGTCACCGGCGCGATGGGCGGCCGGCCGGACACCGGACGGCCGTCGGATCGAGCGTCGACGTCGGTCGGGCCGGCGTCGGTGCAGCCGTCGTCGTCGACACCCGACTTCTCGATGCCGTCCGCACCGCAGCACGATGTCCAGATCACGACGGAGCAGGCCGAACAGATCTTCGAGTCGTTGCTGCCACCCGGCCACGTCACCTGGGATCCGCTCTCGGTGATGGACCTGTCGGTGTTCGGCAACTACGTCCCAGCCGGCAGCGACCGCGGCTACCAGGTGATGTTCGAGATCAGCAGTGAGAACCGGGGGGTGGCGGGCGGCGCCTTCTTCGGGTGCAGCGCGCCCGATCGGGACGAGGGGCCGCGCCCAGCCGGCGCGCTGCCGGTCGGGTGCCAGATGTCGCAGGTCGCCGGCGGCGGCATTGCGACCGTGACCGTGTTGGCCTGCGACGAATATGGCTTCTACGACGTCGACATCTCGATCATCCGCCCAGACGGCGTACAGGTGCGGCTGGACATCTCGAACGGTACGACGATCCCGTCCAACGGCAACCCGGTGACAGTGAGCGCACCACGGCCGCCGGTCACGCCGGATCAGTTGCTCGAGATGGCCGAAAGCAAGCTGTGGAATTGATCTGCGCGCCCGACTGAACGGACGCCCGACCGGACGCGTTGAATGGACGCGTGAGCCACCTCCTCGCGCCGTTGACGCTGCGCGGCACCACATTCCGTAACCGGATCTGGGTGTCGCCGATGTGCCAATACTCGTCGGTTGACGGTCATCCGACCGATTGGCATCTGGTGCATCTCGGTGCGTTCGCGCGCGGCGGCGCGGGTCTCGTGTTCACCGAGGCAACCGCCGTGACCGCGGAGGGGATGATCTCGGCGCGCGACGCCGGCATCTGGACCGATGCGCAAGCGCGCGACTACGTGCGGATCGCCGACTTCATTCGCGGCCAGGGCGCGGTGCCGGGCATTCAGCTCGCGCACGCCGGCCGCAAGGCGTCGGTGTTGCCACCGTTCGAGGGCGGCGGGGCGGTAAGCGTCGCGGACGGCGGGTGGCAGCCCGTCGCGCCGTCACCGATCCCGTACGGCGACCATCCGGTGCCGAAGGAACTCACCGTCACCGACATCGCTGCGCTGGTCGACGCGTGGGCGCGAGCAGCGGAGCGGGCACTTAGCGCCGGCTTCGAGGTGGTCGAGATCCACGCGGCGCACGGGTACCTGTTGCACGAGTTCCTCTCTCCGCTGTCCAACCATCGAGCCGATGCGTACGGTGGCGATCTGACCGGCCGCAGCCGGCTGTTGCTCGAGATCGTCGACGCGGTACGGGCGGTGTGGCCCGCCGACCGGCCGGTCTTCGTACGCGTGAGCGCGACGGACTGGGTAGACGGCGGCCTGACCGTCGATGACATCGCCGACGTCGCCAGCGCGCTCAAGGCACACGGTGTCGACCTCGTCGACGTGTCCAGTGGCGGCAACTCGCCACGACAGCAGATCGCGCTCGGCCCGGGCTATCAGGTGCCGTTCGCGCGCGTAATACGTGAGCGCAGCGGGCTGCCGGTCGGCGCGGTGGGTCTGATCACCGAGCCGGCACAGGCGGAGTCGATCGTCGCGGACGGTTCGGCCGATGCCGTGCTGCTCGCGCGCGCGATGTTGCGCGAGCCGTCGTGGCCGCAGCGAGCCGCGTACGAGTTGGGCGGTGAGGCGTACTGGGCGCCGCAGTATCTGCGGGCGCGGCAACACTGAGCGTTTCGTCGAGGAGCAAGGGCTCGCGGCACGCCGTCGGTGGTCCGACGTACGTTAGGCGCATGTGCCGAAACATCACGATCCTTCGAGGCCTCGAACCGCCCGCGACAAATGAGGAGGTCACCGCGGCGGCGACCCAGTTCGTCCGCAAGGTGACCGGCGTCACGAAACCGAACGACCGGACTGCGACGCTCATGCGGGACGCCGAGGCGGAGATCGCCGCGATCGTGAACCGCCTGCTCGGCGCACTGCCGCCACGGCGCCAGGAGCCGACCACCCTGCCACCGCTGCGCCGACCGCAGGTGCGGGCGCGTCTCGGCATGGAACCATTCCAAGGCTCGCCGGGCGCTTAATCGAACGACGCCCGATGCCGCGTCGGGCATCATGCCAGTCATGGCAACGATTCGCGACATCGTGTTCGATAGCGCGCACCCCGCGTCGACCGCGCGATTCTGGGCGGCGGCACTCGACGACTACGCCATCGCTCCGTACGACGAGGAGGAGTTGGCGCGGTTGCGCGCGAATGGCATCAACGACCCGGAGGACGATCCGAGCGTGCTACTGCTGCCGGGCCCCGCCGGTGGGCCGCGGATTTTCGCGCAACTCGTACCGGAGCCGAAGATCGCCAAGAACCGCGTGCATCTCGACCTGTCGGCATCCGATGTCGACGAGGAGATCCGCCGACTGACCGAGCTCGGTGCGCGCGTGGTCGCGGTTCGCGAGAGGTGGACGCAGATGGCCGACCCGGACGGCAACGAGTTCTGCGTCATGGCCGACTAAGTCGACGGGTCGGGCTACTGCGCGGTGCCGTACGTCCGATCGACCTGAATGCGCACCACGAGGCGACGATCGGTGACCATCGCGCGCCGGTAGTCGTCCCAATCCGGGTGCTCGCCCGCGATCGACCGGTAGACGTCGATCAGCTCCTCGACGGTGGCGTCGTGCAGGCCGGCTGCGACCGGTGTGAGCGTCGCGGTGCCCTCCGCGACCGAATATGCCCAGCCATCGGGTGCGCCGACGAAGAAGCTGACCCGTGGATCGCGGCGCATGTTACGCGTCTTGACCCGATCGTCGGTCGTCGAGAAGCGGATCACGCTGGCGTCCGGATCGGCGGTGAAGTCGACCACCGAGAGCTGCGGCCGGCCATCGCGCTTGATCGTGACGAGCGTGCCGCGGCTGCGCGTCCCCCAGATGCTGTGCATCGTCATGCGGTGACCGTAACGCACGGATGTCGCGCGGTTGGTCGGGCGTCAGCCCGCCCGGCGCGCGAGATACAAGGCCGTGACCATGGCAAGCTCGACCTGCTCGCCGAGAAGGTCGGTGATCGCACCGAACATCGCGGTTCGGGTGTCCTCGTCCGTGATCCGGAAGTTCGAGTGCGTCGACTGCATCGACACGTAACTCGACGTCGGCATGGTCCACGACCATGCGTACGCTCGCGCGTCCACGTCGACGAACTCGGGTCGGTCGGTGAGCTCGTCGCCCGGCCACGACGTGATGAGCGAGGCCTCGTCGATCGGATCCGGATCCCACTCCACGGACGGCGCCAGCTCGCGGTGTGCCTCGGTGACCGCGGTGCGCGCGGCGAGGTCGGCGATGCATTCGTGGTTCCAGAACAATGCGAGCGCACCGTGCGGCGCCACCAGGTCGGCAGCCTGCTCCCAGCGCGTGGCCGGATTCGTCCAGTGCCAGGCCTGCCCGCTGAGCAGCAGCCGATATCGACGCTCGCTGCGAAACTCCTCGAGCGCGGACTCGACGACGGTGACGTTCTGCCGGTCGGCGGTGCGCGCTCGCAACACGGCGGCCATCGCCGGATCCGGTTCGAGGGCCGTGACGGCGAGGCCGCGCGTCGCGAACGGCAGCGTCGCCTTGCCCGTACCGGCGCCGACGTCAAGTGCCGCGACTCCCGCTCCGTCGCCGCTGGCAATCCCCGCATACGCGAGGACGTCGTCAACGAGTGGCGCGGGGTACTCCGGGCGAAAACGGTCGTAGTCGTCCGCTACTTCACCGAAGACTCTGGCGCGCACTCGTTCTGTCATGGCGACCACTGTGCCATGGTCCGCGGGTACGCACGCAACCGCGTTCCGCGCGCGCGGCGCGCACCGCGCGCAGATTACGTCCCGGCCGCGGGCGTACCCGCGGCGAGTGGCGTATCCACACCGATCCGCCCGACCCCAGCGGCACCACCCGGCGACCGCAGCGGCGCATCGCGTCCGGGCAACGGCTCGCTGAAGAACGCCGCGTTGTCGTCCTTCCACGGTCGCGTCGCGTCGGTGATGGACATGTCCGACACGATCGCGGTCACCGGGCACACCACTTCGCACGCGCCGCAGTCAATGCACTCGCGCGGATGGATGTAGAGCTTGCGGTCGCCTTCGTAGATGCAGTCCACCGGGCACTCTTCAATGCACGAGCGGTCCAGCACGTCGAGGCAGTCGCCGGCGATGAAAAATGGCATCGGATCACGCGGCCGTCGCCGTTGAGTGGCCGGGGAACAGTTGCGCGGTCGGGTCGCTAGCCACCGCCGCGTTGTTCACCGCGAGCGCGGCCTCACCGAACCCGACCGAGATGAGTCGCACCTTGCCTGGATAGTCGGTCACGTCGCCGGCCGCGTAGATCCCGTCGATCCCGGTCCACATCGTGGAGTCCACCTCGATGTGGCGGTCCACGATCGACAGTCCCCAGCCGGCGAGGGGACCGAGGTCGGCGGTGAAGCCCAGTGCCGCGACCACCCGCGTGCAGTCCAGTTCCAGCAGGTCGCCATTGCTGGTGTCGCGGAGGATGGCCCGCCGTACGGTGTCGTCGCCGGACAGCGCGTGCACGACGTACGGCGTGCGCACGCTCGTCGTCGACTCGCGCATCCGAGTGACGGAGGCGGCGTGCGCGGTGAACTGAGGACGGCGGTGCACCAGCGTGACCGATGCCGCGACCGGCTCGAGCGTCAACGCCCAGTCGACCGCGCTGTCGCCGCCACCGACGACGAGTACGTCATGGCCGGCGTACGAGGACGGATCCGTGACGAAGTAGTCGACGCCGTGCCCGACGAACTCGCCACCGGCCGGCAGCGGGCGGGGCGTGAACGTCCCGATGCCCGCGGCGAGCACGATCGACCGTGTGGTGACCTCGACGCCAGTCGTCGTCGTGATCCGGAGGCGGCCATCGTCCAGCCGTTGCACATGTTGCGCCGCCTGACCGAGCAACCAGATCGGCTCGTATGTGTTCGCTTGGTCGAGCAGCCCGGCAACGAGGTCGCGGCCGCGCACCCGGGGCAGGCCGGCGATGTCGTGGATGAGCTTTTCCGGGTACATCGCGGCGATCTGGCCGCCTGGCTCGGGCAACGAATCGACCACCGCGGTACGCAGGCCACGAAATCCCGCGTAGTACGTCGCGTAAAGACCGACCGGACCAGAGCCGACCACCACCAAATCGACGTCCACGCGTACCTCACTTCGCTCAATGGTCTAACCATTAGACCACATCGAACATGAGGAATTCAATGCGACCACTGTGTCGTGCGTCGCACTCGATGCGTCAGGACTTGGCTTCCCGCTCTCGGGTGGCCTGCACGCGAGCCACTCGGCGGGCGGTGCGGCCCAGGTGGGTACGCATGATCTCCTCGGCACGCGCTACGTCGCGCGCCGCGACCGCTTCGACGAAGTCGCGGTGCTCGTTGGTGCCGCGGTGGCCCATCAGCGGCGCGGCGACCTGTGCCTCGCGCAAGGACATCAGCAACGGGCCGTGGAACGAGTGCACGAGCATCTCGATCGCGGCGTTGTGCGTGCACGCTGCCACGCGGACGTGGAACGCCGCCGACATCGCCATGCCGTATTCGCCGTTGCGCAGCGCCGCCTGGTGTGTGGCGACCATGTTGCGCAGCTCGGCGATGTCGTCGTCGGTCGCGCGTTCCACCACGATCGGGATGATGCCGACCTCGAACACCTGCCGTGCCTCGGTCACCTCGGACGCGGTGAGCGGCGACAGGCTGATCAGGTCGGCCAAGCCGGTGCCGATCTTTGTGGAGGACGGCGTGGTGACGACCGCGCCGCCGCGCGCGCCGACCTTGATCTCGATGAGACCGCTCGCCTCGAGCACGCGCATCGCCTCGCGGATCGTGACGCGGCTGACGCCCATGCGTTCGCCCAGGTCACGTTCGCTGGGCAGCCGGTCGCCGGGGCGCAGCTGTTCGCTGCGGATCAGCCCGCGGATCTGATCCACGATCGCTTCCGACATGCGGTTGGACGACACCGCCCGGTATAGGTCGCTGTTGGCGCGCGGCGCGACCTTCGGTGCCGTCGTGACGTGCTCACTCACGGCGCAATGCTCTCACAGACATGCTGTGTCTTCCTGGATTGAATGTCTTCCTGGATTGATGCCCTGGGATCGACCAATTGGTCAGTCGTCTAGGACCCTTACGTCATAGAGTCTAAATATCAGACCACTAGTCCACTAGTGTCAGGGCCGATCGCCTCTATACAGCGATGACGATCCAGCCACAAGTGTCCAGCCACGATGTTGGTGGCCGAGCCCGCCGTCTGGAGCCTGGATGACCCCTGGTGACCACCGTACCCATGATCTTGCCGAGCTCGTGGCCACCGCATGCCGCGTGATGGCAACCGTCGGACTGGTCGAGCACGTGCTGGGCCACATCAGCGCCCGCGTCTCCGCCGACGAGCTTCTGGTCCGGTGCCGTGGCCCGGAGGAGTCCGGTCTCGCGTACACCACCGCGGACGACATCCGCAGGGTGTCGCTGGACGGCTCCGGTGACGTCGGCGCCTGGGCCGTGCCGAACGAACTGCCGATCCACACCGAGGTCATGCGCCGCCGGCCGGCTGTCACCGCCGTCGTGCACGCCCACCCGCCCGCGGTGGTCGCCCTGTCGCTCGTCGGTGGCGACATCGTGCCGATCTATGGTGCGTACGACATCCCTGGCGCTCTCCTCGCCGCGGACGGGGTGCCGACGTGGGAGCGATCCGTGCTCGTCAACAGCGCCGAACTTGCCGGCGCGATGGCCGACGTACTCGGTGACCGCCCCGTCGTGGTCTTGCGCGGACACGGCCTCGTCAGCGTGGCCGAGGGACCGCCGGAGACCGCGGTGCCACAGGCGGTGCTGCAAGCGGTCGCGCTCGATACGGTGGCGCGCATGACGTTGGCCATCCGGTCGGCGGGCGGCACGCCTCGATCGATCGGCGAGCAAGACCTCGCCGGTCTGCCGGATCTGGGCGGCGGCTTCAACGTGGCGACGATGTGGCGCCACCTGGTTCGGCGTACCCGAGACGTTGGTCACGGCGCTTGACATGCCGTACGCCGGATTGATTTAGTCTTTAATGGCCAATTGGTAAGGCCAAACCGGGGCAGCGGTCAGACGGACAGCGGTCAGAGAGGAATCGGCATGCGCGACGAATACCTCAAGGGCGTCCTGTCCAGCGAGAAGAAGAACCTCGAGTCGTCCGAGATCGCCGCGCGCGACGAATTCAACCGCCAGCACCCGCCGATCAAGGGGCTCGTCGTCGAGGACGACCTGCGCAAGATGGAACTGCCGCGTCGGCCCTGGCGCAACAACCGCGGTCACTACATCGACCTCGCGGACTACGAGGTGCTCGGCGCGCACATCTCCGAGCTCATGCCGGGCGGCAAGTCGGTGCGCCACCGGCACACCACCGAGGCCTACCTATACGTCGTGAAGGGTCACGGGTTCTCGCTCATCAACTACGACGAGGAACCGATGGACGTCGTCGAGTGGCAGGAGGGCACGCTCTTCGCTCCGCCGCGCTGGGCCTGGCACCAGCACTTCAACCTCGATGCCGACGACACTTCGCGCTACCTCGCGATCCAGGACACCGGGCTGCTTCGCACCATGCGCCTGCACAACATCGAGCGGCACGCGGTTCAACTCACGCCCGAGGATGCCAAGAAGCTGTTGGACGAAGCGGTGCGCAACGGCACCGCACATGGGCCGCATCGTTAGTGTCGGGCGCGTGACATAGCTTTGCCGGCATGAGACTTCTCCTCACCTCGTCCGGCATCACGAACGGCAGCATTCAAGATGCGCTGGTCGCCCTGCTCGGCAAGCCGATCGCGGAGTGCAACGCCCTGTTTGTCCCCACCGCCGTCTACCCGTTCCCCGGCGGTCCCTACATGGCATACCGCGCGATCTCCGGCAAGGGCACCTCGCCGTTGTGCGACTTGGGTTGGAAGTCGTTGGGGGTCCTGGAGCTGACCGCGCTGCCGAGCATCGACGAGACCGCTTGGGTGCCGACCGTTCGCGATGCCGACGCGCTGCTGGTGTGGGGCGGCGATCCGCTGTTTCTCGCCAACTGGATGCGGCGCTCCGGTTTGACGGATCTGCTGCCGACGCTGCGCTCCGAGGCGGTCTACGTGGGAGTGAGCGCCGGGAGCATGGCCGCCACCACCACCTTTGTCGAGACCTATGTCGACCCACCCCGAGGTGCCGACGGACCGCTGCGATCGGAAGACGTCGTCTTCGCCACGCCCGAGGGTGACGTCGACCGAATCCTGGTCACGGGACAGGGCGCCGGCCTCGTTGACTTCGCGGTGATCCCGCATTTGGAGCACCCGCACCACGCCGACGCGTCGTTGGCCAACGCCGAGCAGTGGGCGGCACGGATTCCCGCACCGACGTATGCGATCGACAATGACACCGCCATTAGCGTGGTCGACGGCGCCGTCCAGGTCGTCTCCGAGGGGCAGTGGAAACTGTTCCAGCCCTGACCGGA
>DATFRR010000231.1:0-7127 GCA_035263025.1 Micromonosporaceae bacterium
GCGGCTCCCACGCCGAAGAACACCAGCAGTCCAGTACCGAGCAACTCGGCTACAAACTTTCGCGCCATCGCCCGCCCGTCGTGGTGAGACCATCCCGTCACGCCAAGGTCGTTTTGTCGTGTTCGCACCTTTCTAGCACACGATCGCCCCACGCATCGCCGTTCCCGCCCGCACCGGAAGCTCAAGCCGCGCGTTGCCGGCGAATCGAACCGGAGCGGCTGGCACCGATCTGCTGTGGTTTGACGACCGGGCGCCTTACGCCTACCCAGCTAAGAGGCGGCGTACCGGACCCGCCCGCGACAGCGATCCGCGACAGCGCGGGAACCTTGCGACTCGGTTCGGCTCGGACCCGTCCACGTTCGATGCTGACGGTCCGCTCGCCGGAACAACCCGAATCGTTCGGACCACCCCGCCACCCGCGACGTGCGGGCCGCGCATCGACGTGCCGACATTGCGGGGTCTGTGGCGGAACCCGCATCGGTGGGCGTGGTGTCGGGCAGGTTGGCGCAGCATCGGATCAGGGCGGCACCGGTCAGGCCGGACAGGGATTCGCGTAGTGCCGGGCCGGCGCCGACGATGACGGCCCCAGCCTGGTTGATCGCCTGGGTGCGGGACTTGACCGCGGAGGTTCTGGCGATGCGGATCACGCGCAGCATCTCCACCGGCCTGTCACCGGTCTCGGACCCCGACGGCGTTGCCGCCATCACCCAGGAAATCGGGGATAACGCCGACCTGATCCAGGGCATCATCACCCCGTCTAGGCGCAGTCAGCTAATGCGTGGTCAAGTCCGGTCAGGTAGGTCGCGGGGCCATGACACGAAAGGGGTTGCCGTCGGGATCGTCCATCTCGATCCACCGTGTGCCGCCCAGCTCATGCTCAGACTTGCGCGCGGCACCGGCTCTCTCAGCCCGGTCAGCGACCTCTCGCCAACCTTCCTCGGTCTGGCGTCCGATGTCCAGGCTGAGCCGCGACGAGGCGTTGCTCGCCGAGGTGTCCAGCTGAAACAGCCACGTCACCGGCGCGACCTGATGGTCGAAGTCGAGCATGACCAGCTGATCGGTAGAGTTCTCTGAAACAGGCAGCTCCATCACCTCAGCCCAGAAGGAGGCTAGGCGGCGGGGGTTGGCCGAGCGGAAGGCGTACATCCCCACGACTGGCCGCTGTCCCACCGGATTATTCATCGCGCATCCCTCCACAAGAATGCCGGACCGTTTCAGGGCCGGTACCCGATACGGGGCGGTCTATGCACGGGCTGGCCGGACGAATCTGCCGCGCCCGGCCAGGAACGCTTGCCGACCATCAATCTGGGCAGCGATGAGCTGCTAGCCAGTGACTTGGGTCTGACCTATCAGGGGTACCCGGCGGCAAGAGTCGGCCTATATGCCGGCACCTGTGGATTTACGTGCACTGACGGAGGGCAGGGGTGTAGGAATTGCTAGAACCGAGTCCAAGCCGTAGCGGCAAACCCCCGGCCAGGCGATGCTGCGGATATCGCCGGGCGCTGAACGGACACGCGTTCGCGAAGGTTCGCGTTGCGAACGTCGAGGAAGTGAACCAGCGGCGCCGGAACTCGTTGAACCACGGCCGTCAACGACTAGCAACGACAAAGGCAGCTATCGTGGGTCCGTTTCAGGCGACGACAGTGTGTCCCGCTTTCAAGTGACCTTGACATCCGCCGGTCAGAGCTGTCGATTCTTAATCGAGGAATCGTGCGTTCTCGCACCCGGAGGGTACCGGGCGCCGGCAGCTCGACGGATCGAGCACCCGTTGTGCCGGTTCGAATCGCCCGGGCACCATCTCGCGCCAGTCGCACAGCCGGCCGCCTCGTCGATATTCCCGCTAGATAGACCCGGCTTTGAGCGGATCGCGTTCTGGTCCGATTTCGTTGCCGGTGCCGACGACCGCGAAACTATCAGTCCGGCCGATCACGGGGCCTTTCCCGCTTCGGCTGCCGTCGTGGCGGCGCGTGTGTGTTGGGCTCGTAACCAGCGCAGCACTCGTGGCAGCGTCGGGTGCGGGTTGGTGGTGCGCCAGATTGCGTACCACGGATACTGCGGCGCTGGGCGCAGCGGAATTACGCGCACGCCGTCGCGGTTGGACAGTGGCCACGTTGCAGCGACCATCGTGACGGCCGAAGGGTCGGAGACGACGCGGTCGACGTAGGCGTCGAGTCCCAGGTTGGTGCCGACGCTGATAAGGGGTGCGCGGATCGACCGTGCGTAGCCGGCGACGAACGCCTGCAGTTCACCGCTGCTGCCGGCCAGCGGCCACCATATTCCGTGCCGGGCGAGGTCGTCGGGGGTCAGGTGGTCGCGTCCGGCTAGCGGGCCGCGCGTGTTGACGAGCGCGGAGATCGTGTCGGCGGCGATGAGCTCGCTGTTGAGTCCCTGAGGGACGGGGGTGTCGAGAGCGGAGATGTTGCCGAAGGCAAGGTCGAGCTCGCGGCGCTGCAGCGCGCCGATGGCCGCGGCGAGGTCGCGGCGCATGCTGAGCTCGACGAGCAGCTCGGGGTCCGCGCGACCTGCGGCACGCATCAAGGTCGCGGGCAACTGGAGTTCCCCCCATACATCCACGCGCAGTGGCGCGCACGGCGTCTGCCGTGCGGTTGCGACGATGTTGTCGGCTATCTCGAGCAGCTGCCGCACGCTCGGCAGCAGGCGCTCGCCGGCGGCGGTCAGATCGACTCCGCCGGGCCGGCGGTCCAACAATGGTCCCAGCCGTGCCTCTAACCGCGCGATACGCTTCGACAGCGCTTGCTGGGACAGCGACAGCGACTGTGCTGCGCGCCCGAAATGCCGTTGGTCGACGACTGCGACGAATGCCCGGACCTGCGCGAGATCGAGGTCCATGCACCCAGCGTCTCACAACCACCGGTTGTCGTCGGCTCCGAGGAGGTGTTGGACAACCGGCCGCCGAGCTGGTGGCGTGTAGCTATGACCACACGATCCCAGATCCCGCAGTCGCTGTATGAGCATGCGGGCGGCGAGCGGGCGCTGCACCGGCTCGAGCAGATCTTCTACGACAGTGTGCTGGCGGACCCGCTGCTGCAGCCGCTGTTCGGCAAGGGCCAGCCGCAGCATGTCGACCACCTGACGATGTTCACCGTCGAAAGCTTCGGCGGGCCGGCCCGCTTCACCCGCGAGCTCGGGTTCCAACACCTCATCGATGTGCATCGCGGGTTACACATCACCGAGGCGCAGCGCCAACGGTTCGTCGACCTGTACCTAGCCGCGCTCGACATCGCCGACATGCCCTCCGACGTGGCGTTCCGCGAGGCAGTACGCGAGCACATCGAATTCGGCTCACGCGTGGCGATGCAAAACTCGAACGCTGACACCGGCGAGCAGCTGTACCCGCTGCACGAGGTGCCGCATTGGACTTGGCCCGGCGACAACCCCGAATAACCAACGGGTGCCAGCTAAGGACTCCGCGCGGCACTGACGATCACCCTCGCGGCCTCAGATTCGGACGTCCGTGGAGCCCGCGGCGCGTTCGTCCGGCGGGCGACGACGACGGCGCAGATCCGTTAGTGCCGGCGGGGTGTATGCCGCGTCGGCCGGGAACGTGTCGGTTCCGGGCGGCACGATCGCGTCGATGCGATCGAGCACCTCATCGCTGAGTAGCAGCGAGGCACCGTCGATCGTGCGGTGCAGCTGGTCCGCGGTGCGCGGGCCGATGATCACTGACGTCACGGCCGGATGAGCGGCCGGGAATGCGATCGCGAGCTCAGGCAGTGTGCGGCCCAGATCGCCAGCCAGACGCTCGAATTCGGCCAGCGCGGTGTACTTAGCCTCGGTGGCTGGGATTGACGGGTCGAAGCGCTCACGCGCGAGCACCGGACGCCCGACAGTCAGGTCTGCTGCTGTGCGACTGTACCTCCCGCTCAGAAATCCGAAGGCGAGCGGGCTCCACGTCATGACACCCATTCCTAACTCCGCGCAGATCGGTAGGACGGCACGCTCGACGCCACGTGTGAGCAGCGAATAGGGCGGCTGCTCCACCCGGAATGGCGGCAGGTGATGTCGGTCGGCCATGGCACGCGCGGCCACGATCTGCTCCGCCGGAAACGATGAACACCCGAAGGCGCGGATCTTTCCGTCGCGGACCAGGTCGCTTAGCGCAGACAATGTTTCTTCGACGGCGGTGGCTTCGTCGGGCCGATGCACCAGGTACACGTCGATCCAGTCGGTGCCGAGCCGTCGCAGGCTGCCCTCCACCGCGCGAAGTAGCCAACGCCGCGAGTTGCCCGATCGGGCCGGGCCGCCGGCGAGCGGGAAGTGACCCTTCGTGGCCAGCACGACATCATCACGACAGCCACGCAGCGCCTTGCCGACGATGACCTCACTCTCGCCGACGGAGTACATGTCGGCGGTGTCGATGAAGTTGACACCGGCGTCGAGGGCTGCCCGGACGATCTCGACACAAGCATCGTGATCAGGATTGCCCGCACCAGAGCCGCCGACAGACCCGAACATCATCGTGCCCAGGCACAGGGTGCTGACCTCGATGCCAGTGGACCCAGGTATCGATAACCGATCGACATGCCTGGCACGCTAGGAGCTGCACCGCGGTCTAAGTCAAATCGGCTTGGGAAGGAGAGCGGTGGACACACCTACCGGCGGCCGAACCATCGGAGACGTGGCACGCGAACTCGACATCAGTGTGCACACCTTGCGCCTGTACGAACGCCGCGATCTGCTCATCGCGCCCGTGCAGCGCGATGCTGCCGGACGTCGCTGCTATTCAGCTGACGATGTCGATTGGCTGCAGACCTGCGTGTACTTGCGTGGGGTCGGCATGCCGCTGACCGGCATCGCTCGGTACGCCGAACTGGTCAAGGCCGGAGCTGGCAACGAGCACGACCGGCTCGAGCTGCTCCGCGCGTATCTGGCCCGAGTCGAAGCCCAGATTGTCCGGCTGCGCGGCTGGGCCGATGTTGTCGCGCAGAAGATGGCCTATTACCAAGGCGTCGTCGACGGTGCCGACCGAAAGTGCCAGGCGCCCACGAAGCAGGCGCCAAGCCGCGCGCTCCACCCGCGGTGATCGTCTCTCGCACCGCGATCCGTGGTGGAGAAATGCACACTTGCCGAACTCCGCCGGTGCCCAGCCGGCCTCAACCGTCGTTTCGCCAGTCGGTCGGCTGATCGAACAGATAGCCGCTTGGGCGCTGGCGACTGCAATCTGCCGTTGGGTTCAGGTGTGTTTCGAGGCGAGCCCTGGGACCTGCTGCTAGCGGTGCGGCGGGCAGCCGTCATCGGAGTTGGCGGCGACCACAGCGTTGGGAACGGCGGATACCAGTCCGGGGTTCGCGAGTGACGAGAACCGATAATGGTTGAGTGGGTGAACTGGTGGTGGTCACTGGGCCGATCGCAGCCGGCAAGAGCACCGTGGCCGCCGCCGTAGGCGTCAGGATGCAAGACGCCGGGCTATCGGCGGCGGTGGTCGACCTGGACGAGATCGTCGCTTCGCTCCGTGCGTCCCAGGCGCATCAGCAGCAGTCGTGGGACCAGGCTCGCCGAGCCCATGCCGCTCTGGTCGGGGGATGGTTGCGAAGTGGTGTCGACGTGGTCGTGGCCGACGGTCCCTTCCACGACCCCGATGAGATCGCAACCCTGCTCTCGCACGTCCCGCCCTACACGGTTAGCCGATGGTGTTGGCTCGACGTGCCCTTCGATGTCGCTCGGAGGCGCACGGCGGCCGATCCGACCCGAGGCGTTTCCCGCGATCCGGGTTTCCTTCAGCGTTCGCATGAGTGGGTGGCCTCGCTGCTGCCGGAACGGCGGTCAGCCACGTGGACCTTCGACACCGCCGCGACGCCGCTGGACACCATCGTGGCCGCGATCGCCGACGACCTCCTTGCCGCGGCTGAGAAGCCTGCCTCCGGCCGTTAGTCAATACGACCCGCCTCGGCCAATGTCCGCGCGGGACGACACGGGCCGAAAGCTGGTCGCATCTACCATGCCTGCCTGCTGCTTATCGCCGCCATCGTCTGGCTTCGATGATCGATAGAACACGCTAGACGAGGGCCAGCACGGCGTCCGCGAGAAATGTCGGCGACGCGGTTGCGTCCAGCGGTACGGCCCCGGCGGCGAGCATCCTGGCCTCAAAGACCGGGCGCCCCTCGCGGATCTGCTGCTTGATCCCTTCGGTGCGCTGCGGCGACGTCGCCCGCGCAAGCCGGCTGTCCTGCGCATCCGCGTCGATCACCAGCAGGAACACGCGCTCGAACAGATCCAGCATCTGATCCTGGTTCAGTGCGATCCCACACACGAATATCACTCCGGTCGTGTCATCGGAACTGGCGATGGCTGCCTGGAGGCGGGCCCGATTCCAGACCCAGCGATGAGCGAGTCGCCAGCCCTCGTCGACCTGGGCAGGCGGTTCCACCGGTACTCCAGAGCTGTTCTCCCACGAGGCCAGATCGTCGGCGTCGATCGCCACATGGCCGCGCCGGGACAGCTCCGCGGCCAGCGTCGACTTGCCCGATCCCGGGTTGCCGGTAATGAGAAACACCCGCAGGTGCTGTTGCGTTATCGGATCGGTGGGCATGGCGAACCCTCGCGGGTCTGGGTTTCAGATCGCGGATGCGAGCTCGGTGAACGCGTCGGCGACGCGACGTGCGGGGTTCGGTCGACGCCGAGTTCGTAGTGGCCGCGGTGGAGGTTCTGCACCGACGCGAATCCGCCGATGACGATTTGGGTGTTGCGGTCCGGTGCGTAACCCGCGCATGGGGCTCCCAGCACGTCGATGACCTTTCCATGCTGGTCAACGACCCGATACACATAGCAGCGAAGATTGCGGTGGTGCCGCCGCCCAATACCTGACCTAACACGTAGCTGACCGGCTTTGTGTCCTTGTGGCGACGCGTCGGTTGCGGGTGGCGCCATGCCATCGACGTTTGTATGGCGACCGGTCCGGGCGGATGTGACCTAATAGGAACCTGCGGCTAAACAGTTGTCCATCGCTGTTGTGTCCGCCCGTCCCGGCACCTGGTTTAGTCGGAGCCGGACGTGGCGGACATTGAACGTGCGAGACCAGTCTGCAGGCTCTGCGGTGTCAGCGCACCAATCTGGTGGTACACGATCATGCCAGAGGCGTCGACGAAGACTGTGTACGGTAAGCCCAC
>DATFRR010000232.1:0-7577 GCA_035263025.1 Micromonosporaceae bacterium
CAACGTGGCCATCGAGGGCCAGTTCTTGATGGGTGCGTTCCTCGGAGCGTTCTTCGGCACCGTCGCGGCGTCGCCGTGGGTAGGTCTCATCGCGGCGATGTTCGGCGGCGCGCTCGTTGCCGCTTTGCTCGCGTGGCTGGCCATCCGCTACCTGGTCGACCAGGTCGTGCTCGGCATCGTGCTGAACCTGTTGGCGCTCGGTCTCACCAGCTTCCTCTACCAGCAGATCATGCAGCCGGACTCGGCTTCGTTCAACGACGCACCGGCGTTCGCGCAGTGGCGGATCCCGCTGCTCTGGCATATCCCGATCATCGGTCCGGCGCTGTTCGAGCAGAACGTCATCGTATACATCGCGATTGTGCTGGTGATCTCCGTACACATCGGGCTGTTCCACACGCGATGGGGGCTGCGGACGCGATCCGTCGGCGAGCACCCGATCGCCGCCGACACGGTCGGCATCCGTGTCCTCGCCGTCCGATATCGCAACGTGCTCATCGCCGGGCTCATCGCCGGCATCGGCGGCGCGTTTTTCACGATCGGTTCGCAGCTGGACTTCAGCAAGAACATGACAGTCGGCAAGGGATTCATCGCGTTGGCCGCGCTGATCTTCGGGCGCTGGTCGCCGATCGGTGCGACGCTCGCCGCGCTGCTGTTCGGCTTCACCGACCAGTTGCAGGGCTACCTCAGCCTGATCGGCTCCTCGGTGCCGTCGGAATTTCTCGCCATGCTTCCGTACGCGGTGACGATAGTCGCGGTGGCGGGACTGGTCGGTCGGGTCCGAGCACCGGCGGCCGACGGGAAGCCGTACGTCAAGGGCTGATCCGCCGGGGGTGGGGGCGATGGACATCGACTGGACGGCGCTGCGCACCGCCGCGACGGAGGCGATGCGCAACGCGTACGCGCCGTATTCGAAGTTTCCCGTCGGCGTGGCGGCGCTCGTCGACGACGGCCGCATCGTGCGCGGCTGCAACGTAGAAAACGCGTCCTACGGCCTGACGCTGTGCGCCGAGTGCGGTGCGGTGTCGGCGCTGCACGCAACCGGCGGCGGCCGGCTGATCGCACTGTCCTGTGTGGACGGCAATGGCGTGTCGCTGATGCCTTGCGGACGATGCCGGCAACTGTTGTGGGAGCACGGTGGCCCGGATCTGCTCATCATGACCGGCGGCGAGCCGATTCCGATGGCCGACTTGCTACCGATGGCATTCGACGCCAACGCGTTCGACGTGGCCGACGAGATCGCGGGCGTACACGTCGATCGGCGGGCCAGCGCGCGCGATCAGCCCGGCTCGCACCTCCGCGACATGCTCGGCCACGGTACGGTCTTCGTACACCCGGACACTGTGGACGGCCAACGCGCGTGGACGGCCTACTGGGACGGTTCGGTCGGCGAATCACGGCGTCCCGCGGCCGGCGACCAACCCGGCGCGCCGGCGGGCGACGTGCCCGCGCCGGCCGCGCGGCAGGCGGCGATCCTCGACGAGGCGCCGACTACGACGCGGATCGACGAGGCGATCGACTGGGGCCTGGCGCGCACGCGGCGCGTGATCGTCGTGGACGCCGACGGCGAGTTGTTCTGGGCAGGCGAAGGCCCTGCTCCGATCGAGGTGCCGCGTCCCTGGTCGGGATCCGATACCGGACCACGTCGGGTCGCCGACCGAAGGCCGGACGCCGACCCGAGGCCGGACGCCGACCCGTGGCGACCGAATGACTCGACACCGGACGCCGGACCGTGGTGAGCGAAGGCGCCGTGCCGATCGAGTCGTACGCCGCCGTCGACATCATCGCCACGAAGCGCGACGGTGACGTGCTCAGCGACAGCCAGATCGACTGGACAGTGGACGCCTACACGCGTGGCGTGATCGCGGACGAGCAGATGGCGGCGCTCGCCATGGCGATCCTGTTGCGTGGCATGACATCGGCCGAGACCGCGCGCTGGACGGCGGCAATGATCGCGACTGGCGTACGCCTCGATCTGTCGGGCATCGGCCGGCCGACGGTGGACAAGCACTCGACGGGCGGCGTAGGCGACAAGATCACGCTGCCGTTGACGCCGCTCGTCGCCGCATGCGGCGCAGCCGTTCCGCAGTTGTCCGGGCGCGGGCTCGGCCACACCGGTGGCACGCTGGACAAGCTCGAGGCGATCCCGGGATGGCAGGCGCGCTTGTCGGCGGACGCGTTCCAGCGGCAACTGCGCGAGGTGGGTGCCGTGATCTGCGCGGCCACCGACGACCTGGTGCCGGCCGACCGCAAGCTCTACGCGCTGCGCGACGTGACCGCGACCGTCGAGTCCATCCCATTGATCGCGAGCTCGATCATGAGCAAAAAGATCGCCGAGGGCACGTCCGCGCTGGTGCTCGACGTCAAGGTCGGCACCGGCGCGTTCATGAAGACGGCGGACGCGGCCACCGATCTGGCGCGAGCCATGGTGGAACTCGGCCAGGCACACGGCGTCGCGACCGTGGCGCTGCTGACCGACATGTCCACGCCGCTCGGTGCCGCGATCGGCAACGCGGTCGAGGTCGAGGAGGCCGTCGCCGTGCTCGCCGGCGGCGGGCCGCCGGACGTGGTGGAGCTGACGCTGGCATTGGCCGGCGAGATGCTAACGCTCGCCGGGCTGGGCGACGTCGACCCGTCGAAGGCGCTCACCGACGGCCGCGCAATGGATGCTTGGCGCGCGATGATCCGCGCACAGGGCGGAGATCCCGACGCTGATCTCGCAACCGCGCCCGAGGTCGAGGCCGTGCGCGCAACGCAGGACGGTTTCGTCGGGGCGATCGACGCCTATCTCATGGGCGTGGCTGCTTGGCGGCTCGGCGCGGGTCGGGCGCGCAAGGAGGATCCGGTGTCCGAGGCATCGGGCGTGGTGCTGCGACGCCGGCCGGGCGACCCGGTGCGGGCCGGCGATGTGCTCTACGAGCTGCGTGCCGAGGATCCCGGCCGGATCAGCATCGCCCGGGACGTCGCCGCGTCGGCGGTCGAGATCGCCAGCGCTCCGCCGCCCGCCCGGCGGCTCGTGCTCGACCGGGTAGCCGCGCCGTGACCGCGAAGATCCGACCGCATCCGCACGTAGTGACCGCGAAGATTCGACCGGGCAGCACGGGAGTGGCCCCGGCGACGCCTTCGGCGGGGGACACTTCAAGAGCGATCGCCACGCCACGGCCGGCGATCCAGACCAGCCGGGAGACGACATGGCGGAGTTGATCACGCGGCCGACCCGCGTACCCGTGCCGGGCGGCAAGGTGATCGACGAGTACGTCGGACGCGTCAGCACCGGCGAGATCGCCGTATCGGTAGCGCACATGGTGGCGCCCGGCGGATGGGCCGAACCGCCGCAGACGCCGGAATTCGACGAGTTCACGGTCGTGCTGCGCGGCTGCGTACGCGTCGAGACGGCGACCGAAACGCTGGACGTCACCGCGGGCAGTGCGGTCGTGACGCGGGCCGGCGAACGGGTCCGCTACTCGGTTCCGTTCGCCGACGGAGCGGAATATGTCGCGGTGTGCCGTCCGGCGTTCGCCTCCGGGCTCGCTGGCCGCGACGAGTCCGATGACGCAGGTCAGCAAGGGTAGCGAGGGGGCACCACGCGTCACGATCACTAACGGCCGACCGTCTGATGTATCGCCCGATGTGGCATCGATACGCTCGGCACACTTAGGGCCGTACCGGGCCGGGCCGCACCGTGAGCGAGGTTCGATGATCGTCTCCGCACCGGACCCGGCAGCCGCGCGGGCGCGCAACGTCGAAGACCTGTATCGACTGCGCCTGCCGCTCCCGCCGTCCACGTTCCCGATGGTGTGGGACGTCGGCGACGCGGTCGAGTTGCGCCCGGTGCCCGAGATGGAGGCGCGCGCCGCGATTCTCAATGTGGTGCTGGCCCGCGCGTTCGGCATGCCGAGCCGGCTTGCCATGACGTGGTTGCTCGACGCCCATCTCATGGAGCGCGTCACCCAGCCGGAGTGGCACTACGTCGCGTCCGGCCAAGGCGACGACGACTCGTTCGCACTGCACCTCGAGGCGCTCACCGCGCTCGCCTGGCTGCTCGGACTCGTCAACGCGCTCGATCCGGCCGCGCCGGTCAGCGACAACCTCAGCTCGCTGCTGCCGAATCTGCGCGAGGGCGAGTCGTTTCCACATTGGCGGTCGCGCAGCCTGATATCGCCGCGCGATCCAGCGACCGCGGCACGCATGCTCGACCTTTACTACTGCCTTGACTGGTCGTACCTCGACGCGGAACGCCGCGGACAACCGCTGCCGGGTCTGATCGACTCGAACGCGATCGGGCAACGCCGCTGGGCGCTGGAGTGGTCGGTGGTGTTCCACGGCCCGCATCACGATCCGCCGGTCGGTTGGGAAGAGGTCGACCTGTCGACGTGACCTAGAGCCGCGGCCGCAGCACCGTGACCGTCACGGATGCGGTGACCGAGATCGGATCGGGGAGCGTCGCGATCCGGGCGGCGAGCGAGTCGGCGTCCGCGTGCCAAGCGCTCGGTCCCATGCCGACCAGCGCGCCGACGCCGTCGTGGTCGATCCCCATGATCCACCGGTACGGCCGTGAGCTCGCGACGCGGAAGCCAGCGCCGAATGCGTCCGCTAGGCGAGCCGGCTTCTCCGGATCGACGCGGAGCAGGTCGAGCGTGGTGATCAGCTCGGCGAGATGGTCGGCGGCCGGAGTGACGATCACCAGTGCGCCGACGGGTCGCAGGACTCGTGCGAACTCCGCCGCGTTGCGGGGCGCGAACACGTCAATCAGTACGCCGACCGAGTCGTCGGCGAGCGGGAGGGTCCGCCAGACGTCCGCGACGACCGCGGCGAGCCGCGGATGTGCGCGAGCCGCGATCCGCGCGGCGGCCTTGGACGCGTCGACCGCGATGCCCCACGCGTCGGGTAGTGCGTCGAGGACAGCGCACGTGTGGTGGCCGGTGCCTGCGCCGGCATCCAGCACGAGACCACCCGGCCAGGCGCGCGCCGCAGCATCCCGTACGGCCGAAGTCAGTGGGTCAAAGTGACCGGCGGCCAGAAAGCGGCCGCGAGCCGCAACCATCGCGGCGCTGTCGCCGATATGCGCGAGCGGCGCGGCGGTGAGTTGGACGTGACCCTGCCGGGCCAGATCAAACGTGTGGCCGGCGCCGCATCGCAACGACCTGCCATGCGCGTCGAGGCCGGCGCCGCACACCGGGCATCGCAGCCACCGCAGCACCTCGGCGCGCAGTGCCGCGTCAGGGCTGGTCGGCTCAGGGCTCATGACGTCAGGTCGGGTCGCGTCAGGTTGTGTCATCTAGGAATGTCGTGTCATCTAGGAAGTCGGGTGTGCGTGCGTCTCCACCGATAGTGTCTGCCCATGGTCGCACCGACATACGACGAGATCGTCAAGGCACCCAAGGCGCTGCTGCACGATCACCTCGATGGCGGCCTCCGGCCGGCCACCATCGTCGAACTCGCTGCCGAGATCGGCCACGAACTGCCGGCCGCCGACGCGGACTCGCTCGGCGCCTGGTTCGCGGCCGCCTCCGACTCGGGCTCGCTGGAGCGGTATCTCGAGACGTTCAGCCACACGGTTGGTGTGATGCAGACGCCCGACGCGCTTTACCGCGTGGCGTACGAGTGCGCCGTCGATCTGGCCGCGGACGGCGTGATCTACGCCGAGTCGCGGTTCGCGCCGGAGCAGCACTTGCAGCGCGGCCTGCGGCTGCCGGACGTGGTCGAGTCGGTGCTCGCTGGATTTGAGGCCGGTTGTGCGGCGGCCGCCGAGGCCGGCCACCGGATCCGGATCGGCACGCTGCTCACGGCGATGCGCACCGCGGCACGGTCGATGGAGATCGCCGAGCTCGCAGTGCGCTACCGCGACAACGGCGTGGTCGGCTTCGATATCGCCGGCGCCGAGGCCGGCTTCCCGCCGACCCGGCACCTCGACGCGTTCGAATACCTACAGCGCGAGAACTTCCACTTCACCATCCACGCCGGCGAGGCCTTCGGGCTGCCGAGCATCTGGCAAGCCATCCAGTGGTGCGGTGCGGACCGGCTCGGGCACGGGGTACGCATTGTCGACGACATCTCCGCGGACGGTCGGCTCGGGCGGCTGGCGGCGTACGTGCGCGACAAGCGGATACCGCTGGAGTTGTGCCCGTCGTCGAACGTGCAGACCGGTGCGGCGCCGTCGATCGCGGAGCACCCGATCGGCCGGCTCGCCAGCCTTCAGTTCCGTGTCACGGTCAACACCGACAACCGCTTGATGAGTGGTACGTCGATGTCGCGCGAAATGTGGCTGCTGTCGGAGGTCTTCGGCTACGGGTGGCCGGAACTACGGTGGCTGACCATCAACGCGATGAAGAGTTCCTTCATCCCGTTCGACGAACGGCTACAACTCATCGACGAGGTGATAAAGCCTGCGTACGGAAAGCTAGTGCTGTCCTAGCCGTTCGACCGACCACGGACCGGCTCAAGATGAGCAGCTGGCGGCCGAACATGATATCTCCGGATAAATCGCCTACGTCCGTTGAGTACGTCAAGTAGTTGTCTGACTGCGCCTCGTAGTTGTCGCACTCTGGCGTCCATCTCCCGATCGATGAGAACGGCCCTGGGCTTTCTCTTTCGTCCTAACCATGGTGGAATCTCGGAGGTCCGGCCTGTTAGACAGGCACGGTCGATCATGGGTGCCCGTCGTTGTTTGGCCGGCACATTGCGGAGGTGCGTCAGGTGACCAAACGACCGAAGACGGGGCGCGGCCGGCTGATGGGTGTGGGATCCGTCGCCAGCTTCCTCGGCGACCGGCGTATCGGCATCAAGCTCGGCTTCATCATGTTCGTACCGACGCTCGCCACCGTCATCGTCGGTGCCAACGGCCTGGTGTCGCAGATCTCCAACGCCAACGCCGCCGACCGCGCGCGCACCCTCGCCTCACTCTCCGCCGATGCCGGTACGCTCTCGCAGTCGTTGCAGGACGAGCGTGCCGATGCCGTGATGATGCTTGGCTACCAGGGCCGCGTCGGGCAGGACAACGCAAACGGCGACACCAGTAAGGCCAAGGCCGACAAGGACGCCGCGTCGGCGGCCAGTGCGGACTACCGGACACAGCAGATCAAGACGGCGCAAGCGCAGAGCGACTACCAACAGCAGGCGGCCGCCGAACCGGATCTGCCGGCGACGCTGCGAACCACGCTGACGAAAATCGACACCGAGCTCGACCAACTGACCGGCTTGCGCGGACAGGTGACTACGTCGAGCGTCCAGGCAGAGGTCGCGGCGACCGGTTACCAGACGCTGATTCTTGACCTTCTCGCCATCCGCGACACGTCCGCGCAGCTGGTCGGCGACCCGACGCTGTCGTTCGAGGTGCGTGCCGGGGCGGCTATCTCCCGCGCCAAGGAATACGCCTCCGAACAGCGCGCGACCGGCCTGGAGGCACTGCTGGCCGGCACGATGGACGCTCAGCAGCGCGAAGACTTCGTCGGTGGGCAGGTCGGCGAGGCACAGCAGAGCAATCAGTTCACCGTGCTCGCGAACGGCCAGGAACACGCGCTGTACGGCAGCACGTTTAGCGGCGACGCGCTTAGCCCGTCGACCGACGACATAAAGAAGTT
>DATFRR010000233.1:0-20162 GCA_035263025.1 Micromonosporaceae bacterium
CGACCGCGCTCGCCGGCGGGGTCAGCGTCGACACATCCATGGGCTTCACGCCGCTCGCAGGGTTGGTGATGGGATCGCGGAGCGGTGACCTCGATCCGTCGATCGCGTTCCATCTGATCCGGTCCGGTTGGGCACCGGACGATGTGGACACGCTCTACGAGAAGCGATCCGGGCTGGCCGGGATGTGTGGCGACAACGACGTACGAGCCGTGTCGCAGCGCGCCGCGAACGGCGACGCGGACGCGGACCTGGCGCTCGACGTGTATTGCCGCGCGATCCGCAAATACGTCGGCGCCTACCACGCCGTGCTCGGCCGGCTCGACGCGATCGTCTTCACGGCCGGGGTCGGTGAACACAGCGCGGTGGTGCGCGCCCGATCGCTGCGCGGCATGGAGCGGCTCGGCATCGCACTCGACGCCGCGGCGAACGACGAGGCATCCGGCGCGAGCGTGATCTCGGCGGGCGGCGCACGGGTCGCGGTATGCGTGGTGCCGACCGATGAGGAGCAAGCGATCGTCGAGGAGATCTCCCGTCTGCTCGGCGCCGCGCGCACGCGCTAAGCCTCGCTGGCTCGGCGCGGACCACCGTGGCGGGGCCGCCGGCCCCCGCTGAGCCTCGGCGCCGCGTGCACGCGCTGAGCCTCGGCGCCGCGTGCACGCGCTGGGCTGGCACCAACCGGGTGCGCGTCAGGACGGGATCAACACCGCGGCGCCGTTGACCCGACCGGCGGCCAGATCGTCGAGCGCTTCGTCGGCTCGGGTCAGCGGGTACGGCGTCGTCGTCACCGTGAGCCGATGACGCGCGGCGAGGTCGAGGAACTCGCGACCGTCAGCGCGCGTGTTCGCGGTGACGCTGCGCAGCGTACGTTCCCGGAACAGGTGTCGTTCGTAGTTCAGCGGCGGGATGTCGGTCAAGTGAATGCCGGCGATCGCGAGCGTGCCGCCGGCATCCAGCGCGGCAAGTGCGACCGGCACCAGGTCACCAACCGGCGCGAAGAGGATCGCCGAGTCCAGCGGTTCCGGTGGTTCGTCGTACGCGTCACCGGCCGACGCGGCACCCAACTCGAGCGCCAGCCGCCGGGCCGCATCGCCACGCGTCAGCACGTGCACCCGTGCCCCCTCGGCGAGCGCGACCTGCGCGGCAAGGTGGGCGGACGCGCCGAAACCGTAGAGCCCGAGCCGACCACCCCGCGGTACGGCGGCACGCCGCAACGCGCGATACCCGATGATCCCGGCGCACAGCAGCGGCGCCACCTCCTCGTCCGAGTACCCGTCCGGCAGTCGGTAGACGTACGCCGCCGGCGCGACTGCGTATTCGGCGTACCCGCCGTCGGCGTCCCAGCCGGTGTAGCGCGACGCCGGGCAGAGGTTCTCGTCGCCGCGGCGGCAGTAGGCGCACTCGCCGTCGGTGTAGCGCAGCCAGGCCACGCCGACTCGGTCGCCGTCCGCGTAGTCGGTTACACCAGCCCCGAGCCGGTCCACGTACCCGACGATCTGGTGCCCGGGCACCACAGGCGACCGGTGCACCGGCAGGTCGCCCTCGGCCACGTGCAGATCGGTCCGGCATACCGCACACGCCGCGACCCGGAGCCGGATCTCGCCAGCGCCCGGTTCGGGTAGGTCGCGCTCGACCGCGGCGAGCGGACGTGAGGCGAGCGGTGCGGGCGTTGTCACCTGCCAGGCGAGCACGTCGACCTCCGATCGTCGGCGCCCCGTGCGGGTACCCACCGCGGCGCAGAACGGTTCACCCGTCATTCTCGTCACGTCGCGTGCGCTGTTGGTGCCGCTTCGAGGGGAGGGTGCACGGCCACCCGTGACAGGGGCACACTGGAGTGGTGCCCGTGTCCGGGTACGACGGGACGCATCGAGCGGGATACAGCATGAGCACCAAGACGACGCGGGTGGTGGTGGGCGTTAGCCCCACGCTCACCGGCCTGGCCGCGATCCGGGTGGCGGTGGACGAGGCGCGGTTGCACGGCGCCGAGCTGATCGCGGTGCGCGCGTGGGCATTCAAGTCCGGGTGGCGGGACGGCGCGACACGCGTCTGGCGGCAGGAGATCGCGCGCCAGGCGGAACACACGCTGACCGCCGCGTTCTCCGCGGCGATGGGCGGCCCGCCGGACGACCTGCCGGTACAAATGATCGTCTGTGAAGGCTTGCCCGAGAAAGTGCTCGTCGCGCAGGCCGACCGCGCCGACGACCTGCTCGTCATCGGGGCGCCGGAAAGCGGCTGGCATCTCAACAGGACCGTGGTCGTTCGATACTGCGCGCGGCGAGCCCGGTGCCGGTTGCTCGTCGTACCGCCGCCGGAGCTTGCCCGGGTCGGCCGGACGGGTTCGCTCGCACGCAGCCTGCGACGCGAAGCGGACGGCTTTGCTCGCGCCAACGTGCATCGATAGTCGCTACCGATTCGATAAGCGCGGCCGAGCCACCTGGCGGAGCGCCCCGGCGTGCGGAGCCCATGCACGGCCTGGCCAGCACCCGCGCGGCCTGGCCAGCACCCGCGCGGCCGGGCGCCGAGCCGCTGCCGATACGATCGCGACCTATGAACGTTCTCGTCACCGGCGGTGCCGGCTACATCGGCAGCGTGGTCACCCACCAGCTTGTCGATGCCGGCCATGACGTGACGGTCGTCGACGATCTGTCGACCGGGTTCGCCGAGAACCTGCCGGAGCGGGCGACGTTCCACAAGCTGCCGGTACAGGAGATCGCGTCGGTGCTCACCCCGGACGCCGGTTTCGACGCCGTGTTGCACTTCGCCGGGAAGATCGAGGTCGCCGAGTCGGTCGCGCGTCCGGACTTCTACTGGTACGAGAACGTCATCGGTGCGTACCACGTGCTGTCGGCGATGCGGGCGGCCGGGACACCGCGGCTGATCTTCTCCTCGACGGCGTCGATCTACCGCGCCGACCCGACCGAGAGCTCACCTGAGCCGCTGCGCGAGGACGCGCCGCCCGCGCCACTGAACCCGTATGCCGCCACGAAACTCAGCGTGGAGATGATGATCGCGGCGCACTGCACGGCGTACGGCATCGGCGCGGCCAGCCTGCGCTACTTCAACGCCTCCGGCGCGGTTGGCATGCTCGGCGAGCGCCACGAGCCGGAGAGCCACCTGATCCCGATCGTGCTCCAGGTCGCCGGCGGTCAGCGCGACATGCTGTTGCTCTACGGCGACGACTACCCGACCGTCGATGGCACGTGCGTGCGCGACTACGTCCACGTGGCCGACCTCGCCAGCGCACATCTGCTCGCGCTCGACACCATCGAGCCGGGCGCGTACGAGCTCTACAACCTCGGCACCGGTGTCGGGCACAGCAACAAGCAGGTCATCGACGCGGTACGGGAGGTCACCGGCCGACCCGTCCCGGTGACGCTGGCGGCGCGCCGGCCGGGCGATCCGATGGTCAGTTTCGCGGCCGTCGACAAGGCGCGTACCCGGCTCGGCTGGACGCCACAGCGACCGTCCCTGTACGACATCGTCGCCGACGCGTGGGAGTTCCACCGCGCGGCGTTCGGCGTTCGGTGATGTGTTGACGGGCGCGTCCGACCCGGCTCCGACTCGCTCGGACGGCGACGTCAGCCAGCGAGCGCCCGACGCTCTTCGGCGAAGCTACGACGCGGTCGCCGACGCGTACGCGGCGGAATTGTTCGGTGAGCTTCCCGGCAAGCCGGTGGACCGCGCGCTATATCGGCTGTTCGCGGAGCTGGTGCGCGATGACCTCGACGCCGGAATGGCAACCGGCGCGGCACCACGGGTCGGTGATGTCGGCTGCGGTCCCGGTCACGTCACGGCGTACCTGCACGACCTCGGCCTCGACGCGGTCGGCGTCGACGTGTCGCCCGCCATGGTGGCCGAGGCGAAGCGGCGCGTACCGGAGGCGGAGTTTCGCATCGGTTCGATGACGGACGTCGGCGGGCTCGGCGAGCCGGACGCCGCGTGGGCCGGCGCGATATCCGCGTATTCCATCGTGCACTTCGACACCGACCAGCGTCGCCGGGCATTCGCCGAACTCGCGCGAGCGATCCGTACCGACGGTTGGCTTCTCGTGTCGTTCCACATCGAGAACGCCGAGCAGCAGCCGGGCACCGTCGCGCACGTCACGGACTGGTGGGGCCGCGTCGTCGACCTCGACTTCCACTTTTTAGACCCGGACGCGGTCACCGCCGATCTCGCCGATGCCGGCTTCGCGCTGGTGTCCCGTACCGATCGCGAACCGTGGCCCGGCCGGGAGGCGCCGACCCGGCGCAGCCACCTGGTGGCCCGCAGAATTCCCCGACCGCGTGCCGGTGCAGAGCACCGCGCCTAGGGTGGTCGTTATGAATGAAAGCAAGCCATCCGTCGACGTGCCGGCCGGCCCGCCGCCCAGCGAACTGATGATCGACGACATCATCGTCGGTGACGGTCCCGAGGCCACGCCCGGCCGCGACGTGATCGTGCACTACGTGGGCGTCGCGCACTCCGACGGCAAGGAATTCGACTCGTCCTGGGACCGCAACTCGCCATTCCGGTTCGGCCTCGGCGCCGGCCAGGTGATCAAGGGCTGGGACAACGGCGTCGCCGGCATGCGCGTCGGCGGCCGCCGCCAACTCACCATCCCGGCGCACCTCGGCTATGGCGACCGCGGCGCCGCAGGCGTCATCAAGCCAGGGGAGACCCTGGTGTTCATCGTGGATCTCCTCAGCGTCAACTGACTTCCTCCGCAAAGCACTGCGCGGCCCGTCGACCGTGTGTCGGCGGGCTGCGCCGCGTTCTGGGACCGGCCGCGTTGACCGCGTTGCCGCTGGCCGGCTCGCCCGAGGGTCGGCACGGTTTCGTGATCCAAATGCGCGGGTAACCCTGCTACCGTGAGCGCTCGAACCCGAGCCGCGGTGCGCGGCGGCGGCTTCGACCCGTCATCAGCGCTGCGACCGGTGTGAGGACGCGATGCCCGCTACAAAGACCTCGGAACCCCCCGCCGAAGGCCGCAAACCACTTTCTCGGCCGGCCCGCGTGACGCTGTGGGTCATCGCCGTGTTCGCGGTCGCGGTGGTCGTCGCGATCTACTTCGGGGTACGCAATCCGAGCGTGCCAACCGGACCGCCGCGGTTGGCGGCACAGGACTTCTTCAACGACCTCGAGACGGGCAACTTCCACGACGCGTACGGATCGCTGTGCACGGTCACGCAACAGAGCTTCACCGAGGCCCAGTTCGTCAACCTCGAACAGGGCAAGTCGCCGGTCGTATCGTTCACCATCACGAAGGTGAGCACCGCGCACGTCAACGGAGCGCCGTCCGCGAATATCGTCGTGGACTTCAACCGGCGCGGGAACACGATTGATCACCACAACGTGCCGATGGTCGAGCAGAACGGTCGCTGGTACGTGTGTGGGGAGCCTTACTGATCGCTGGTCGAAGCGCCTGGACCTTCGGTCGGCGCACCTGCCCTGATCGTGATTTGGAAGCGGTGCCTGCGATCTTGGTGCGATCGGGTTGCCCTGGCGGCACAAACGCACCTAGATCTCCCGTAGGTAGCGTTGATCGAAGTGTGCAGTGTGCGCGGAATGCGGCACAGTGTAGACTTTGACCATGGCTGAACCGTTGCCCGCTGAACTGTTGCCCGCCGTCATGCCGCTCACCGCCGCGCGCACCCAGATCGCGTCGGCGGCCCGGCGTGCGCAGCATCGTGACGAACCGACCGTGCTGACCGACCACGGCAGCCCGCTCGCCGTCGTGGTCGGCTTCGACGAGTGGCGCGAATTGACCGCGCTGCGCCGCGAATCGCTGCTCACCGAGCTACGCCGCCGTCAGCGGTCAAGCACGTGGATCGACCACGATCAGGTCGTCGCGAGCTTGGAGTCGTGAGCGACTACACGCTCATCTGGTATCCGGAGGCCGTCGACGAGGTACGAGCGCTCAGCACGCGTGCCGCGACCGCGGTGCTGAACAACATCTCGCTGCTGGTCTCCGATCCGCATCCACCGCTGGCCACGGTGACGTCGGAGGACGACGGGCTCTACTCGATGCGGGTGGGCAACGCGACCGTGCACTACGACATCGCGGGGCAGACCGTACGGATCCTGATGGTCACCGGCGGAGTCGCGCTCGGTCGGTAGTCGCGCCCGGCCGCGAGTTGCACCCGGTCGTCAGACGCGTTCGGGTGCGGCGTTGCCGGCTGCGACGATCGCACGACGCATCGGAACCGCGGCGAGCGCGAGGAAGCCGGCCACGAAGAAGATCAGCAGCGTGATGATCGCGATGCGGTAGCTGCCGGTCAGCTGGTACGCCAGGCCGAAGATCAGCGGTCCGAGCCACGTCGTACCGTCGCCTGCGATCTCGTAGATGCCGAAGTATTCGGCCTCCATGCCGTGCGGGATGAGCTGGCTGAAGATCGACCGAGACAGCGCCTGGCTGCCACCGAGCACGATGCCGATCAGCAACCCGAGCGCCAGGAATAGCAGCGGCTTGCCGGCCGGAAGGAAATACGCCAGCACGAGTGTCACGACCCAGAAAACCAAACTGCCGAGCACGGTACGTTGACCACCGTAGCGCCGTGCCAACCGGCCGAGCAGCAACGCGCCGCCGAACGCGAGGAATTGCACCGCGAGGATCGTCTGGACCTGCGTGTCCTGCGTGAGGTCGAGCTGCTTGTCGGCGTACACGCTGGCCTGTGTAATGACGGTCTGAATGCCCTCGTTGTAGAGCAGGTATGCGCCGAGGAAGCCGAGCGTCAGCGGATAGGCGCGCATGTGCCGCAGCGTGCGACGGAGCTGCCGGAACCCGTCAGTGAGCACGGATCCGGATGCCTCGCCGGCCACGGCCGGCCGGTTGCGCAACCGCATCAGCGGCAGCGTGGTGAACACCGCCCACCAGACGCCGGCGGATACGATGCTGTAGCGCGCCACCTCCCCCTTCGTCATGCCGAGCGCGGTGTCCGCCTTGAGCGCCACGAGATTCAGCGCCAGCAGCAACCCGCCGCCGATGTAGCCGATCGCCCACCCGATGCTCGACACCTTGTCGCGATCCGCCGGACCGGCGATCTGCGGCAGGAACGAGTTGTACACCACGGAACTCGCGCCGAGCGCGACGTTCGCGACGATGAACAGCACCGAGCCGAGCGCCCAGCGGTCACCGGTCAGAAACACCAGCGCGATTGTCGCGCCGGAACCGAGATACGCGAAGAACGCCAGCAGCTCACGCTTGTGCGACGACCGGTCGGCGATCGCGCCGACCACGGGCAGCACGAACACCTGCAACAGGACGGAGAAGGACACCGTGTACGCGAACAGCGAGCCGGCCGCGATCGGGATGCCCGCGACGTGTACGTCGCCGTGTTCACCGACCGCGTTCTCGGCGATGTCGGTCAGGTAGGGCCCGAGGAAGACCGTCACCACGGTGGTCGCGAAGGCCGAGTTCGCCCAGTCGTAGAAGTACCAACCGACTCGCTCGCGGCGGGTGCTCGCCGGCGGCACGATCACGGGCGCGGTGCCCGCGGTGTCGTCGGTGGGCGTGTCGACGGTCATCGGCCAGCCGTTTCTCTCAATGCGATCGATGTGCGCCGACGCGACACGGCCACACGCAACCGCGAATGCTCCGCGATCACGCCGGCCACGCGCCCCGCCTGACGTACACGTCCCGCAGGACGTCCAAGTGATCGGTCATGATGCCATCCACGCCCGCGTCAAGTAAGTCCCGCATGGTTGCGGCGTCGTCGACCGTCCAGACATGCACCGCGAGGCCGAGCGCATGAGCGTGGCGTACGAAGCGGGCATCCACGGCGCGCCACGGCATCTGTGCCGCGACCGCGTGGCTGGCCAGGCGCCGTCCGCCGGCACCCAGCCGGGTCGCCGCCCAGAGGCGTGTGCACCCGATGCGGCCCAACGACGTCGCCGCCCGGGCGCCACCGAGCCGGCGGATCCGGCGGAGCGTGGCGTCGTGGAACGACGCGAGCAGTACGCGGTGCCACGCATTGGTACGCGACACGCACTCGAGCACCGGCTCGACCGCGTCGGAGGTCTTGAGGTCGACGTTCAGCAGCGCCGAGGGCCACGCATCCAGTACGTCGTCCAGACGCGGCACCACGGCCGCGCCGTCCGACCGTACCGACGAAAGGTCCTGCCACGTCAGGTCCGCGACGCGCCCCGCACGACCAAGCAACCGTTCGGTGGTCGCGTCGTGGAAGATCACCGCGACGCCGTCCGACGTGGTGCGCACGTCGGTCTCCAAATGCCGGTAGCCGAGCGCGACTGCGCGTGCGAACGCAGCGAGCGTGTTCTCGTCGCCGGCCGCCGCGCCACCGCGGTGCGCGAACGCGAGCGGGCGTCCGGGTGCGACCGGCTCGAGGTACGGATGCGTCCCCACGGCGGCGAGTATGCCGCCTCACGAGACAACAATCCGCGGCGCACGCCGTCGCACGCCGCACCGATTGATCGACCGCGCGGCGGATAGCGAAAACATCCACGTCGCCGCTTTACATCGCTCAGCTGGCGAGAGACCGTGGACACCACAGGTTTGTGCCACATAATTGATCACCCCCCGCCGGGGCAGCGAAGCCACGGAGGTGCACGGATGACGATCCCGCGGTACGTAGTCGGGACCGCCGCCGAGGCGACCCAGATATTGCGCCGGCTTGCGCGCAGCGGCTGGCACCCGCGACCCGGCTTTGCCGTCCCACCCACGGCCGGGCCGAGTGCACGTATCGTCTGCTACGGCCGGGTGCCGACACAATCCGCTGCGCAGGCCGCAGCGTCCGCCGCGATTCGCGGCGCCGGCGTCGTCGCGATCGCGGACGTCGGCTCGCAACCCGGCCGCTCGCTCATCAACGCGCTGGAGTCGCATGGGCCAGTGCTCCAGTCCGCGGACGCGTTGCCGGAGCCGGTGCCGGTCGGGGCCGTTCCGACGCTCACCGCTGAGGTGCCGTCGGTGGCCGGTCTCGCTGCCCTGCTGCCCGAGCAACGCGCACTGCTCGGCCGCCTGGCCAACGGCGAGACGATCGCGACCGCGGCGGCCGCGGAATACCTGTCGTTGCGGACCGCGAACCGGCGAATCGCACAGGCTCGCGCGTCGCTCGGGGTGCGTACGACCCGCGAGGCCGTGCTCGTCTTTCTGCACCAGCGACACGGCGACTGATCCGAACACGTCCGTCGGCGCCGAATTCGTTACGCGGCAGCCTCAGTCCAGGTCGGGACGGTTACGGATCGCCTGTACGCCAATCGTGACGGCGAGCAGGGCCGCACCGGTCGGGCCACCGACCCAGATCGGCCACGGGTAGATCCAGTGACCGGTCGTCACCATCACGATCATCCACACCGCGATGTTGATCGCGAAGATGCCGGCCCAGATCGTCCACAGGATCGAAAGCGCGAGCGGGATCCGGCGCGGCTTTGCCGGCCGCTTCGGCACCTGAGCCGGGCGCGGTGCCGGCGCGGTGGTCGAAGGCCTACCGGCATGCGGCCGGATCTCGAGGATGCCGGCCTGCGTCGGGATGTCGCGCAGCAGCGCGTTGAGGTCGGCGTAGGTGGCCGCTTCGTAGGCCACCTTGACCCGCTCGTCGTATTCGTTGAGTGTCAGCCGGCCCTCGTCGAGCGCCTCGCGAAGCCGGTCGGCGACGAGCTGGCGGTCCCCATGCGACGCCCGGAACTGGGTATGCGGGTGCTCCTGCGGAGTCTTGCCCGCCGTCTCCGGTTCGGTCGCCATGGTGTCACCGTCCTCGATCTTCGTCACGCCGCGCGGCTACACCCTATGCGCTCGGCTATCGCGGTGGCCATCCGGTGGCCCCCCGATATCGATGGGTTCGCGAGGTGCTGACCGGCCGATGGGGGTCGATCCAGGCGGGCAGCCGCGGCTCGTCCGGACGGATGCGGACCAGTTCATCGGTGAGCGCGTCGATGATGCGTTCGGTCCCGTCGCGCACGGCTCGGGCCGGCACCGCCGCCTCGTTCGCCTGCGTCCGGCGCGCCGCTGCCTCGGATGTCGCGCTCACCGGCGCGAGATCGTCGAGCCGCACCGGCGTGCCGAAGTGCACGCGTACCTCGGGACGGTGGACGGCCGACCAACCCAGCCGGCGGAACATGCCGCGCGGCGTGCCCCACGGCAAAATGAGGTGCGCGCCCCATTGCGCGACCGGCACGACCGGCACACCGGTCGCGATCGCCAACCGAGCCAAGCCGGACTTCCCGCGCTCCGGCCACATCCCGGGGTCGAGCGTGATGCGGCCCTCCGGATAGGCCAGCACCACGGCGCCGCCATCGACGGCGCGGCGTGCGGCGGGCAACGCGTCGGCAACCGTCGGGCGCCGCCGGTCCACGCGCAGATGACCGGCCGCCCGCATCACCGCGCCAAGCACTGGCGCACGGAAGAGGCCTCCGGTCGCCAGGATGCGCGGCGCGAGGCCGCGTCGCGCGCACGCGGCGGCAAGCACGAACGGATCGAACGCACCGATGTGGTTCGCCGCCAAGATCAGCGGACCGTCACGGCTGCCGTCCGGTACGTCGCCAGACACGCTCAGACGGCAGACCGGCGCCAACACCAGCGGCGACAAGCGCAACGCAAGCCGCCACAGCGCTGGGACTCGCCAGCGCAGCGTGCCGCCGACGTCGATATCGCTCACGGAGGGGAAACTACACGGCCGGCAGGGCCGCCAACCGCGCTTCGACCTGCGCGAGCTCGGAGCGAAGCCGGTCCGCGTGCTGGTTAGCGTCGGCACGCTCGGCGGCGATGATCTGCCCGACCGCATCGTGAACGCCAGGCACGTCCAGCAGGCTGACCATGCGCAGCGCCTCGGCCGCGTTGATCACGTACGGCCGCGCGAGTGCCTTGGTGCCCTGTTGCGCGCCGACGAACCAGTCGCCGTCGGTGTAGCTGAGCGTGACGGTCAGCGTCGGCGGAGCCTTCACCTTCACCGGTCGTGGCGGCCGGGCGCTCGAGGTCACGGGCTTGCCGTTCGGCGCCGCCGTGGCGTCGACGGGTGCGGTGGTCGAGCCAGGCATCGATGCCTCCTGACGCTGGGGCGGGATGTCGTGAACGGGTCGTAGGGTGCTCACCGAGGCCGGCGCAACCACATGACCATTGGTTGCAGCAGGCGCTTCGGCGCGGGCGGGCTTCGGTGGCTCGGTCCGGGCCGGCGTCGGTGCCGGCGTTTCGGCGCGGGCCGGCTTCGGTGGCGACGCTTCGGCGCGGGTCGGCTTCGCAGCGGCGGCTCGGTTCGCGCGGGCTGCGGACTGGCGCTGCGGCATGGCGAGGTCAGTGGGGGAGAACGGCAGCTCGTCGTGGCCGAATCGCACCACGACCCATTCGTCGTCGGACGGGTTGCGCAGCTCCACCACGTGCCCGGTCTGGCCAGCGATCTGCCCGGCCGCGTCGGTGAACACCACGCGCGGCTGGCGACCGGACGAGAGCGTGGCCCGGATGCCGTCGAGCTCCACCGTCGACAGTCCGCGCGACGCCATGTCAGTCCTCCCCAACGCTGCAAGCCTCTTGCGACCATTCCTACCAGGCTCGACCGACAGAGTCCGACGACACTCCGTACGTCTGTGCCATGACCTGTCGCGTGGTGCGGCGCGTAGTGGAGGGGTCGACCGCGAACCGTCACACCGAGTCCGTGGCGAGGCGTGCATGCAGGTGCTCGTCGTAGCGCTGACCGTCGCCGTACACAAAGGACTGCCGCAGCACACCCTCGAGTCGGTAGCCCGCGCGTTCGGCGACCACGCACGACGCCGGGTTCGGCACCGCGTGCGCGAGCTCGATGCGCACCAGCGCGAGGTGGTCGAATGCCCACACCGTCGCGGCCGCAACCGCCTCGGTGGCGACGCCGCGGCCTCGCGAGTGCGGCGCGACCCGGTAGCCGATCTCGGCGTCGGACTGGACGCGGTTGACGCTATGGATGGACACGCAGCCGAGGAACGCGTCGGAATCGCGGTCGACCACCGCCCACGTCGCGTGGTCTCCCGACGTCCAATCCGCCATCCGACGGCACCAGTGCGCCGCGGTGTCGAGGTCTTCGACCGAGGTGGCCGGATTCCAACGACGGGTCTCGCCGTCGCACATCATCGCGAGCACCTCGCCGGCGTCGGCGTCGACCGGCGGGCGCAGCCGGAACCGGCGGGTTTCGATCATCCCGACAGAGTGTCACACCCGGGCGGCGGCGCCGTCCGTGACGGCCATCGATTCTCGCCGCGCGGCTGGCGTTGGCTGCAAGTTCCGACATCGCCCATATTCCGACTACCTGGTTGCTCCTCGTACGCCGCGACCTAGGGTTGATATCTGCCGGGCGCGCGGCTGGCGAGCGCTCGGAACGCGAGGGGAGACTGCGTGGCCGTGGCGAGCACCTCCGCCGCCCCCGCCCGTCCGTCGATCTTGACGGTGGACGACGATCCGGGCGTGTCGCGTGCCGTCGCACGCGATCTGCGCCGCCGGTACGGCGACACGTATCGCATCGTGCGCGCCGAATCCGGCGAGGAGGCGATGACGGCGCTGCGCGAGATGAAGCTGCGCGGTGACCGTGTCGCCATGCTGCTCGCGGACTACCGCATGCCGCAGATGAGCGGACTGGAGTTCCTCGAGGCGGCGATGGACCTCTACCCGGCCGCCCGGCGTGTGCTGCTCACCGCGTACGCGGACACCGGCGCCGCGATCGAGGCAATCAACGTCATCGACCTCGACTACTACCTCCTCAAGCCGTGGGATCCGCCGGAGGAGAAGCTCTACCCGGTTATCGACGCGCAGCTCGAGTCGTGGCGCGACGCCGACGTACGGCATTCGCCGGTCACCAAGGTCGTCGGCCACCGGTGGTCGGCGCGATCCTCCGAGGTACGCGAGTTCCTGGCGCGCAATCAGGTGCCGTACCGCTGGTATTTCTCCGAGACGCCGGAGGGCAGCCGACTGCTCGACGCGGCTGGCGCCGATGCGCGCATGCTGCCGCTGGTCGTCACGCCGGACGGTCAGGCGCTGATCGCGCCGACCGATGCGGAGTTGGCCACCCGGGTCGGGCTCGCGACGACGCCGAGCAAGGACTTCTACGACGTGATCGTGGTCGGCGGTGGTCCGGCCGGGTTGGGCGCCGCCGTGTACGGCGCGTCCGAAGGGCTGCGCACTGTGCTGCTCGAGCGGGTGGCCACCGGTGGACAGGCCGGCCAAAGTTCACGGATCGAGAATTACCTCGGCTTCCCGGATGGCGTCTCGGGCGCACAGCTCACCGAGCGGGCACGCCGCCAGGCGGTGAAGTTCGGTGCCGAACTCATCACCACGCGAGATGTTGTCTCGCTGGAAGTCAACGGGCCGGCGCGCACCGTACGGTTTGCCGACGGCGCGTGGATAGACGGTCACACGGTGATCCTGGCGACCGGCGTGTCGTACCGGAAGCTCGACGGTACCGGCCTCGACGACATGACCGGCCGCGGCGTGTTCTACGGATCCGCGCTGACCGAGGCGTCCAACTGCGCCAACGAGGACGTCTACATCGTGGGCGGAGCGAATTCGGCCGGCCAGGCGGCGGTCTACCTGGCCCACGGCGCGAAGTCGGTCACGCTGTTGGTGCGCGGCAAGTCGCTGCAGGAGTCGATGTCCTACTACCTCATCCAGCAGTTGGGCGAGATCCCCAACGTACGGGTACGGACGTGCACCGAAGTGATCGCGGCGTACGGCGACGACCACCTCGAACGGCTCACGCTACGAGACAGCGTCACCGGCGAGACCGAGACGGTGGAGGCCAGCTGGCTGTTCGTCTTCATCGGCGCACAACCGCACACCGACTGGCTGGACGGCGTCGTGGTCCGCGACGCACGCGGTTTCGTGCTGGCCGGACCGGACCTGACCGTGCCCGGCGGCACGCCGCCGGGATGGGATCTCGACCGCGAACCGTTCCACTTGGAGACGAGCATTCCCGGCGTGTTCGTGGCCGGCGACGCGCGGTCGGAGTCGGCCAAACGCGTGGCGTCGGCGGTCGGCGAGGGCGCGATGGCCGTCATGCTCGTGCACCGATACCTGGACGGGCTATGAGACGGGATCTGGCTGTGAGACGGGATCTGGCTGTGAGGCGGCATCTGGCTGTGAGGCGGGAGTTGTGACGATGGCGGACGAGACGCGAACCGGCGGCACCCAGGCGGACAACGCGCGCACGGATGCGGCTTCGTGTGCGGTCGACCCGTCCGTGGTGGGCGAGCCGTGCGACATCGACGAGCTGCGCAGCCTCTTCCTCTTCGACCGCCTCGACGAGGACCAGCTGAGGTGGTTGTGCGATCACGGCCGGACGATTCGCCGGCCGGCTGGCTACGTCTACCGGGAGGGCGAGCCGGCCGCCTGCTTCTATGTCCTGCTCGACGGCGAGGTCGCGTTGTCGCGGCAGGTCGGTCCGGACGACGTCGAGATCAGCCGGACGTCACAGCGTGGCGTGTACGCCGGCGCGTGGACGGCGTACCTCGGCGACCGGGTGCCGCAGGTCTACAACCAGTCATGGCGCGCCATCCAACCGTCGCGCTTGTTCGTGTTGAGCAACACCGACTTTTCGCACCTGATGCGCGAGTGGTTCCCGATGGCACAGCACCTGCTCGAAGGCCTGTTCTTCGGGCAACAGAACACCCAGCGTACGGTCGGCCAACGCGAGCGCTTGCTGGCGCTCGGCTCGCTGTCGGCCGGTCTCACGCACGAGCTGAACAACCCGGCCGCGGCGGCCGTACGAGCCACGTCGTCGCTGCGCGACCGGGTCGCCGGCATGCGCCACAAGCTCGCGATGATTGCTGGCGGCACATACGACCGGCATGCGCTCGACCAGCTCATCCGGCTCCAGGAAAGCGCCGTCGACCTGGTCGCGAAGGCGCCGGAGCTGAGCCCGCTCGACGCCTCCGACCGCGAGGAAGCCCTCGGCGACTGGTTCGCCGACCACAACATCAGTGGCGGGTACGAGATCGCTGCGACGTTCGTCTCCGCGGGCATCGACGTCGGGTGGCTCGATCAGATTGGCGCGGCCGTCGGCGAGGAACTAGTCGAGGGCGCGGTGCGCTGGCTCAACTACACGCTCGAGACCGAGCTGCTCATGAACGAGATCGAAGACGCCGCGAACCGGATCTCCTCCCTGGTCACGGCCGCCAAGCAGTATTCCCAGATGGATCGTGCACCGGTCCAGCTCGTCGACGTGCACGAGTTGCTCGACAGCACGCTCATCATGATGAGCGGCAAGATTGGGCCGCACATCGAGGTCGTCAGGGAGTACGACCGATCGCTGCCACTTGTCACCGTGTATGCCGCCGAGCTCAACCAGGTCTGGACGAACCTGATCGACAACGCCGTCCAGGCGATGGACGGCGACGGTACGCTCGTCATCCGCACCGGCCGTGTCGACGACAGCATCGAGGTCGTCATCGGCGACACCGGGCCGGGCGTTCCCCCCGCGATTGCCGACCGCATCTTCGAACCGTTCTTCACCACGAAGCCGGCCGGTCAGGGCACCGGTCTCGGCCTCGACATCTCGTGGCGCATCGTCGTCAACAAGCACCACGGGGATCTGGCGGTCGAGTCCGAGCCGGGCGACACCCGCTTCCGGGTTCGCATCCCGATCCGGGCGGTCGAGCCCGATGGACAAGCCGCCGACGGGTTAGCAGGCGACGGGTTAGCAGTCGACGGGGCTGCCGACCGGCCGACCGCGGACGGGCAAGCATCCGGCGGGTGAGCAGTCGAGGAGCCGGCGCGGCAACGGCCGTGGCACCGGGACACCGAGTAGCGGAGGAGCGCATCGCATGAACGACATCGTGGGGATCGATCCGACCATCCCGCCGAGCGGCACCGGCTGTGTCGAGTGCGACGCCGCCAGCGGCTGGTGGGTGCATCTGCGCCGTTGCGCCCAGTGCGGCCACATCGGATGCTGCGACTCGTCGCCGTCCCAACACGCCGCCGCACACGCGGCCAACAGCGGTCATCCGATCGCACAGAGCTTTGAGCCCGGCGAGACGTGGTTCTGGGACTACGAGCGGGAGGACTACTACGACGGCCCGGTGCTCGTCGACCCGCAGAATCACCCGATGGAGCAGACCATCCCGGGACCGGCCGAACGCGTACCGGCGGACTGGCGGAACTACGTCCACTAGTCGTCTCGATCCCGCGCGGACATGAGCGGACCCGCCGTCCCTGCGCGCCTTGTTGCTTGGGCGCGCGCACGGGACCCGAACGGGCGGTTCGTGCGCCGTGCCGCACGCGCCGCGGCCGTCATCCCGGTCGCGTTCGCGATCGGCGCCGAGGTCGTAGGCGACCCGCAGTTCGCCACGTTCGCCGCGTTCGGCGCGTTCGCGCTGTTGCTGTTCGTCGAGTTTCGCGGCCCACGGCGCGCACGGATCAGCTCGTACGCGCTGCTTGGCGTCGTCGGGGCGGCGCTGATCACGCTGGGTACGCTCGCGCTGCGGCCGGCGTGGCTGTCGGTGGCGTCGATGGCGGTCGTCGGGTTCGCAGTGCTCTACGCGGGCGTGATCAGCTCGGTCATCGCGGCCGGCGGTCGGGCCGCGCTGCTCACCTTCATCCTGCCGGTGATGCTGCCCGGCGATGTCTCCGATCTGCCGGCCCGACTCGCTGGGTGGGCGGTGGCGTGGGCGCTTGCGGTGCCCGTGGCGGTGTTCGTGTGGCCACCCGACGAGCAGGACGTGCTGCGTGCCCGAACCGCTGACCTGTGCCAGGCACTCGGTCGGATGCTCAGCATCGCGCCGCGAGACCCGGGCGAGGGCGACCCGCTCGTCGCGATGAGCCGCGCCAACGCCGCGCTGCGTACGGCATACCACGCGACGGCCTCGCGTCCGGTCGCGCTGACGACCGGCAGCCGGCTACTGGTACGGCTCGTCGACGAACTCGAATGGGTCACGACGACGGTCGCCAACGCATGCGCCGAGGCACCCGAACAGTGGCCCGAGCACGGTCGGGCGCTGCGCGCCGCGGCCGCCTCGGTGCTGGACGCATGCGGCGTCGTGCTCGACCACCGAGGTAGCGGGCCGACTCCCGAGGCCCGCAATGACCTCGACGCCGCGGTGGCCCGACTCGAGGAGACCCGCGTCGCTGTCGCCGATCAGGCTGTCGTCGCACTGCGGGCGGCGGCACAGGTCGGCGCGGTGGCGGATGCACACGTGACGCTCGCGGCGCCGGGGGAGCGGGCCGCCGGCGAGTTCGAACGGCCGCTCTACGCCGCGCACGAACTGGGCTACACGGTCGCGATGATGGCTCGCACCGTGACGGTGATCGGCGCGGCCGACGCGCGCCCGTGGTTCGCGCGACTCATCGGCCGTCGGCCGGAGGCCGATCCGCTCGGCAACATCGCCGTCTACAGCGAGGCGGCCGCCGCCGAGCGGATCGCCATCGGCCACTTCGACCGGCACTCCGTGTGGCTGCAAAACAGCGTCCGCGGCGCGGCCGGTCTCGCGATCGCGGTCCTGCTCGCTCGGCTGTCCGGCCAGCGCGAAGGCTTCTGGATCGTGCTCGGCGCGCTGTCGGTGTTGCGCTCCAACGCGCTGACGATCGGCGCGACCGTGGTACGCGTACTGATCGGTACGCTCATCGGCTTCGCCATCGGGGGCGCGATCGTCGGAGTGATCGGCACCGACCCGGCCGTACTCTGGCCATTGCTGCCGATCGCGGTGTTCGTCGCCGGGTTCGCGCCGGATGCGATCTCGTTCGCGGCCGGTCAGGCGGCCTTCACCGTCGTGGTGATCATCCTGTTCAACATCATCGTGCCGACCGGCTGGCAACTCGGCGTGCTGCGCGTCGAGGACGTCGCTATCGGTTGCGGTGCAACGCTTGTGGCCGGTGCGCTGTTTTGGCCCAGGGGAGCGGGTGCCGCGCTCGGCAATGCGCTCGGCGAGGCGTACCGGCGGTCCGCGGCGTACCTTCGAGCGTCCGTCGACTACGTGGCCGGGCACGGCACCGTCGCGCCGGACATGCACGGTGGCGTGACGGACGCGAGCCATCGCCTGGACGACGCGCTGCGCCAATACCTCGCGGAACGCGGCGCGAAGCAGGTCCCGCTGGAGAGCGTCACCGCGCTCGCCAACGGCGCGAGCCGGTTGCGCCTCGCGGGCGACGCGGTCGCTGGGCTGCGACGGGCCTACCCGGATACCGCACAGGAGATCGACGATCCGGTGCTGGACGGGCCGATCCGCGCGCTGCGAACGCAGACCGCTCAGGTCGCCGACTGGTACGAGTCGCTCGCCGACGTGGTCGCCGGCCGCCGCGGCGTGGCGCTACCGGTCAACGCCACCGTCGGCAACCAGTCGTTCCTCGACGTCGTACTGCCGGCGGTGGATCGGTGTGGCGAACCGGACCGCGCGGTGCGTGCCGAGCGGCTGCTGTGGTCCGGTCAGTACGTCGGCGACGTGAGCCAGATCCGTGGCGAACTCGTGGCACCGGCCGGACAGATCCGTGCCACGCGCGACATGCCGTGGTGGCACCTGTAACCCAGGTGCTTAGTGCCCACCGTCGCGGAGATCGGCGATCAGGTGGGTCACCAAGGGACGCAATGCGGCTGCTCTGGTGCGCCGCCAAGCGGAGATGCGTGGCATGACCGTGTCCGGGATCGTCGCGGCACGGATGCTCCACATCCCGGCCAACCCCACGACAAAACGCGATGCCTCAGGCGGCAGGGTCCGCAACAGTCGATACGCGCGATCGGTTGCCGCTTCCTGACCCAGCGCGTGGCCGGTGGCGACCACGTCCGCAGCCAGTTGCGCGAGATCGATCCATCGCGCGCCGGCCGATGCGTACGCCCAGTCGACCAGCACCGCCGATCCTCCCGCTACGTCGATCACTGTGTTGTCGAGGCGAATGTCTCGGTGGACCAACGCGCCGCCGGCCGTCCAGCTCTCCCACCCGGCCACCAGATCGGCCGCTGGTTCCGCGTACGCCGCCTCCCACTCGTCGCCGGTACCCATCTCGAGCAGGCGCATCCAACCGTCGAAGTCGAAGATGCGCTTGACGACCGGCGGCAGGGCGTCCGGTGCTCGGTGTTCGCTCACCGTCCGGCACGCATCGGCAACAACCGCGATCGCTCCATCGGACCACGACCGTCCGGTCGCTCCGGCGGCCCAGGTGGTGGCCAGCGCGATCCACGGCCAGTCTTCGACGGTGGCGAGGCGTCGGGGCGCGGGCACCGACGCCGGCAGGACATCCAGGATCGCAGACTCCTGCCGGATCATTGCGTGGTTGTGCGCTCGGACGTCGGCGGACACGGCCTTGACGAAAACCTGTCGTCCATTGGCCAGCCGCAAGCTCGCCGCCGGACCGGGCGACCAACCGCCGTGCAGATCCTGATGACCGACAACGTTGGAATCGAGCGCCGCCGCGACGGCGACACGCACCGGTTGTGGCGTGTCGGCCCAAGCGGCCCGAGGCGTGAACATCGGTCTATCGGAACGCCGCGATCAGGCGCGCGCACCGTCGCGGATCGTCGGTCAGCCCCGCGTCGAGTCCCCAGAGCCAATAATCGACGGTACGGAACACCACCGCGTCGCGGGCCTCGTCAGTGTCGACCGCAGCAGCTCGTACCACCGTTTCGAAGTGACGCTTGATCTCGGCGGCGTCGGACATCTCGTCGATGCGCGTCCACAGGACGCGGGCGAGGTCGTGGGCGATGTCGCCGCGCAGCAGCACCGGATCGATCGCGAGCCACGGCTCGCGCGACGCCCGCAGCACCTGTTCGGAGTGCAGATCGCCGTCGACCGCGAGGCCGGAGTCGCCACCCGGGAGCGCCGCGTCGCGGGCCACCAGGCGCGCCGCCGCAGCCGTCGCCTCGGCCACGACGGCCGCGTCGAACGGTCGGGCGAGCCGCTGCCACTCGCGCTCCAGTTCGGCTGACCGGTCGGCGACCAGCGTGCTCGTCGACGGAACGTCGGGCGGTGCCGGCTTGGCCAGTCGACGCATCGTGAGACCGAGTACGGACATCGCCTCGTCCACCGAGACGCTCCGGAGCGACTCGGTGGACGGCAACCACTCGAGGAGCATCGCGCCGGTGTCCTGGTCGTGCTCGTAGAGCCGGACCATGCCTTGGCCGTCCCAGAACCGCAGGGCGTGGACCTGCGCCGCCACGTCCGGACCCGGTGGCGTCATGCGCAGCGCGAACCATTCGCCATCGCGAGTTACCGGTACGACGACGGCGTTCGAACCGTGCGCAACCTCGCCGACGATCCGTAGGTGCCACGCTGCGCATTGGGTACGGATGGCCTCC
>DATFRR010000234.1:0-5053 GCA_035263025.1 Micromonosporaceae bacterium
GGGGATTCGGTGCTCGCCGCTGTCTGCGTACCCGTGTTGTCGGGTCGAGCCGGGTCGGACGGCGGCAGGAAGAGCGCGGCGGCCGGTGTGGCCGCGACGCGCTTGCGCGGTGTGATCTCCGGGTCAGTGGACCGATCCGGACGCGGCTCCTGCTCCATGCTCGTGCAGCCTAATGTCCGCCGTTCATCATCACCGGCCGGCACGCGCGGGTGGCGGCTCCCGGGCCGGTCGGATGGCACGTTGCGACGCTGGTAGTCGCTTTGCCCGGTTGCAGGCCGGCCTGTATTCTCGACCGGCGGTGGTCTGGCAGGCCATCGGGGAGGCTTCGCCTAGTTCGGTCTATGGCGCCGCACTGCTAATGCGGTTGGGGTGTTAAGCCCCTCCCGGGTTCGAATCCCGGAGCCTCCGCGTTTGGCCGGTCTGTACACTGGTCAGGCACTCGCGCCCGTAGCTCAACGGATAGAGCATTTGACTACGGATCAAAAGGTTGGGGGTTCGAATCCCTTCGGGCGCGCTCTCCATTGGCCTGGTGACCTGCGGAATCGTAGGCGCCGGGCCGGTTCGCGCAATGCGGTGGCGCCGGCTAGTTCGAGGACTGTCGCTCCTCCGACGCGGCGCAGGTCGGCTCTTCTTTCAGACCCGTTCGGTCTGTTTCGATCACGCCAAATAGCCTGGTACGCAGGGGGAGAAGATGACCTTCGTGCGGTCTGCGGCGCGCGTTACCGACGGAGGTCTAGAGACCGACCTCATCTACCACCGCGGTCTGGAGCTGGCGGACTTCGCTGCGTTTCCGCTCCTCGAGCACGACGCCGGACGCGGCCACTTGGCTGACTACTACGGTGGCTACGCCGACGTGGCCCGGCGAGCGGGCGCTGCCCTCCTGTTGGAAGCCCCGACCTGGCGGGCCAACCCGGACTGGGGTGCGCGTCTGGGATACGACGCCGGAGCACTGCGGCGCGCCAACACTGCCGCGATCGCGTTCCTGAAAGACCTACGGCAACAATGGCCCGATATCCGCGACGTCGCGGTGTCCGGCGTTATCGGGCCGCGCGGCGACGGCTACGTCGCGGGCGACATCCCGGACACCGACGAGGCCGCCGATTACCACCGTCCGCAGATCGAGACGTTCGCCGCCGCGGACGCCGACCTCGTGCACGCGATGACCATCACGAGCACCGCGGAGGCCCAGGGCATCATCCGCGCCGCGAACGATGTGGGTATTCCGGTGGCCGTGTCCTTCACGGTCGAAGTCGACGCTACGCTGCCCGATGGCACGGCGCTCGGCGAAGCGATCAAGAAGGCGGACGCCGGCGGCGACGCCATGTTCTTCGGAGTGAACTGCGCCTACCCCACACACATCGCGCGTGGGCTGAGTGGTCAGTCCTGGCAGGAGCGCATCGGTGTCATCCGGTGCAACGCCTCGTCGAAGACTCGTGCTGAACTCGACGCCGCCGAGGAGCTCGACGAGGGCGACATTCCTGGCCTTCGCGACGCCTTCGGACATCTGCGAGCTCAGCTGCCGCGAGTACACGTCATCGGAGGCTGCTGTGGCACTGATGCGCGACACGTCGCTGCACTCTGGGGTCTGTGACAACTCGCGGAGGTACTGATGAATGAGCGGGTTCAGAAGGTGAACGAACGCGATCAAGGTCGCGCGTACGGGACACTCTTGCTCGCGTTCGCGGCCGACCCATGCGAGCGATGGCTGTATCCGGATGCCTCTGCCTACGTGGCGGAGTTTCCGCGCTTCCTGGAGGCATTCGGCGGTGCCGCATTTAGCACCGACACCGCGTGGCAGTTGGACGAGTTCGCGGCGGTGTCGCTGTGGATGCCGCCGGGCACCGCACCCGACGGCGACGCGATCGTCGAGGTGCTGCGCGGTGGCGTCGCGCCGGCCAAGCATGAGGACTTGCTTGCCGTGCTGGACCAGATGAACGATGCGCATCCCGCGTTCGTGCACTGGTACCTGCCCTGGTTCGGCACCGACCCGTCGGCGCAGGGCCGAGGGCGCGGGAGCGCGCTGATGACCCATTGCCTGAGCATCGTGGACGTGGAGGCAGTCCCGGTGTATCTGGAAACGCCGAACCCGCGCACGATCCCGTTCTACCGGCGCCACGGATTCGACGTCACCGGCACCTTCCAGGCCGGCGCCTGTCCACCACTGACCGGCATGTTGCGACCCGCGGCGGGCTGACCGTTCGCGCGCTCAGCCGGGTACGGTGAGCGGGCCCGCATCCGTACGACGCCGAGGGGCCGGTCGTGGTGTACGAGACGATCAGTGGTGACGACCTGCCGGTCCTCGGGCCGTACTCGCCCGCGGTCCGCGCCGGTGACCTCGTTTTCGTGTCCGCGCAGGCCGGCATCGATCCGTTCACAAAGGACGCGCCGGCAACGGGCGGCTTCGACGCGGAGTGCCGCCAGGCGATCGCCAACCTAGCCCGCATCCTCGGACGCGCCGGCACCGACTTGCGACACGTCGTACGCACCACGGTCTTCTACACCGATCTTGCCGACATGCCGGTGATCAACGCGGTGTTTGCCGACGTGTTTCCGAGCCCTCCGCCGGCGCGATCGTCGGCGCTGGTGGGTCTGCCCGGTGGTCGACGCATCGCGATCGACGCGATCGCGGTCATGCCCGAGAGTCGTGGTAACGGCCGACGATCGGCGTTTGGGAGCAACGGTCCGCGCCGGCTCGGATGATCCACGAAGATTTGTTACTCGATCGTAACATCGACTGCCATGGGTCACCCTTGGTAGCGCTGTGCGGGCGTCTATGACCATATTGGACCTGGTTTCGAACACCTTCGTGGGTACGGGTGGCGGCGGTCACGTTGCGGATCGTGACTCTCCCGTCCACCGTCCGGTTACCAACGAGTAGCCACGGCTCTTGTCCGTCCTCCGGGCATCCGGCACGATCTCCGGCAGCCCACGCCGCGGCGCCTCAACGCGACCGGCGGGCTCGCGTACCGACCGACGGTCGACGGGCCGGGCGGCACCGGTACGCGCGGTGACCGCATACGTCAAAGGAGGACCTGCGTGGGAGATCAGAAGCAAGCCACCGAAGGTGGCACCCGCTGGCGCCGGTTCGCGGCCGCCATCGTTCCGACCGTGCTCGTGGTCGGCGCGCTCGGCGCCGGAGTCGCGAATGGCGCCGTGCCGGTGTCGTTCGCCGTGTCCGGCGTGCAGTTCGTCGTCACCGCGTCCGAGCTGTCGGGTACGGACTTCGTGCAGTACGGCTCGATCGTCCAGCAGAAGGACGGCACGCCGCACGCGGTCGCAGTCTCGGAGATCGGCAGCGCGGATCTGACCGATCTGTGTCAGTCGGTCGCGCAGCCGACGCCGTTCGGAACAGTCGTGTTGAAGCTCACCGCGGGCTCTGGCGAGACCAAGGCCCACGCGGACAACCTGCTCATTGACATGACGCAGTTGAGTGGTGACGCGACGTTCACGCACATCAACATCGGCCAGGACGCTTCGACCCTCTCGAGGCGTGGGGTCGCGGGTGGCTTTGGCCAGGCCGCGGACGAGGTCAAGATCATCAACCTCCGGCAGACCGCGTGGGCAACCACGGCGGGCACGTTCACCCTGCCCGGACTGAGCCTGACTCTCGGCAGCACCGGCTGCTAGTTCGCGAGATGCGGGTCCCGTGGATCGAGACCACGGGGCCCGCGTCGCGTTGAACGGCCGCGTACGCCAGCCAACCGCGGCGGGTCCGTTCCACGCACCGCACGTTGACGTAGCACCTGCAGAGGAGCAACACATGACCGTGGACGCGGCGGCGCCGCAGGATGGTCGGTTCACGCGCGGGCGGCGCGCCTTCCGGCGATGGCGGAAGGCCCGCCCGTTCTGGGGCGGCCTGTTCTTGATCCTGAGCGGTCTCGAACTCCTCTACAGCGGCAACCTGAGCCTCGGAAACATCGAGATCCACCTCGGACTCATCGGGTTCTACTCCTACATCATTCCGCTCGTAGTCATCCTCTGCGGCGCGCTCACCTGGACGCTGCCATCGCAGCGACTGTTTTACGGCATCGTCGGCAATGCGGCAGTGGTGTATTCGATCGTCTCGGTTAATCTCGGCGGCTTCTTGATCGGGCTGCTGCTGGGCATCGTCGGCGGCGCGCTGAGCATTGCGTGGGTCCCGGACAAACGCCGCTACGACCGCGGCGCGCAACCGACTGTGGCCGGCCCGAATGACGATGCCGACGGACCAGGACCGGACGACACGGGTAGCGGGCTGCCGATCGAGACCGACGTCACCGACCCGAACGACTTCTTCGCTCGGCCAACCGACGTCGACGCGACCACATCTGCAGATGCTGTCAGCGCCCCCGCGCAGGAGCAGCAACGCGGACCCGAGCAGAACGTGGAGGGTGAGCAGCGCCACCCGTTTCGCGTCCGGCGTCATGCGCTAGACGACTCCCAGCGGCCGGCCGGCGATTCTGGCCGCCACGGTGGGCGAGCGCTCGTGATCGCCGTGGTCGGGACGACGCTGGCCGCATCTGCGGCCTTTGCGGTGCGGTACGCATCCCCGGCGGCCGCGGACACGTGTACCCCGACACCGCTCCAGTCTGCGATCGCGCGCGCGGTTGGGTCCTCTGGCAAGACGAATGGCGGCAACACGACTGGGGGCAACACGAACGGCGGCAAGTCGAACGGCAGCGGCCAGTCGAACGGCGGCAAGGCGGGCGCCGCGACCCACAAAGCCGGCACGTCGTCGGGCACTAGTGCACCGATTACGGCTGCCGCGGGAAGCAAGACGACCGGTGCGAAAGGCGACCAGCCGAAGCCGGTCGCCTCAGTCATCGGCGGCGTGGTAGGTCTGTTGGGTAGCGTGTTGCCGGCCGCGAGCGGCTCCGCGACGGACGCGGCGACCGACGCGCCGACCGACCCGCCGAGCGACCCGCCCAGCGCACCGCCGACCGAGTCACCCAGTCCGAGCGCGGCGCCGACCGAGAATCCGACGCCGACCGAGAGCCCGACGCCGACACCCCGACCGACGGTGACGTCGAAGCCGAGGCCCACGCCGACGGCCAGCGGCCGGACTGCGACCACC
>DATFRR010000235.1:0-3542 GCA_035263025.1 Micromonosporaceae bacterium
ACTTCGGCCGCCGACGTGTCGCCTCGGCGCACCGCACGCGCGATCTGTTTCGCCGTCGCGCCGACCCACGAGACAGTGCCGTCCGGCGCCTCGAGGGCCATCGGTGCCTCCGACGGGAAATACCACGCGTGGCCTTCGGGCCACGCGTCGAGCACATCGCATGCGTCAGGCCAGGGCCTGCTCCAAGTCCGCGAGGAGATCATCCACCGTCTCGATGCCGACAGACAAGCGGACCAGGTCGCCGGGCACCTCCAACGGAGAACCGGCCGCGCTTGCGTGCGTCATGCGGCCCGGGTGCTCTATTAACGACTCGACGCCGCCGAGCGATTCGCCGAGTACGAACAGTTTTGCCCTATTACATACGTCGATCGCGGCACCCTCGCCACCGGCGGCACGGAAGCTCACCATCCCGCCGAATCGCCGCATCTGCTTGGCCGCGATCTCGTGGCCAGGATGCTCGGGGAGGCCGGGGTAGGCAACGCTCGCGACCTTCGGATGGTGCGTCAGGAACGACGCGACGCGCTCCGCGTTGTCACAATGCCGATCCATGCGTACCCCGAGCGTCTTGACGCCCCGCAGGGTGAGCCAGGAGTCGAACGGGCCGCTGATCGCACCCATCGCGTTCTGGTGGTACGCGAGTTGCTGACCCAGCTCCTCGTCCACCACGACGAGCGCGCCGCCGACCACATCGGAGTGCCCGCCGATGTATTTCGTCGTGGAGTGCACGACAACGTCCGCGCCGAGGGTCAACGGCTGTTGCAGGTACGGCGACGCAAACGTGTTGTCGACCACGAGCAGCGCGCCGGCCTCGTGCGCAACCTGCGCCAGTGCAGCGATGTCTGCGATCGCGAGCAGCGGATTGGTCGGCGTTTCGACCCACACGAGGCGGGTGTTCGGCCGGATCTCGGCCCGTACGGCGTCCACGTTGCTCACCGGCGCGGCACTCCACGCGAGTCCCCACCGCTCGGCAACGCGCGAGAACAGCCGGTACGTGCCGCCGTAGGCGTCGTCCGGGATCACGACGTGATCGCCCGGCTTGCAGACGGTGCGCACCAGGACGTCCTCGGCGGCCAGTCCGCTCGCAAACGCCAGGCCGCGCCGGCCGGATTCGAGTGCCGCGAGGCACTCCTGCAACGCGTCGCGCGTCGGATTGGAGCTGCGGCTGTACTCGTACCCGAGACGCGGCGCACCGACCGCGTCCTGGGCGTACGTGGACGTCTGGAAGATCGGCGTCACCACCGCGCCGGTCCGCGGCTCGGGCTCCTGACCTGCGTGGATGGCAAGCGTTTCGAAGCCGTGATCGGCTGGGCTGTTCGTCACCGGCACAGCCTAACGCTCGGTTTGTCCGGCGCGCGCCGTCGGCCGATCTAGGTGCGCCAGTGCCACCATGTCGACACCACCGCACCTAGATTCGCAACGTCGCCGTCGCCAGCGGGCCACTCGCCCGGCGGCCGCTCGACCGCCGGTCGCTAAGGTGGCCGCTGTGGCAACGGACGTCTTCTGCGCGATCATCGCTGGCGAGGTGCCCGCGCACATCGTCGCGGATACTCCGGATGGACTCGCGTTCCTTGACCGCCGGCCGGTGTTCCCCGGACACACGCTCGTCATACCGCGCGAGCATGTCGAGACGCTGAGCGAGCTGCCTGCCGCGCTGCTGCCCGGCTATTTCCTGCTGGTCCAGCGCGTGGCACGCGCCGTCGAGGTTGGCCTGGACGCCGACGGTACGTTCGTCGCGATGAACAACAAGGTCAGTCAGAGCGTGCCGCACTTGCACACGCATGTCGTACCGAGACGTCGCAAGGACGGGTTGCGTGGCTTCTTCTGGCCGCGGGCACCGTACGCGTCGGAGGACGAAGCGGCCGCCATCGCCGCGAAGATCCGCGCCGCCGTCGCTTCCTGACCGGCCGCGTCCGTATGAGTCGACGGCGTCGCTCATGATCCACTCTGCGGTGGAATCGCGGTCGCCATTCGGTCAAGATTCCACCGCAGAATGGATCATGGCAGTGCCGGCCGGACCAGCCGAGGCGCCCGGACCGGCCGAGGCGGTAAGAACCCTTACAACGTCCCCGACCCGGGTTTCGCGCGGAACACCTCGTGCGACATGGTGGTTGTGTCAGTCGCCGGACGCATGGTCCGGCCGAATCGACAACCAGGGAGCGCACCGTGTTTCTGCGCCGCACCGCCCTTGCCATGCCCACCGCCGACCAGGCGCTGCCCGGTCGGGCGACGCCGCTGTCCGTGCCACCCGTGCACGCGGTCCTGGGTACCCCACAGCAGGGCCCGTGGCCGACCGGATCGGAGATCGCGGTCTTCGGGATGGGCTGTTTCTGGGGCGCCGAGAGAATGTTCTGGAAGATCCCGGGCGTCTACTCGACCGCGGTCGGCTACGCCGGCGGGCACACGCCGAACCCGACCTACGAGGAGACGTGCACCGGCATGACCGGTCACACCGAGGCGGTCCAGGTCGTCTACGACCCTAGCGTGGTGTCCTATGACCGGCTGCTCAAGGTGTTCTGGGAGAACCACGACCCGACACAGGGCAACCGCCAGGGCAACGACGTCGGCACCCAATATCGCTCGGCGATCTACACCACGACGCCGTCACAGGCGGCCGCCGCCGAGGCGTCGCGGTCCGCGTTCGCACCGGTCGTGACGAAGGCCGGGTACGGCGAGATCACCACCGAAATCGCGCCGCTGCGCGAGTTCTACTACGCCGAGGGCTACCACCAGCAGTACCTGCACAAGAACCCGGGCGGCTACTGCAACATCGGGCCGAACGGAATGTCCTGCCCGGTGGGCGTCGGGACAAGCGAGGCGTGACATAGCCGGAGCCTGACGTCCGGGGCGTGCCGGCGAGCCGGCCTAGAGCCTCGGATCGATCGGCCAAACTTCGACGACCCCGTGCGCTACGGCGCACGGGGTGTTCGAGACCATGTCGACCGCCTCTGCCATGTTGGCGGCCTCGATGACCGCAAAACCGGCCACCGGCAGCTGAGAACGCATGAACCCGCCGCTCTCGGTCTGCACACCGGCCGCGTCGTGATTGCGCACCTGCACCGGCATGCCGGCGACTCCCATGTCGAAACCCTCGCTTTGAAGCTGCACATCACGCTCGTGCGCCTCGTTGCGCACCGCGGGGTCGGTGCGCTCGTATCCGTCACGGTCTCCGTACCCGATGGTCACAAACTTTGGCATCCTCAAGGCCTTCCCCGGTTCCGGCGCCCGGAAACCCGCTCCAGGCAAGCTCCGGGCTAGCACCGTGTTCGACCGCGCGCGGCGGAGACAGAATCGCCGCCGATGCGTACCACCGTCGCCATCGTGGGGGGCAGCCCGCTGGCCTGGTTGCCGCGCATTTGCTGCGACGCGCCGCTTACTCGTAGCAGTCCTGCGCGTCGAACTGGACCGCTATCTCGATGACGCGCCCATTGGACACCGCGATGCGGTACTGGCTTGCCAGACCACCGTCGGCCACCACGTACCCGGGACCTTCGTTGCCCTGCAAGCCCTGCCACGTCGGGTAGGCAAGCTGCAGCTGCGCGAGC
>DATFRR010000236.1:0-3463 GCA_035263025.1 Micromonosporaceae bacterium
CTGCCCTTCGGCGGTCACGGTGGCCAGGCCCAGGCCCCAGGCGCCGGTCGTCACGTGTGCGGTCACAATTCGCCACCGTACCGATGCCTGCCGACCGCGGCGCGCCCGGATCGCTAATCTCGGTGCGTGGCACATCTTTCACCCGAAGTCCTGGCCGATCCGGTCGCGTTGACGCGCGCGCTGGTGGATGTGTCGTCGGTGTCCGGCGACGAGGCGGACATCGCCGATGCCGTCGAGGCGGCCGTCCGACGCGCCGCTCACCTCACCGTCGGGCGGATCGGCAACACCGTCTACGCGCGCACCGATCTCGGCCGGCCGCAGCGTGTCGTACTGGCCGGACACCTCGACACCGTGCCGCACGCGGACAACTTTCCGAGCCGTACGGCCGACGGTGTGATGTGGGGCTGCGGTACGTCGGACATGAAGTCGGGTACGGCATTGGCACTGTGGCTCGCGCTCGGTGTGCCGGAACCGCGGCACGACGTGACCTACTTCTTCTACGAGTGCGAGGAGGTCGAGGCGGCGCGCAATGGCTTGACGATCGTGGCGGATGCCCAGCCGGACCTGCTGCGCGCCGACTTCGCGATCCTGCTCGAGCCGACGTACGGCCTGGTGGAAGGCGGCTGTCAGGGCACCATGCGAGCGAGGGTGACCGCGACGGGGGTACGGGCCCATTCCGCCCGGTCGTGGTACGGCGTCAACGCCATTCACGCGGTCGGCGAGGCACTGCGTCGGCTCGCCGACTATCGCGGCCGCGAGGTGACCATCGACGGCTGCCACTACCGCGAGGGATGTAACGCGGTCGGCATCCGGGGTGGCGTGGCCTCGAACGTGATCCCGGACGAGTGCGTGGTCGACGTGAACTATCGGTTCGCGCCGGACCGCGACGAGGCGGCCGCGGAGCACCACTTGCGCGAGGTGTTCGACGGCTTCGATGTGGCAATCGTCGACTCGGCGCCCGGCGCGCTGCCCGGACTCGATCATCCGGCCGCGAAGGAATTCATCGCGCTGGTCGGCGAGCCACCGATCGGCAAGTACGGCTGGACCGACGTGGCGCGCTTCGCCGCGCTGGGCGTACCGGCGTTGAACTTCGGTCCTGGCGACCCGAACCTCGCACACAAGCAGGACGAGCGCGTGGAGATCGCGAAGATCAAAGACGGTGCGCGCACGCTGTCCGCGTGGCTCGCCGCCAGCTCCGACGCGTCGGTGCGGCTACCGTGAACGCATGACAAGAGCCGGTGCCTCGGGCGCCACGGGCGGGTCGGCCGGTGGGCCGCCCTCGCACGGCGGTGGCAGGGACGCTTCGACCGGTGGGCCGCAGCCGCCCGGCGGCGGCGCCGAGGCGTCGAACCAAGCGGCGCCCGAGCGGCACCGCGGCCCGGTGACGCTCCGGCGCGAGGCGGTGTCGCTCTCTACCGCCGATCAGCGCCTGCTCGACTCGCGGCTGCGCGCCGACTGGAAGACCAAGGATGCCTGGCGAGCGCTGCGGATCCTGTCGGAATTCGTCGAAGGCTTCGACAGCCTCGCCGATCTGCCGACCGCGGTGAGCGTGTTCGGGTCGGCGCGCGCCAAGCCAGGTTCCGACGATTGGCAGATGGCCGAGGCACTCGGTGGCGCGCTGGCCCGAGCCGGGTACGCGGTGATCACCGGTGGCGGGCCGGGCGTCATGGAGGCGACGAACAAGGGCGCTACCGAGGCCGGCGGGCTGTCCGTCGGACTCGGCATCGAGCTGCCCTACGAGCAAGGCCTGAACAACTGGGTCGACATCGGCATCGACTTTCGCTACTTCTTCGCCCGCAAGACGATGTTCGTCAAGTACGCCCAAGCCTTCGTCGTGCTGCCCGGTGGCTTCGGCACCATGGACGAGCTGTTCGAGGCGCTGACCTTGGTACAGACCGGCAAGGTCACGCGCTTCCCCGTTGTGCTGATGGGTTCGTCGTATTGGCGCGGCTTGATCGACTGGATGCGCGAGACGATGGCGCCGGAAAACAAGATCAGCCCGAACGACCTCGATCTGCTGTGCGTCACCGACGACGTAGACGAGGCGGTGCGCCACATCGTGGACGCGGATGCCGCCCTCTCCGACGGCCTCGGCCCGTCCGCGTAGCGGATCGCCCGGGCGCGTAACGGACCGCCGTCGCCGCTGGCAGGGCGTCCGCTGCGCCACATGTGCAGGCCGCCGTCGCGCCACCGTACGTGTGTCGCACTCGCGTGGTCTGATAGGCGCGTGAGCGATCCAGCCGCGCCTCGCACGGACGCCGGCGCGCAGTCCACTCGACCGGCGTGGCGGCTGGTGCGATCGAGCGCTGCCGGGTCGAACGACGGACGCTCGATCGGCTCGTGGAGTGCCGACGCGATGCGCGTCATCGCGCACGACCGCGGTCCACTCCTGGTCGTCGGCGGCCCGGGCACGGGCAAGACATCGTTGCTGGTGGCGTCCGTCGCGGCGCGTGTCGCATCCGGCGCGGATCCGTCCCGGATCGTCGTGCTCACCTTCGGCCGTCGGGGCGCCGCCGCCCTGCGGCAGCGTGTCGAGGCGGCGCTCGCCGGTGGTGACGCTGCGGCCGGCGGTCGCGGTCGGGTCACCGCCGAACCGGTGGTACGAACGTTCCACGCCTATGCGTTCGGCCTGTTGCGACGGGCCGCGTGCGATGCGGGTGAGCCGACGCCTCGCCTGCTCACCGGTCCGGAGCAGGACCTTGTCATCCGGGAGTTGCTGGCCGAACGAGACCCGGAGGCTTGGCCGTCCGATTTGGGACGTGCGCTGCACACCCGGGCGTTCGCGACTCAGCTGCGCGACCTGCTGTTGCGCGCAGCGGAGCGAGGCATCGACGCGAAGGGACTGGCCGACCTCGGCGACCGCTACGGTCGACGCGACTGGCGCGCGGCGGCCGGATTCCTCACCGAATACGACGAGGTGCTGTCGCTTCGGGATGAAACCGGGCGGGCCGGCGCCGGATACGACAACGCCGAGCTTGTCCGTGCCGCGGTCGACCTGCTGCGCGCCGACCCGCGGCTGCTCGCGGCCGAGCGGCAGCGGGCCGCATACGTCTACGTCGACGAGTTCGCCGACATCGATCCGGCCCAGGTCGACCTGCTGGATCTCATCGCGGGCGGCGGCGCCAACATGGTTGCGTTCGCCGACCCGGACTCGTCGATCTTCGCCTTCCGCGGCGCCGAGCCGGCCAACGTGGCGGCGTTCCCGGAGCGATTCACGCGCGTCTCGGGGGAGCCCGCCGAGGTTGTGATGCTGACCGAGACACATCGCTTTGCTGGTCCGTTGCTCGACGCGTCGCGCAGCGTCGCGGCACGGCTGCGCGGGCCGGCCGGACATCGGCGCCTCGCCGCCGCGGACGGCGTGCCGGCTGGCGAGGTCAGCGTGCACACGTTCCGGTCGACGGCCAGTGAGGCCGCCTATGTCGCGCATCGGTTGCGCGAGGCGCATCTGCTCGGTGGCGTTCCG
>DATFRR010000237.1:0-52529 GCA_035263025.1 Micromonosporaceae bacterium
GCGCCGGGCGGCGAACAATTGCCGCAGCGGATCGCCAGCCGACCCGCGTCCGAGATCGCACCGGCGGCAGCACCGGCCGCAGCACCGGCGGCAGCACCGGCCGCAGCGCCGGCGGCAGCACCGGCCGCAGCGCAGGCGGCAGCACCGGCCGCAGCGCAGGCGGCAGCACCGGCCGCAGCACAGGCCGATGCGGCACCGCCGCCGGAGAACGCGCCGCGCGCCACGGCCGCACCGGTTGCCAGTCCGGTGGCCGCGCCACCCCCCATTGGTGTGCGATCCAATCCCGTACCGCCGGCCGGACCATCGCCGACCGGCGGGCACGGAGGTCGAATCCCGACGCCGTCGGTTGCGCCGGGACCGCGCCGACCGCCCGCGCCGCCCTATGGCGCCCAAGCGCGCGTGATGTCCGCGCCACCAGCGGCCGCGCCGGCACGTCAGCGGCCGACGTCCGGTCCACCAAGGCCGACGTCCGGGCCGCCAAACCGGCCGGCCATGTCCGGGTCCCCCGCGGTGCGACGCGGCCGGCGCCGACGCCTGTGGTACGCGATCGCGGCGGCGATCGTCGTAGCGGGCACCGTGGTCGCGGTGATGGTGTTGCCCAACAGCGGTGGTACGCCGGCGGCCGGCGGCACGCCCGTCGTACCGGTGGCGCGTGACTGCTTTGCCGCGTCGTGGGCGAGCCCTATCGACGCAGACCTAACGACGGTGTGGTCCGTGAACGATCACGTGGCGCCGGTCGGCTGCGGGTCCCGTCACGCATTCGAAGTCGTCACCGTGAGCCATCCGACCGGGTCCGTCTCGACCGCGACCACGCCGCCGAGCGCCACGTCCGGCGCCGTACAGGCGACGTATCAGGACTGCGTGGACAACGCCGACGACTACCTCGGCGGTGACTGGCGCAGCGCGTACGCATGGCTGGGTGTTGCCCTGCCGTCCTCGGATGCCTGGCGCGGCGGCGCGAAGTGGAGCGCGTGCGTGCTGCTGCCGACTTCGACGTGGCAGGGTGTGCCGAAGTCCAGCACGACGAGCCTGCGCAACGGGTTGCGCGGCAACCGACCGGCGGCGATCACGTGCATCGATGCGCAGTCCGCGCCGGCGAACTGCGATCGGCCGCACACGTACGAGACAGTCGGTGTGTACCGGGCCAAGGCCGGGCCGTTCCCGGACGCGGAGACCGGCGGGAACCTGTTCCGCGACGCGTGCGAGGCGAAGATCGCCGCGTTCCTCGGCTTCGGGTCGGTTGCCAACTATCACAACACCAGTGTCGGCTGGTCGTGGTGGCCGAAGGCGCCCGACGAGGAGCAGTGGAATCTCGGCAACCGCGGTGTGCTGTGCGCGGCGTACGCCCAACTGCCCGGCCACCTCATGACCGGCACTGTGCAGAATCTCGGCAACGGCGCACCGCACTGACCGAGCGCGTCAGCCGATCGCGAGACGGCGCGCCGGCAACGCGAACGTCACCACGTACGCCGCCGTGGCGACCGCGAGAATCGCGAAGCTCGGCGGCACGGCCGGCACCAGATAACTAGTCACTAGACCGATCCAGACGCTCGCGACCGCGATGCCGACCGAGATCGCGAGCGCTCGCAGCGGCCGTGCGGTGACCCGCATCGCGGTGCCGGCCGGTGCGGCCAGCAGACCGAGGATGAGCAGCGCACCGACCACCTGGGTGGCCTCCGCGGCGGTGATCCCGACGAGCACGAGGAACGCGTACCCGATCAGCCGGACCGGTACGCCCTGGGTGGCCGCGACGGCGTCGTCGATGCTCGCGAACAGCAGCGGTCGGGCGACGGCCAGCACTGCGGCGCTCACCGCGAGGGCGACGGCGGCGCTCACCACGGCGTCGCGGCCGGACAGGCCGAGGATCGAGCCGAACAGGACACTGACCCCGGCCTGCCCGTTGGCGCCGGCGCTGCGCCGAGTCGTGTAGAGCGTCAGGAAGAACACGCCGAGGCCGAGGATCCACGCGAACACGCCGCCGATGACGACATCGTCGGGGCGTGCCCGCCGCCCGAGCACACCCATCGCGACCGCGACCAATACCGTGACGGCGAACAGCCCTATGCGTGCGTCCAGGCCGGCCGCGAGTGCCGCCAGCGCGCCAGTGAACGCGACGTGGGACAGCGCGTCGGCGGTGAAGATTTGTGCGCGTAACACGAGGAAGTAGCCGACCAGACCGGCCGCGACCGCGACCGCGGTGCCGGCCAGGAACGCGTACCGCATGAACGGATGGCTGAACACATCGCCGAGCGCCGGCGATGCAAGCGTGACCACGGCGGTGCTCATGTCAGCAGGCTCGGCGCGGCGTCGTACCGGTCGTCCCGCGCCGATGCACGTGCGAGCGCCCCGCGACGATCCCGGATAGCCGCGCCGGCGGACGCGAGCACGTACAGCCCGAACGCGATGGTCGTGAGCCAGAAACCGATCGGGTAGACGGAGTAGACCGCGATGAACAACGCGGTCCACACCGTGATCAAGCCGATCGCCACGGCGAGTACGAGGCCCCAGCCCGGTCGAGCGGTCAGCCGTTGCGCGGTAGCGGCGGGCAACAGCAGCAACGCGAAGACGAGTAGCGTTCCGGTGATCTGGCTGGCCTCCGCCGCGGTCGCGCCGAGCACCACCAGGAAGACCGCGTCCAACGCGCGCACCGGGATGCCGCCGGCGGTCGCGACGTCGGGGTCGATCGATCCGAACACGAGCGGTCGCGCGATCATGCCGATGACCGCCACGACGGCGACGCCGACGACCGCCAGCGTCACGACCTGCCGGGCCGAGATGCCGACGAATGTGCCGAACAACAGCGCAGTGGTGCCGCCGAGGAATCCTTTGTAGAGCGACACGAACAGCGTGCCGCAGGCGAGCGCGAACGCCTGCACTGTGCCGATCACCGCGGACTCCTCGCGGTAGCCGCGCCGGCCAGCGGTCGGCAGCAGTGCGATGACCAACGCGGCGGCGATGCACGACGAGAAGTAGCCGACGGTGACGCCGATGCCGAGCCATACCGCCGCCGCGGCGCCGGGGAATCCGACGAGTGCGAGCGTGTGGCCCGCGAAACTCTGTCGGCGCAACACCATGAACCAGCCGACGACGGCGGCCACGACGGCGATCACCGTGCCAGCGCGGAAGGCGTTCAGCACGAGGGGGATCGACCACATCTCGCGCAGATCGGCGATGAGGTTCCAGCTGAACGGCGTCATCGCGGATCGGCGTTCTGCGACGGCGCGCGGTCGGAGTGTGCGTGTCCGCCATGACCGGCATGACGATCGGTGTGGTGTGCCGGCGCTTCCGGCTGGCCGACCACCACGAGCCGTCCGTCCGACGTGGTCAGGACCTCGATCGGCGTGCCATAGAGCGCGGTGAGCGTCTCCGACGTGATCACCTCGCTCGGCGCGCCGGTGACCGCGCCGCCCTGACCGAGATAGATCACCCGGTCCAGGTAGGCGAGGATCGGGTTCACGTCGTGCGCGACCATGATGACCGCGACGCCTTCATCGCGGCAGATTCGGCTTATCAGGGCAGCGATCGCGGCCTGGTTCGGCAGGTCGAGGCTGTCGAGCGGCTCGTCGAGCATCAGCAGCCGCGGCCGGCGCGCCAACGCCTGCGCGATGAGCAGCCGTTGCTGCTCGCCGCCGGACAGCTGGCCGATCGGCCGGTGCGCGTACGCCCCGGCGCCGACCAGGTCGACGAGGTCCCGTACCCGGCGTGCGGCGGCCCGAGACCGGCGGCCGGGCAGCGGTACGCCCCAGCGGTCGCCGTCCACGCCGAGGCGCACCACGTCGACGCCGCGTACCCGCAGTGACGGGTCGAAGCTCCGGCGCTGGGGGAGATATCCGACCGCGCGACGGTCGGCCGGATCGGTCCAGACCACCGAGCCGGAGGCCAGTGGCAGCAGCCCGAGGATCGCCTTGAGCAAGGTCGACTTGCCGACTCCGTTCGGGCCGAGGATGGCAACGAACTCGCCGGCTGCGATCGACGCGTTCACGTGTGTCCAGACGATCCGACCGCCGACGACGATGCCGGCGTCCCGTACGTCGACGAGCGGGCGAGTCACGCGTTGCGACATCGCGTCCTACTTCCCGCTCGGCGCCGGCGACGGCGTCGTCATCGGCTGGTCGGCCGGGTCGCTCGCGGCCAGCGCATTGCGCAGCGCGATGAGCTGCCGGACCTGCCACTGCTCGAACGAGGCACCGGCCGGCGACAACGTCTCGGTGATCGTCGTGACGGGGATGCCGGCCGCCTTCGCGGCGTCGACCTGTCGCTGTACGTCCGGCGTCGCGTTCTGGCTGTTGTATACGTACACCTTGATCTTTCGTTCGGAGATCTGCGCGTCGATGGTCGCCTTGTCGGCGGCGGTCGGTTCGCCGCCCTCGCTGATCGTGTCGAGGAAGCTCGGCGGACTGATGAGGTCGAGGCCGGTCGCCTCGGCGAGCGGCGCGAAGATCGACTCGGATGCGCCGACCGGCGTGCCGGCATATCGCGCGCGGATGTCGTCGATGAGCCCGAAATACTGTCTCAGGTCGGAGTTCACGACCACGTCGTGCTGCCGCGCGAAGTACGCCGCGTTGGCCGGGTCGATCCGTTGATAGTCGGCGGTGATCCGGTCTATGACCCGGCGTACGTCGGTCGGCGAATACCACCGATGCGGGTTGCCACCGGGCGCAACACCGACCACGTCACCGACGGTCAACACGAGCCGACCAGGGTCCCGGTCGACCGTGACGATCTTCGTCGCCCACGCGTCGTAACCGACACCGTTGACGATTGCGAGTTGTGCACCGGCCAGGTGGACCGCGTCCGGACCGCTCGGCTCGTAGTCGTGCGGGTCGGTCGCCGGCCTCGCGATGATGCTCGTGACGTCGGCATGGTCACCGCCAAGCTGGGCGGCCAGACTGCCCCAGAAATTCTCGACGGCCACCACGCGGACCCGACCGGTCGCGGAGACCGGTGCCGGAGTCGTGGCGCAGCCGGCGGCTCCGAACACTGCGGCGAGCACCGCCGCTGCCGCTGCGGCCACGGCGACGGCCCGCGACGCGCTGCGCGCAATCCGATCCGAGGTCACGTGGCGACGCTAACGAAAACCATTCTCATTATCAAATGCAGCTTTCGCCATGGATCGCGCCACACCTGACGTATGTGGTGTCCTGCGGGTGCGAGCACCCCGGCGTTACGCTTCCGGCATGGGCAGCACCACGATCGCCATCGATGTCGATGAGAGCCTTTGCGAGGCGTTGGCTCGGGCGGCCGCCGCCGCCGGCCAGTCGCTGTCTGCGTACGTGACAAGTGCGGCCGCCGACCGCTTGCTGCGTGACGAGGGCGCGGCGTATGCCGACGTGCTCGCGCGGCACCCGGAGTTCGCGTCCGAGGTTGCCGCGGCTCGGCAGGCGGCCCTCCGCCGGGCGGCCGACGCCCGTGCGCAGGTGCTCGCCAAATACGCCGGCGGTGAGCTCCGCCGCCGCACCGTTGTCTCGGCGGCCGGCTGACTGCTTGTTCAGGTGGCGGTGCCGCTCGGATCGCGGTGCCGCTCGGGGTCGCGGTTCGCCTCAGTCGCAGGCTACTCAGCTTGCCGCCCGGCCGTAGCGGTCCTCGAGCCGGACCACGTCGCCCAGCTCGGTGGTGCTGGCCTCGAGCACGACGGTGTCGACGATCGCGGTCATCCGGTGGATGGTCCCGGCCGAGATATGAATCGCCTCGCCGGGCAGCAGCTCGAACTCGTCCAGCTCGTCGACATCCTTGCCGATCTGGAAGAGCAGGCGGCCGGATTGCACGAAGACGGTTTCGTCCTTCACGTCGTGGTACTGCAGCGACAACGCATGGCCCGCGTCGATGTGCAGCTCCTTGCCGCAATACCGGCCGTCCACGAGGGCGAAGTGCAGCTCGTACCCCCACGGCTTGTCCACGCGACGCACCTGTGACAGCCAGTCGGACCTTGCCATCCGCGCTCCGTCCCGATCATTCCGGTGTCTGATTCCAGATACATCCAACACCGGATCGGCCTACCTCGGCGTGAGGTCTCCGCCCGGCCGGGTCGACGCACCCCATGCAACCAGTCGACGTACCTTACGCAACTCCGGCTCGCGCCGTGCTCGGCGGTAGAACCCAGCCTATTCGCTACCACGTGCCAGCAGGCCGTTCCGGCGGCGTCGCCACCTCGATCCGCCGGTCGACGTCGGGCCGAACGACCGATTCGGCGGACCCAGGCGGGGCGTACAGGACCCATTCGTACGGGTTAGTGTCGCACCGGGTGACGGTCAGATATCGGTGCGTGCGTGCCGGTCCACATGTGACGTACGCTCAGCATCGCCATCACGGCGGCTCGCTAGCGCACTCGCTCGCGACCCGCCGCGGCGTTCGGCACGAATCCCACTTCAGTGGTCTGCGGCGAGGGTGGATGACGAGCACGGGGTTGAGCTCAGCCGGCGCGGCGAGGCCGTCTCGGGCCGTGTCCGACCGCCTCGAGGCCGGCGCGACGCCGCTCGGCGCCGCGCGCTGCGCAGCAGGGCCGGGCTGATGGCGCGGATCGAATTCGTCCCGGACATCCATCGGGACGGCGCCTGCGGCACGTGGAGCGCGATCGTCCTCGGCGACGGCGGCGTGTGCGCGGCGATGCGGCTGCCCGTCGATCCGGCCGACCAGACGACCGTGGAGCGCGTGCTGACCTCGATCCGCGCGGTCATCGCGGCTCGCGTGTCTGGCGTCGCTCCGATTGCCGACGTTGCCGTCGGTGGCAACCAGGTCTGGACGTTCGTCGGCATCGCGCCCGGGCCGAGCGTGGCCGATCTCATCAACGACGCCATCCTCACGCCGACCGATGCGGCACACATCGCCTTGGACTCCGGACGTGCGCTCGCCGGCCTGCACGGCCACGGGCTCGTGCACGGCGCCTTCAGCCTGCGCACCGTCGTCGTGTCGCGGACCGGCGTGGTACGCGTGACCGAGGCCGGCCTCGCACCGGCGCTCGCGACAACCGAGCCGGCCAACCTGAACGGCAACGGCGGCGGCGCGCCATTCAACGGCTTCGGAGCTAGCACCAGCGCTCGATTCGGCGGGCGTGCCGCGACGGTGTCGGGCGCCACGAGTGCGGTCCGCGCTGATGTCGAGGGCTGGGCCGCGACCGTCCGGCTGCTCGCTGGCCACGTCCGCCGCCTGCGGTTCCTGTCGCAGGCCGTCGCGCTCGAGGCCAGCGCCGATGTCGCGCAAGCCGATGGCCTGGTGCCGGCGCTCGTCGACCTCGAGGAGGCTGCCCACACGTTCCACGGCTACCCGAACCGAGTCGGGCTGCATGACGTGATGCTCCGCTACCGGATCGCCGGCGACCCGGATCCGGACGCCGTGGTACGCGCCATCGATGCACTTTTCGAGGCGGATCCGGCGATCGAGGCGTACCCGGACGAGTTCGACGGACAGCGGCCCACCGTACGGGTGCCCGGCACTCGCGTGGCCGATGCGGCAGCGCAAGCATTCGCCCCGGGCGTCGACGCGAGAGCCGACGCGGGAACGGCCGTCGATCAGCACGTCGAGGACGCCCCGGATCCCGACTCACCGGACGACGTGGCGGCCGCGGGCGCAGACATCCCCTCCGCAGCTGAGCCGGCGGACGTCGAGGTCGTGGACGTCGAGGTCGTGGACGTCGAGGTCGTGGACGCCGAGATGACGGACATCGCGTCGGACGAGGGCACGCGGGAACTCGCCCGGGCTGAGCCGTTCGCCGCGGCTGTCGGCAATGCGGAGTCAAACGGCGGCGGGATCACCGGCGCGCGGCCGGCGGCTGCGGTGGCGGCGATCGCCGAGGCGTCCGCGGTGGTCGATGTCGCCGAGGCGGGTACGGAGACGATCGGCGCCGTGACAACCGTCGCGGTTGACACCGACCTACCCCACACCAACGGTCCACGGACACCGACGCCGCGCGGGCCACGCAGGACATCGGTCATCCCGCCGCGCCGTCCGGCCAGCGGGTCGGACGACACGCCGCCGCCGCCAACAGGACTGTGGAAGCCGAAGGTACCCACGCAGTCCTCGCCGTCGTTGCGGCCGGCAGGGTTGGACGACTCGTCGCCCGACGTCGTGCACGATATGCGCTATGGCCGCGGCGTACCGGCATCCAACACAAGACGGCCGGTGCCCGCCCGACTCGGCCGACCGGCCTGGTGGCCGCGGCTCGCGGTGAACATCGCGCTCGCTGTGGCGATCGTGCTCGGCATCAGCGGTTACGCAGTGTGGCGACTCGATCGCCCGTTGCACATCACCACGGTGTCCCTGACCGTTCAGAAGCACTTCGCGACGGCCTGCCAGCTCGAGGCGGACGTGGTCGGAACGGTCATCACCAGCGGCGGGCCCGGGACGTTCAAATACCAATGGCTACGCAGCGACGGTACGACGACCGGGGTGTATTCGGCCGACGTCGCCGACGCGTCGCGGCCAACCGAAGTGCACTTGGAGTGGACGTTCAGCGGGTCAGGCAGGGAGACTGCCGAGGTCGCGCTGATCGTGCTCGAACCTCAGCGACGTGAGGCAAGCACGTCCTTCGAGTACATTTGCGGCGGCTAACGGCGGAACGGACCAGTAGGGAATGGCATGACCTGGCGGCTACCGGACTATACGGAGATTGGACGACTGGGCAGCGGTGCGACCGGCACCGTGGTCAGCGCCAAGCACGACCCGACCGGGACGTTCGTCGCGATCAAGTTCCTGTCTGCCGGCCGTCGTGGCCGATCGGTGCCATCCGACTGGTTCCGCGGCCAGGTCAAGCTGCTCACCGAGATCGACAACACCAACGTCGCGCGGCTCTACGAATACGTCGAGGGACCGAAGGGCGGCGCGCTGGTCAGTGAGCTTGTCGACGGGGTCTCGTTGAGCGAAATCATCGCGCGGGGCGTCATCGAGCCTCTGGCCTCGCTCGCGGTCCTGCGCGGGTCGCTTCGTGGCCTGGCCGCCGCGCACCGCAAGGGCGTCCTGCACCGCGACTTCCGGCCGGCCAACGTCCAGGTCACGCTCGCCGGGTCGCCGAAGGTCGTCGACTTCGGCGTGGTGCCTCCGGTGGAGAGCATGCACCCGGGTGCGGGTACGCCGCTCTACCAGGCGCCGGAACTGTGGGACCGCAACCCGGCCGGCACGCGTAGTGACGTCTACGCCGCGGCGGCGGCGTTCTTCGAGTGCTTGACCGGCCACCCGCCGTTCCCGCCCGCCGCGACGATGGCCGAGATGCGGGCCGCACACGAGCACGGCGACATCCCACTGGACGAGGTGCCTGAGCAGATCCGCGATCTCGTGGCCCGCGGCCTGGCAAAGGATCCCGCCGAGCGCCCGGTCGACGCCGCGGCATACCTGGCCTCGGTGGAGCAGGTCGCCGCCCAGCGCTTTGGTTCGGACTGGTTGCGAGCCGGCGAGGCCGCGCTTGCCCGGCGGATCAGCGCCATCGTCCCGCTGCAGCCTCGGCCGGCGGAGGTCAAGCAGTCACGCACCGCGTCCGCGGTCGGCAGTGCGTTGGCGACCCGGCTCCTCGTCGGCGCGGCGCTGGTCGTGGCGATCATCGTCGGCATCAGTGCCGGCTTGAGCGCGGGTGGAAAGTCCGTGAACACCGCATCGGACCAGCCGGAGTTCGCCGTCGTCCTGCCGAACGGTACGACGACCGGCGGCACATCCACCGCACCGACCGGCATTCCCACCCTGCTCATCATCCCGACGCCGGGCGTCACGCTCACTGCGCCGCCCGCGCGTACGACCGCTCCCGGCGGGCATGGCACGCCAGTCCCGATCCAGCCGCCGCCAACGCACACCACGCATCCGACGGGGAATCCGACCGGGAATCCGACAACGGCGCCCCCGACCACGCCGACCACACCTCCGACCGAAACGACCCCGCCGCCATCGCAGGCGGCAGTCATCGGCGCTCACCTCACCGACTTCAGCTATGACGGCGCGAACGCGATCTTCGACATTGTGGTCACGACCGACGGCACTGGACCCGTCAGTATCGGCGTCTCTGTCACCGGCGGCGACGCCCCGGTCGGGACATCGGTCGACAAGTCCGGCCAGACCTCTTATGACATCGGCGGACAACTCGCGGTGTCCCTCGCGACCTGTACGACATCGACCACGATCCTCACGATTTCCACCAACACCGCGTTCGACAGCAGTAGCGTGTCGTCGCAAATCACGGTGTCCTGCCCAAGCCCGCCGACGCCGTAGCTCGGCGACGGCTTGATGGCTGACCGGTCAGGCGCCGTACTTGCGGCGTTTGATTTCCCACACCTCGCCGATGGTGGACCACTCGTCGCGGCCGAGCCGGGCGAGCGGCCGGAGCCTCCGTATTTCGGGGTGACCGTCCACGAGCGTGTCACTGCGGATCGCGATGTGCACGACCTGCCCGAGGATCAAGAAGCAGTCGCCGACCGGGACCACGTCGTGGAGCCGGCATTCCAGCGCGACGGGCGAGTCGGCGACCCGTGGCGGCCGGACCCGCACGCTCGGCTCCCGCGCCACGCCGGCGGCGTCGAACTCGCCGATCTCCGGCGGGTAGTCCGTCGCGCTCTCGTTGATCTGCTCGAACAGCGGCTCGGGCGCGAGGTTCACCACGAATTCGCCGGTCTCTCGGACGTTACGCAGCGTGTCCTTCGGCCCGACCGAGGTGAACTGCACGACCGGCGGTGTCACGCTCGCGACGGTGAAGAACGAATGCGGTGCCAGGTTGTCGACGCCGGCGGCGGACGTCGAGGAGACCCACGCGATCGGCCGCGGCACCACGACCGAGTTCATTAGCCGGTACGTACGGCCATGGCCGAGCGTTGCCGGATCGAAGTCGGTGCGCACGAAACGCATTATCCGGTGGTGGCCGGCGGCCCGGGAGCGGCGGCCACCCGGGTACCGGTATGCCGGGTTAGAACTGATTCGCCGTACAAGGCCGTTTATGCGTGGCAATAATCGAATCGGCAATACCGAGCGATAGCGGCCAGTCCGGAGGCTTTGCGGATCTCTGGCGAACCGCGTGGCCGGTCGGCGTCGGCCGGAGGGATGGGGCGACATGACCACCGCAGAGACGGATCCGGACGGCGTCGCGGATGCGGCCGCCGGCACCGATGCCTCGGATGAGGCGGCGGCGACCGAGGGCGGGTCCAACGGGGCGAGTTGGCGGTCGACGATGCACATCACCGAACTCGCGGTGGGCACCGCGGTGATCGCGTCCGAACAGGTGCGCGGCGGAGCCCGCGCGGTCGGTGGGCGCGCGGCGGCGGTGTTTGTCGGACTCGCCGTCAAGACTCGGGAGCGCACCGATCGGGCGCGCGAGATGCTCACTGTCGCGATCGACGACGCCGAGCGCCGTGGTCGTGACACCATCGCTTCCCGCCGCCAGGGCGCCTCCGGGTTGGTCGACGCGACGATCGACGACGCACTCGCGTGGGCGCAGGTCAAGGTGCTGCCGAAGTTCATCGACGACCTCGTACCGCACCTGATCTCGGACGTGATGCCGAAGCTGATCGACGGTGCGCTGCCGGACATCCGCGATCGCGTGGTTCCGGTCATCATCGACGACTTGACGACCGACTCCCGGGTGCAGGAGTTAATCCTCAACCAGAGTCGTGGCGTGCTCGGCCAGCTGGCCGACCAACTGCGGACCAACACGGTGCGGGCCGACGAAAGGCTCGAGGCCGCGGCTCGGCGCGTCGTGGCGCGCAACGACAAGGGCACGGTGGCCAAGGGTCTCAACGACATCCGGGGTGTGTGACGGCATCGACGGTGTCGTACGCGACGACGCGCCGGCCGCCATGCCGAGCAACGGCAACCAGTACGCGGGTCTGGTGTCCCGCGTCGCGTCACTGATCGTCGACGTCGCGGTTCTGACCGTCGCCGGGCTCGTTATCAGCGTGCTGCCGACGGTCGCCTGGCAACAAGTGATCGGCCGTTCGCCGGGCTGGCTCGGCACGTCGTGCGGGATCGTCGCCGCGGTGTTCCCGTGGGTTTACTTCACCGGTGCTTGGTGGCTCACCGGGCAGACGCTCGGCGGGCTGTTGCTGGGTACCGCCGTGCGCCGTACCAATGGCCGCCGCGTGTTGCTGATCCAAGCGGCACTGCGCGCCCTGATCGGTCTCGCGATCCCGCCGCTCTGGCTGATCGGCCTCGTTGCCGTGCTCTGGGACGGTCGGCGCCGCGCATGGCACGACGTCGTGTTCCGCACCGTGGTGCGGCGCGTCACCGGTCCGGTCCGACACTCGACGATTGTTCCGGTGTCAGCCGAGTCGGCGGCTGCGGCCGCACCCGAGTCGCCGGCACCGGCCGCGCCATCCGTTCCCGGCTTCCTAGCGGGTCTCGATGAGCGAGCGGGTGAGGAACACGAGCGTGATGAAAGCCTGAAACAACCGCAGGGGATCATCGCCCCGGAGCGTGACGGTCCGTGAATCGGTGCGCGTCACATCGCGAATCCAGGTGGCCTGCTCGGCCATGTCGGGCGACAGGAAGGTCACCTCGATGGCGGCCGGCATCGCGATCGACGGTGGCGCCAGGGACCCGAGCCGACCGAGCGCGGCGGTCACGCCGTCCCGGATCAACTCTCGCGCCGTCAGCGGGTGCTCGTGGCTCGCGGCGTACCGGCTGATCGACGTCTTGACCTCGACCGCCGCGATGCCCGGACAAAACGGCGCGGCCTCCGGCCCGACGTGCTGGTCGCCGGTGATGACCGCCACCGGTACGCCGAAATGCTGCGCTACCAACGCGTTCAGGCCGGCCTCGCCGGTCGTCACACCGTTGATCGCGACATTCGCGATGGCACGCGGGTTGTACGTGTGCGACAGCACGCCGGGCGACGCCATCGCAGCGTGGTAGCCGAGGAACACCGCGGCGTCGTACGACGAATCCAGGCCCTCCATCATGTATCTCGGCTTGAACCGGCCGGACAGGTATGACGCGCGCCCGGCGAGCGCACCCGGCGGCAGATTGCGCATCACCGAGTGCGCGTCGTTGACCATCACGTGCGTCGCGCCGGCGGCCAACGCTCCGTCGATCGCCGCGTTCACCTCGCCGACCAGCAGATCGCGGCCGAGCGCGTAGTCCTCACCGTCGGCGATGCACTGCGCCCAGTCGACGATCCCGGCGACCCCCTCCATGTCCACCGAGATATAGATCCTCATGGCCGGCAGCGTGTCATATCGTGCGGCGTCGCGGCGACCCGCGCCGTCGGCGTGTGGCGTGGCGTTGATTTGTCGTGGCATCGATTCGTGGACACGGTTGACAGCATGCGTCCGGAGGTGCACACTCAACTTATCGGTTGATTAACCGTACGGTTGAATAAGTGAGAGTGATCCCAGGGTGAGCGACGACTCGTTGAGCGTCACGTTCGCGGCCCTCGCCGACCCGACGCGCCGTGCGATCCTCGCGCGGCTCGCCACCGGTGAGGCGACCGTGAACGAGCTGGCCGCCCCGTTCGCGATGAGCCTGCAGGCGATCTCGAAGCACCTCAAGGTTCTCGAACGGGCCGGACTGATCGCCCGGGGCCGCGACGCGCAATACCGGCCGTGCCGACTCGAGGCGGCGCCGCTGGTCGACGCGGCCGGCTGGATCGACGAACACCGCACGGCCTGGGCCGGACGGTTCGATCGGCTGGCCGAACACCTGGCCGAGATACAGAAGGGCGACGCGTACGAGCGTGACGCGACTGCGACGCGCAAGCGCGGCGCCACCGAGCGGAAGGGTTCCACATCATGAGCGGCACGATCACCGGCGAGACCGTCTTCACCGTCGAGCCGAACCAGCAGCAGGTCACCATGAGCCGCACATTCGCGGCGCCGCCCGAGCTCGTATGGCGGGCCACCACCGAACCGGAGCACGTGACTGCGTGGTGGGGACCGCGGGCGCTGACCACGCAGATTGACGTCGCCGACGTACGGGCCGGTGGCCAGTGGCGCTACATCCAGCGCGACACGGACGGCAACGAGTTTGCGTTCCACGGCGTCTACCACGACGTCGTCGCACCGGAGCGGGTCGTGCAGACCTTCGAGTACGAAGGCGTTCCAGGTCACGTGCTCCTCGAGACGACCACATTCGAACCGGTCGACGGCGGCACGCGGGTCACGAGCACGTCGGTGTTCCAATCGATCGCCGACCGCGATGGCATGGTCGCGTCGGGCATGGAATACGGCGCGCGCGAGGGTTACGACCGGCTGGCCGAACTGCTCGACACGATGTCGTAAGGCGCGATCGGCGTAGAGTCAGCTCCGCGTGGGCGGGTCCGGTAGGGGAAGGGACCCGCCCACGCGATCGTGTGTGGACACCACCGCGTCGTCTGCGGCGGTTGGTGTCGCGTCGACGGCTGCGGTTGGTGTCGCGTCAGCGGCGGCCGCGGACGTCGCGTCCGACGCGGCATCGGCGGGACGGCGCATGTCCCGCCAGGCCGGAAACACAAACGGCGTAAGCGTGGTGACCAGATAACAGACGCCGGCCACCGCGATCGTGGTGTCGAGACCGACGGTATCGGCCGCGAAGCCGGCGACCAATGCGCCGAACGGGATGCCGACATAAGCGCTTGCCTTGATCATGCCGAGAACTCGTGCCTGCAAGTGCGGCGGAATCCGCTCGTACGAGGTCGCGCCGATGACCGAGTTCACCGAGCCGCCGAACGTGTCGGCCACGAAGAACACCACGAGCACCGGTGCGAGCGATGACGCGAGCAGCAGCACGAAGAACCGGGGTGCCGCGCCGAGCAGGAAGCCGAATCCGTAGAGTGCCCGTCGCGGCACCCGCGGTCCGAGCCACGCACCGGCCAAGCTGCCGATCAACGCGCCTAGCCCAAGTGCACCGCCGAGCAGGCCGAGCGCGGTCGCGCTGTGCAGTTCGCGTCGCACCCACACCGGCAGCAGCACGGCCGACATGCCCTGATCGAGCAGGTTCGCCACGGCCACCATGGTGACGATGCCGAGCAGCAGTCGGTCACCGCGAATGAATCGCAGTCCCTCCGCGAGATCGCGGCCATATCGGCGAACGGCCGAACCGGTCGACCGCGTGGAGTCGACCGGCGCCGATTGGTGCGGAATCGGGTTGGCGGCCGTCGCCCCGGCGTCCGGCGTTGGCACGGCGTCCGGCGTTGGTACGGCGGGTGGCGCAGCCGGCGCGCGCTCCGCGGCTGTCGCCATCGCCGGCGGACTGTCGACGGTGATCGTCGTGCCGGGACGGATACCGCGCACGAAGACCGCGACCACGACGGCGGCGACCGCGAACGTAGCCGCGTCCGCCGCGACGACCGTTGTCGACGATGTCAGCGTGATCAGCGCGCCGCCCAGTGGCGCACCGAGCAGCAGCGCGGTGCGGTTGGCACCGGCGTTCAGGCCGGCGGCGCGCTCCAACGGGATCTGGCCCACCGCCGCGGTCGCCGGCACCAGCGCGCTGTTCGCACAGTCGGCGGCGCCGCGCACCGAGCCGGCAACCGCGACGAGTGCGAGCAGGACGCCGAACGACAACGAGCCGGCGGCGTACATCACCGGAATCGCGCCGACGGCCAGCGCCGCTGCGATGTTGCCGGCGACGAACGAGCGCCGCAGTCCCGCGCGATCCACGATTGGGCCGGCCAGAACCTGAGCCAGCACGTACGGCGCCATCTCGGCGAACGCCACGAGTCCCGTCTTGGCGGCGCTGCCGGTCGTGGTGAGGACGAACCACGGAATCGCAAGCTCGGACATCGTGGTGCCGAGCACGGACACGGCGTACGCACTGAGTAGGGCGGCGAACGGTGCGCGGCGCCGGGAAACCGAGCCGGTCACGGCACAGTCGGTTCCGCGTCGGGCAGCATCTGGTACTGGAATGTCGCGTCCACCGCACCCGGCCGCTCGCCGGCGCCGTCGCGGTCGTAGCGCTGCAGCAGCCGGTGTACATCGCGAGACAGCTCGCGCGCTTCGTCAGGGGTGAGCCGAAGCGACTGGGTCGACAATGTCCATGGCGCGTCCCGCAATTCCTCGCGGCGGTCCACGATGCTGTCCACGAAGCGGACCATGCGCTCGTAATAACCCTCGATGATCATGCGCATGTATTGCTCGGCGAGTTCGACGGTCTCCGCGTCGCCCGGGTCGTCGGTGGACCGGAACGTGAAGTGGGTTGCGCGGTAATGCGAGCGCCAATAGCGGTCGCGAGCGTTGCCGCGCTCGGTGTCCTCGTCCACGAAGCCGTGCTCGGCCAGGATGCGGAGGTGGTAGCTGGTGACGCCGCTAGAGTGGCCGACGCGGCGGCCGAGTTGCGACGCGGTTGCCGGGCCGTCGTCCTGCAACAAGGTCAGCAAGCGGAGCCGGATCGGATGAACCAGTCCGCGCAGTCGCCGAGGCGTGAGGATCGCATCGCGGGTCGGATCGAACCATTCCGGCGGGCCCTCCGGCAGGGCGGCGCCGCCGAGCGGTCCCGGATCTTGCGGCGCGCGCGGCTCTCGGCCCGCGGGATCGGTCATTACGGTAGCCTAGACCGCAAAGAAATGTTTGCAAAGAACTCTTTGCGAATGCCACAGAAGCGATCTTCGGCAACTGTTGGATCTTCGGTAGGTGTTGGGGCTACGCGCGGAACATGCGTACCGCAAGATCGGCGTGCAGCCGTCCGATGTCCTCGGGGCTGCGTGGCCCGCTCGGCCGGTACCACCGCGCCACATCGACCGAAAGTGACAGCAGGGCGAGTGCGGCGCCCGCGACATCGGGTATGTCGAATATGCCGCGCGCGACGCCGTGGTCCAAGGTCTGCCGTACCACCGCGTCGATCTCGCGGCGGATGGCTGCGATCTCGGCGTAGTGCGCGTCGGCGAGCGCGCCGATCTCGTACTGGATCACTCGGGTCGGAAGGTGCCAGCGCGCGTGCCATGAGCTGAACGCGCTGACCATGTGACGGAGACGTTCGACCGGCTCGTCGATGCCGTCCACCGCGTCGCGGATGTGCGCGAGCGCGTGCCGATGACCGATGAGGCTGATGCGGTAGAGCAACTCCTCTTTGGACTTGAAGTGGACGTAGACGCCGGCCGGTGACAGTCCGGCGCGCGCGGCGATGTCCCGCGTCGCAGTGCCGTGATAGCCGCGCGTCGCGAACTCTTGCGTCGCCGCGACCATCAGGCGGCGTACCACATCCGGTCGGATCTCCGCCCAGGCTCGGTCGAGATCGGCAATCGCGGCATCGTCCACGCCCTCGACCTCGCCGTGTGCCGGCATGGCGACCTCCACGCTCGGTTGCCTTCACACGGTGTCACATGCGCTCCGGCTCGCGGACGCGGGACGCGGCGCGGGGCCCCACCAGACTCCCGCGCCGCGCCGTCTTCAGCCACCGCACGGTAATGAGCTGTCGCAGTGGCTGTCTGTCCATCGTGCGGTGTCGTGTCGAGGATTGCCGTCACCCGTTCGCTTGGAACCAGAAAGGGCGTCGCGAATGCCTAGACGAACGTGGTGTCGACGGCGTTCACTAGAGGCTCAAACCACGCGACGCGCCTGATACCCGCGCGGTCGGTGTCTTCGAAAGCGTTACCCTCGCCGGCACGCCGGCAAACCGCCACGTCACGGCCGCTGCCGGGGGATTGGCGTATGTTCGCCACGACGATTGACACCGCACGCGGTTGCACCAACGGTGTAACCGTGAATGGCGCGGGTAATACGACGTCGGTCGGAAGGAGGCCAATCGTGCACACGACCGACGTCATCGGCATTGTCATCGCAGCAGCGATCGTCGTTACGTTCGCGGCCGTCGCGGTGCGAGGAATGCAGCGCCGCAGGCTCCGTGATCGATTCGGCGACGAATATCAACGTGTCGTCGACGACAGGGGCCGCGGCGCCGCCGAGGCCGAGCTTCGGCGCCGCGAACGTGGCCACGCGAGGCTCGATCTGCGCGAGGTCACCGAACCGGAACGCGAGCGGTTCCGGGATCGATGGGTCGCGATGCAAGCTCGGTTCGTCGCAGATCCGATCGCCGCGGTTCGCGACGCCGACAGTCTTGTCAGCGAACTGGTCGCGGCGCGCGGATATCCCACCGCGGACCACGACGAACTGGTCAACCATCTGTCCGTCGAGCACGCCGACGTGCTCGGCCACTACCGAGACGCGCACGCCATCAGCGTGCGGAACGACGCGGGGACCGCGACAACCGAGCAACTCCGGCAGGCGCTCGTGCACTATCGCGAGCTGTTCGCTGCCCTGCTAGGAGATCAGCCGGTGAAGCGGGAACCGGTGGCGCTAGCCGGATCCGGCGGCGCCCAATCGGATGCGTTCGCACGCGACGGCGGTGCCACGGCCGCCGACCGGGCCGGCGACGTCCGAGCAACAACCCCCGACTCAACCGACGTCGACGAGCCGGATAACGGCGCGGCCGTCGGCGACACGGTGCGAGCCGGCATGCGGGGCAAGGCATCCAGCGACGATGCCTCGGCGCCCCACACCGACGCCACGAGGCGTGACACCCCACCGCACGGCCGATGAGGAGAGTCGCATGACCTATTCACCGTACGGGGACCGCGACGGCGGTTTCGCCCGTACCGACGTGGACAACGAAGTCCACGACGCCGCGGTCGCGGAGGCGACTGCGACGGACGGCGAGCAGCAGGACGCCGAGACGACAGCCGAGGCGTACGCCACCGACGCGACCGCGGACGTCGCGCCGGCGCAGCGAACGTCGGATGAGTCGGATGTCGTGTCAAGCGATGCCGCCGAACCGGAGGGCAGCGCGGCCGACGCCGACGACCAAGCCGCCGCCGGGACCATGACGGGCGAGAGCACCAACGAGGAGGGCGAGGAAGCCGCGAGCGACGGCAACGAAGCCGAGACCGCGGACGCCGAACCGATCGACGCTGTGAGCGAGGAGCAGACCGAGGGCGAGCAGGTCGACACCGAACACGTTGACAGCGCACCGGAAGACGCGGCGGTCGTCGAGGACGAAGTCGCGACCGAAACCGAAGACGCTAGCGCTGACGACGAGGCCGCGACCGTTGCCGAGGTGACCGAGGTCGAGGCCGAAGCGAGCGACGAGTCCGAGGCTGAGGCTAGTGACGACGCGGCAGCGGAGGCGACAGAGGTCGAGGTGACCGAGGTCGAGGCCGAGGCGAGCAACGAGTCCGAAGCCGAAGCAACGGACGACGCGGCGGCAGAAGCAACCGACGACGCCGAGGTCGAGGAAACAGCGGAAGCGACAGCCGAGGCAAGCGATGCCGAGGTCGCCGAGGTTGAGGTGACCGAGGCCGAGGCGAGCGACGAAACCGAAGCCGAAGCAACGGACGAAGCAGCAGCCGAGGCAAGCGAATCCGAGGTCGCCGAGGTTGAGGTGACCGAGGCCGAAGCAACAGACGAAGCAACAGACGAAGCCGAGGCCGAAGCGAGCGATACAACAGACGCCGAGGCAGCGGTCGAAGCTGAAGTCGAAGCCGAAGCCGACGCAGCCAGCGAGGACGCTGGCGACGACGGCGCAGAGATCGACGGTGTGGCAGTTGAGGCAACAGCGGTCGCATCCGACGCGGACGCATCGGATGACGGCACGACCTACGCGAGTTCAGCGGTCGGCGATGCGCCGGCCGACGCGGCGGAGGCCGCGCTCGACGAAGCGGGTTCCGACTACGTCGCAGTCGGCGTCGCGGAACCGGTCGGTGACTCGGAGGCCGATGAGGCGACGGAGTCGGTCGACGCGGAGCAGATCGAGGTGCCCGACACGATCGCGGAGATCGCGCCGATGCCGGACGTGGTCGGGGATGAAGACGGTGAGCTCGAGGAGGAGACGGTCGCCATAACGACCGAAGCCGAGGCGAGCGATGCCGCAGCCGAGGCTGAGGTCGAGACCGAGGTTCAGGTTGAGACCGAGGTTCAGGCAGGGGCAGAGGCTGAGGTCGGGATGCTGCCGGGTTCTGCTCCCGTGGCCGAACTCGCACCCGACGCTCTGCCGGACGCCGACGAGCGGCACGACCGCTGGCACGAGGTGCAGTTGGCGTTCATCGACGACCCACGCTCGTCGGTCGACACCGCTCGCGCGATGGTCGTCGAGGCCGTGGAGGCGCGCATCTCCGCCCTCCGCGACAACCTGGCCGCGCTCGACGCGTGGCAAAGCGAGGAGGCGCCAGACACCGAGGTGTTGCGCGCCGCCATGCAGAGTTACCGCGAGTTCCTGAACAAGCTGACCGACGGTTCGTGACGTCCTAGGCGACCAGACATCGGTCCCACCGCACATTGCGCGGTGGGACCGATGCGTTGCGGGACTCAGACGCCCGCGGTGGTCAAGGTGGGCAATACGGCTGCCGGTCGTGCCACCGGGACAACGGGGGTACGCCGAACCTCACGTGCCGTGACGTGTTGAGCGGCCGCGGCCAAATGGCGGCGGCCGGCACCCGGTCCGGGATGCAGCGCTGCGCCGACGCGGATGCCGACCCGAGTCGTACGCCGTCCGGCCAGCCGACGGATGGACGCCACGAGTGTCTCGTCGCCGAGGAACGCGGGCACCGTGGTGACGGTGCCGTGCCGGTCGGCGTACCTGATGGTCACGGGTACGACCCGGGCCGACGCGTCCACGGCTGCTTGGAACATCGCCGGACGGTACGGCGAACGGTGTACGCCGCAGCAGGTCGTACCTTCGGCGAACACCACCACGACGTCGCCACCGTTCAACGCGTCTCGCACCGCGCTGACGGTATCGGGCAACGTCAGCGGCCGGCGCCGATCGATGAAGATCGTACCGATCAGCTCGGCGAGCCCGCCGATCACCGGCCATCGCGCGACCTCGACCTTCGCCACCAATCGCGGTCGGCCGGTCGAGGATCGCTCGGCGAGCATGGCGACCACGTCCAGCCACGAGATGTGGTTGGCGACCACCAACGCGCGCTCGGCCGGCAGGCGTACCCGTGAATCGCGCTCGACGCCGAGCAACGCGAGCGTGGCGCGGGCCGCGGACCGGACTACCAGCGAGGCGGCCCGGCGGCGGCGCGCGACGCCGGGCACCAGCCGGATCACCGTGGCGCTCAGGAATGTCACGACAACCATCGCCGCGAGCGCCCCCAAGCGGATGACCCGCAGCGGCCAGGCGACCTCGGCCGGACCGCCGTCGACACACGCGACACCACATCCCGACCGTGGCCGAAATGGTGATCCCATCGCGGGGCGAGCGATGGGCGGTCCGCTGGCCGGCGCGGTGACGTCGGCGGTCACGCGTCGGCCGCCACGGCCGGCGACGCCTCGCCGAGGAAGTGCCGCATGTAGCGCTCGTTGATGCGATGCGTGTCGAGCAGCACGTAGAAGTCCGCGCAGCCGAAATCCGGGTCGTAGGCCGGCGGGCCACAGATCCAGGCGCCAAGTCGCAAGTACCCGTGCAGCAACGGCGGCATCGCGACGCGCCCGGTTGGTGCCACGTCGTCGACGGCCGCCGCGGGCGCCCAGTGGCGGTGTGGCGTCACGCGCCACGGCTCCGGTGAGAGGTGCTTCTTCTGTGCGACCGCCCACACCGCGGTCGACGTCGCGTCGCCGGCACGTACGTCGACCGACGCGCAGCCGCCGACGTACCGGTAGTTGTAGAGGTGCATGTAGCGGGCGATGCCGGCCCACATCAGGTTGATCGCCGCGCCGGCGCGATGGTCCGGATGCACGCAGGAACGGCCGGTCTCCACGAGTTGGTGGGCGATCGGGGCGAGGCCCGACAGGTCGAATTCGGTTGCCGCGTAGCGTCGCGACGTTCGGCCCGGCGGAAGTAGCCGGTAGGTCGCGACGACCGTACCGTCCCGCTCATCGATGACGATCATGTGGTCGCAGTGGGCGTCGAACTCGTCGGAATCGTGACCGGACAACGAAGTGTGCAGGCGAGCGCCGACCTCATCGGCGAACACCCGGTAGCGCAGCCGTTGGGCGGCTGCGATGTCGGCCGCGTCGGCGGCAAGGCGCAGCGTGTAATGCGGCGCACCGGTGCCGGTGTCCCGGCCGGGCGCGGACCGCAACAGCATCGTCATGGTTACGTTGGTAGGGACATGACCTGCATGGATAGTGTCGTTCAGCGGTCGTGTACAAGACGGGTACGTGAAGAATCGCATCATTGGCGGCGGCGGCGCCGTCACCGATGACGGCGTCAGCATGACCGATGATCCATTGGGCGGTGGAATCCTTGTCGCCATTCGGTCGCGATTCCACCGCATAGTGGATCATGATGTCCCGATCGTTGCCGGGGAGGTCCGCGGCGCGACGGCGCGAACGCTATGCGGCTGGTTCGCGCTTACGCGATGGCGCCGGCGGCGCGTAGCGCCGCGATCTGATTGGTGTCCCGTCCGAGCGCGGCGAGGATCTCGTCGGTGTGTTCGCCCGCATGCGCCGGCGGGCGCTGGATCGCGCCAGGCGTCGCCGAAAATCGCGGCGCCGGTGTCGGCTGGACGACGCCGTCCACCGTGGTGAAGGACTCGCGCCCCGCCATGTGCGGGTGCCGCGGCGCCTCCGCCCAGTCGACGACCGGCGCGACACACGCATCGGTCTGGCCGAGCAGCTCGATCCACTCATCACGGGTACCCGTCGCGAACAACGCTGCCCAGTCGGCCCGGGCCGCCGGCCAGGTCGCGATGTCGGAGCGCTCGGTCGGATCGGACGCGGTCCCGACGTAGCCGGTGCGGGCGACGAGTTCGGCGTAGAACTTAGGCTCCAACGCGCCGACCGCGATGTGTCGGCCGTCGGCACACACGTACGTGTCGTAGAACGGCGCGCCGCCGTCGAGCAGGTTGACGCCGCGATCGTCGCGCCACACGCCAAGCTCACGCAGCCCGCGGAGCGCCGTGGTGAGCACTGCGACGCCGTCCACGATCGCCGCGTCGACGACCTGTCCCGGCCCACCGGCGCGGGTGTTGAGGAGCGCGCAGACGATGCCGAATGCCAGGAACATGCCGCCGCCGCCGAAGTCGCCGAGCAGGTTGATCGGTGGCACCGGGCGCTCGCCGGCCCGCCCGATGCCGTGCAGCGCACCGGTCACTGCCAAGTAGTCGATGTCGTGTCCGGCGTACGGCGCGAGCGGACCGTCCTGTCCCCAGCCGGTCATCCGGCCGTACACAAGATGGTCGTTCACCGCCGCACAGTCCGCCGGCCCGAGCCCGAGCCGCTCCGTGACACCTGGCCGGAATCCCTCGATCAGCGCGTCGGATCGCGCGACGAGATCGAGCACCACATCACGGCCGTCCGGATGCTTTAGGTCGACACCGATCGACCGGCGGCCGCGCTTGAGCAGATCCGGGTGCGGAGTGCCGAACCGCGCCGGGTCGACGGCGTCCGCCCGGTCGACGCGGACCACATCAGCACCCATGTCGGCGAGCAACATCGCGGTGAACGGGCCGGGTCCGATGCCGGCAAGCTCGACTACGCGTACGCCGACGAGCGGCCCGGACGCTTCGGTCCCGGATGTCGGGCGGTCGGACGAGGCGGTGGCGGGGTTAGTCACCCCGCCACCGTAACTGGAGGTGCGCCGCGTCGCGTGCCACACCCGTGCTGTCTCAACCGGAGCGCTACTTGACCGATCCCGCCAAGACACCCTGGACGAAGTAGCGCTGGAACGCGAAGAACACCGCGAGCGGGACGACCATCGACAGAAACGCGCCGGGACCGATGATGTCGATGTTCGTGGAGAACGTACGCATCTGCGAATAGAGCGAGTACGTGATCGGCGCGTTCGATGGGCTCGCGAACACAAGCGCGACGAGCAGGTCGTTCCACACCCACATGAACTGGTAGATGGCCAGCGACGCGATGGCCGGCCACCCGATCGGCAGCACGACCTTGCGGAAGATGGAGAACTCCGTGCCGCCGTCCATCCGCGCGGCCTCGAGGAGGTCCCGTGGTATGCCGCTGAAGAAGTTCCGCAGCAGGAAGATGGCGAACGGTAAGCCGAACGCGACATGGAACAGGATGACGCCAAGGACGCTGCCGTAGATGCCGAGCGCGCCGTAGAGCTTCGCGTCCGGGATGATCGCGATCTGCACCGGCACGATGATCAGCGCGACGATGATGATGAACGTCATGTCGCGGCCCTTGAAGTCGATCCAGGCCAGGGCGTAGGCGGCCATCGCGCCGATCACCACGACGAGCACTGTGGCGGGCACCGTAATGAGCACGGTGTTCCACAGCGACTGCATGATGTTGCCGTTCTTGAAGATGTTGACGTAGTTCTCACCGGTGAACTGGCCGGGGTGGACGATCGCCTGCCACCAGCCGGTCGCACTGTCGTCGGTTTGACTGCGCAGGCTCTCCACCAGCAGCCCGAAGGTCGGCACGATCCAGAGCGCCGCCACCACGACGACGAACACGGTCACCACCGTGCCGCCGAGCTTGCCGGCGATGCGCGAGGCCATCGACCGCCGGGGCGGGCCAATCACGGCGGTCCCGGCCGGCTCAAGCTGGGGTACGCGCGAGGTCGCAGCGATACTCATGCCTGTCCTCGCTTAGCTGCCGCCGCACATGAGGCACAGGCACACTGCGTCATCTGACTCGCTCGCCAAGGCTCACTCATGTCTGATCCCTTCGCAGGCGGCGGAGGTTGAAGATCATTGCCGGGATGACCAGGATGAACAGCAGCACGCCGAGGGCGCTACCGAGACCGGAGTCCTGCACGCCACCGAACGCGACCTGGTACATCTGCACGGCCACGACCGTGGAGTGCGGCAGCGATTCGGACGGCGAAATCACATAGATCAGGTCGAACGTCTTCAGCACGTTGATAACCAGGGTCACGAACACGACGATCAGCACCGGGCGGACCAGCGGAATGGTCACGCGCCGGAACACCTGCCATTCGGTCGCGCCGTCCACGCGCGCCGCCTCGAGCGCGTCGCGCGGCAGCGCGGCGAGACCGGCGGCGATCAGCACCATCGCGAACCCGGCCCACACCCACAGGTAGGACACGATGATGGCTGGCGTGACGAACGTCGGGCCGAGCCAGTTCACGCCGCCGTAAGGCGCGGCGAAGTTCGAGGCCGGCAACCGCAATGTGTACCCGCTGCCGGTGAGGTTCGCGAAGTGGAACGTGCCGTCGTCCGCGGTCTTCGTCGTGTCGAGCACCTTGCCGTTCTGGACGGCCTGGACGGTGATCCCGCCAAGGCCACGCTCGCCCTGGTCGATGGCGTTCGTCGTGCCGCCGCCGCCGAGCTTGAAGTCGAGCCACACGGTCCCGGTCAGACCCGCACCGGACGCCTGGACGGCCTGCTTGTCGTGCGTCGGCAGGTTCGCCGGCGCGATGCCGACCAGCGGCAGCACCACTGGCGTACCAGCGTTCACGGTCGTAGAGGTCTGGAAGTTGCCCTTGCCCTCGCCGATCAGCACCTTCGCGTCGCGCGGCCGCGCGCCCGGGTATTCCGACGAGGGCGCGAACGTGTCGTGGATCGCGACCACGACCGCGTTCAGCGCGCCGCGGTCCGGGCTCGAGTCGTAGACAAGGCGCCACGTCACACCGGCGGACAGGAACGAGATGGCCATGGGTACGAACAGGATTGTCTTGAACGCGGTGGCGAGCCGGATCCGCTCGGTCAGCACCGCGAAGACCAGTCCAAGGATCGATACGAGGGTCGGCGCGACCACGACCCAGATGATGTTGTTCGTGATCGCGTGCCGCGTCGTCGGGTCGGTGAACATCGTGCCGTAGTTGTGCAGGCCGACGAACTTCTGCCCGTTCGAGTCGTGGAAGCTATACCAGACCGTGTCGACGATCGGCCAGGCCACGAGCACGGCGAGCACGACGAGAGCGGGCGCGAGGAAGATGATGCTGATCGTGCGCCGCTCACGGCGGGGCTTGTCGATGTGGTCGGCGCCGTTCACCCGCGCGCGCGGCGGGCCGCCCGCTGTGATGGCGGTGGCCGCTGTGCCGGTGGCGACCGTCGCGGTGGCCGCGTTTCCGGTCGGTGCGAGCGTCGCGGTCGCACCACCGTCAGGTGCGGCGTGACGGCCGGCATCGTCGGGGCCACTGCGGGCATCGGGCACCGGGGCGCCGCCGGGGCCGCGATGGCGCCCGGCGGCACCGGCAGTGCCTCCCACGGTTGACGTCTCGACCGGATCCGCGGTCGGATCCGATGGCACGGCCGGGCCATCGGCCGCGCCGGCATGTGGTGCTGTCACGGCGTCCGGCCGGTCGGCGACTCCGCCGACGCCACCCGTACGGTCCGGCACGTTGTTGCCGGCGTCCGCCGTGGTGGAACCGGCCGCCGCGCCGTCGACCGGCTCGGATGCACGTGTCATCATCAGCTCCCTGCGTAGTCCTTCTTCGCCGCGGCCTCGAGCTGCGCTGCGGTCGCCGCCGGGTTGCTCGGGTTACCGACGAACGCGCTCAGGATGTTCCACTCGTCCGCGCTCTTCTGCCCGCCGAACGCCGGCGGCGTCTGGTCGGACATGTCGAACACGACCGACTGCGACGAGACGAGCGCTTGCGCGATCTGCCGCGTCGTGTCGTCGGGGTAGACCGAAGGATCGAGCTTGGAGTTGGCCGACGTGAAGCCGCCCTTCGCCGCCCAGATCGCGGCCGCCTCCGGCGACGCGAGGTAGGCCATCAGAGCCATCGCGGCCGGCGTGTTCTTCAACGCCACGGCCTCGTCGCCGCCGCTGACGACGGCCGGCTGAGATCCGTTGATGTTCGGGAAGTTGAAGAACTTGGCGGTGTCGCCGACCTTGAACTTGCCGAGCTTCGTGATGTCCGTACCCACGAAGTCGCCCTCGTAGAGCATCGCGGCCTTCGGGCTGCCCCCGAACACGTCCGCCTCGGACTGTGTGAAGCTCAGTTGCGTCGCGCCAGGCTCGACAACGCCGGACTGCTTGAGGTAGTCCGCCCAGGTCTGCAGCGCGGTGATCACCGAGGGATCGGTCCACGGGATCTTGTGCTGCGTGAGCTGGTTGTACTTGTCGACGCCCGCGGTCCGCAGGTAGATGTTCTCGAACCAGTCCGTCGCCGGCCAGCCGTCACCGGCCGGGATCGCCATCGCGGCGACGCCGGAGTCGGCGATCGTCTTGGACACGGTCAGGAACTGGTCCCAGGTGGTCGGCGGCTGTACGCCGGCGTTGGCGAAGTCCTGCGTGTTGTACCACACGACGGACTTGTTGGCGGCCTTGAAGAACACGCCGTATAGCTGACCGTTGATGGTGCCCAGCTGCTGCCACGAGTTGGAGAAGTTGGCCTTCGTCGCGGCCGCCGCGTCGCCGGTCATCGGGAAGATCTGGCTCTTCGCGGCGAGTTGGTTAACCTCGCCGGGCTGGGCGATAAGTGCGACGTCTGGCGGGTTACCACCGGCGACGCGCGTGTTGACCAGCACCGACGTGTTGTCGCCGCCGGACGTGTACGTGATCGAGGCACCCGTCTTCTTCGTGAAGCCGTCGAGCACCGCCTGGAACGAAGCCTGCTCGGCACCGCTCCACTCAGCGATCACCTCGAGATGTTGACCCTTGAGGCTCTGCGCGCCGGAAGTCGAACCGCCGCCCGCGCCACCTCCACCGCCGCTACTACAGGCGGCAACGCTGGCCGCGAGTAACGCGACACTGACGACGCCGACCTTTCTCTTGTGGCGCATCAACCGTTCTCCTTCCCCAGGGAATGAACTCTCACTAAATCCAGCGCGCGACCGGTTGCGGAGTCGCGCACCGGAGGCTCACCAGATCGATCGGCCGTCGTCTGGATCGAAGAAGTGCAGCCGGCCGAGGTCGACAACGACCTCGAGCACGTCACCCTCGTGCACCTGTGACCGTGGGCTGAGGCGCGCCACGATCACCGTGCCGCCCGACGCACCGACACCGCCACCGGCGAGGTCGGCGGCGCCCGAGTCGCGGTCGAGCTCCTTGGTGTCGTCGGTCACCACGGCGGGTACGTCGACCCGCGCGTGGGCCAGTAGATCCGAACCCAGCGCCTCGGTCAGGTCGACGCGGGCGCGGAGTGTGGCGCCCGGCTCCGCGGTGACCAGTGCGGCGTCCGCGAGGTCCTCCGGGCGGATGCCGATCGCGATCGGGCGGTCGTAGTAGCCGCCGAGACGCGGACGGTCGACCATCGTCTCCGGCGGGATCGCCAGCGTCTGATCGCCGAGGTGCAGCGTGACGCCGCCATCGGTGCCGCGCCGGAGCGAGCCGAGCAGCAGGTTCATGGATGGTGAGCCGATGAAGCCGGCGACGAACAGGTTCACCGGGCGCTCGTACAGCTCTTGCGGCGGTGCGACCTGCTGCAATACGCCCTTCTTCATGACCGCGACCCGGTGGCCGAGCGTCATCGCCTCGGTCTGGTCGTGTGTCACATAGATCGTGGTGGTGCCCATCTGCCGGGTAGTGCGTGCGATCTCGGCGCGCATCTGAACTCGCAGCTTCGCGTCCAGATTCGACAGCGGTTCGTCCATGAGGAACGCGCTGGGATTACGGACCATCGCCCGGCCCATCGCCACCCGCTGCCGCTGACCGCCGGACAGTGCTCCCGGCCGCCTTGTCAGGTGCTCGGTCAGGCCGAGTACGTCAGCGGCCGACCGGACCCGTGTGTCAATGTCCTTCTTCGGCATCTTGCGCATGCGCATGCCGAACGCCATGTTCTCGAACACGTCGAGATGTGGGTAGAGCGCGTAGCTCTGGAACACCATCGCCACGTCGCGGTCTCTCGACGGCACGTGGTTGACGATGCGACCGCCGATGCGCACCTGTCCGGCGCTGATGTCCTCCAGGCCGGCGACCATCCGGAGCGCAGTGGTCTTGCCACAGCCGGACGGCCCGACGAGCACGAGGAATTCACCATCGGTGACCAGCAGATTCAGGTCGTCGACGGCCTTCGTGCCGTCCGGATACACCTTGCTCACGTTCTCGAGCGTGACCTCGGCCAACGTCGTCTCCGATGGGTGCGAACGTGCAGTCGCGGTGCGCTGGCGAGGCCGGCTTCGGCGACGGCTCTGACCGCTAAAGCGTTGTCGGCATCGAAGGCTGAGATCCAGAGCGAGCTATCGGCTGCAACGCAACGGCAAGCAACCTCACAAGATCAACATTGCGCATGGTGAGCCGCTTGACTGCGAACAAGCTCCGTTAGACACGGTCTGACCTGCGGCTATATCGCGACTGGCGACGGCGTTATGCGTCCACATCGATGCGTGGTGCAGATGTCCGACTCAGCGACATCGGTTAACGTGCCGTAACCTCGGTGTTACTTAGGTCTGCGCCGCACCCCCGCGGCCAGCGGTGCCAGGTGAAGTGTGCCACGCCAGGGCGTTCCCGGGTCGCCCCGTCGCGCGTACCACCGCGAATCGACCACGCAGACGCCCGGTGCAGCTGCTCACGGCACGCCGTGGCGGGAGGGAGGTCCGGTGGTCGCGACCGCGAGCGCATTGGTCCTCATGCGCCCGCCCGGTGTCGCACCACTGGCCGGGTACGCAGTGGCGATCGCATCCGACCGCCGGCGCGCGTACCTCGCGGAAGCCATGGAACAACACGGTGCGCGCAGCGTGTCCATACAGGCAGTGCGGACGTACACGACGGCCGACGAGATCGCGTTGCGCGCCGCGACCGAGGCGGTCATCGCTGAGCCGGTCGAGGAACTCGTGGTGACGTCGAACTTCGGGTTCTCGCTATGGCTGCGGTCGGCGGCGCGGTGGGGGATGCGCGACGCGTTGCTCGGTCGGTTCCGTGGTGCCCGGTTGCTCGCCGCGAGCGCACGTGCCGCGGATGGCCTGCGCGAGGCGGGGTTCGCCGAGATCTGGTCGACCGCTGCCGGCACCGCCGAGGAAATCGTGCGCTACCTGCTCGCGCAGCGACTGCCCGGCCGCCACATCGCGATGCAGTGCGGTGGACCGGACAGCATCGACCTGTGCCACGCGTTGCGGCGCGCGGGTACGAACCTGATCGCCGTACCCACTTATCAGTGCGCACCGCCCGCGCACGCCGACATCCTGCGACGGCTCGGCGAGCAGATCGAATATCGCCAGATTGACGCGATTGTCTTCGCATCGCCGGAGGCGGTCGAGAACGTCCTCGCGCAGGCGCGGGTAGACGGTCGACTCGACGCGGTGCTGAACGCATTCGCAACCGACCTGCCGGCGGTGTGCCGCACCGAACTCGGGGCGGCACCGCTGCGTGCGCTCGGTGTGACACCGATCATCGGCTCCGCGCCATTCGGCGAGGAGGCGCTGGACGCGGTGGTCGGCGCGGTCGGACGGCGGGCGGTACGGCTGCGGATCAGCGGTCATCGGATGGAGGTACGCGGTCAGGCGGTCGTGATGAACGGTGAGCTCGTCGCGATCCAGCCCGGTCCGATCGGCGTGCTTCGCACCCTCGCGCGGCATCCCGGCCAGGTGATGTCGTGTGCGGACATCCGACGCGAGACGCCGGGGTGGACGCAGAGCGACGACCACGCGATCGAGATGGCGGTGTCGCGGCTGCGGCGGTCGCTGAACGGCGGCGACATGATCCAGACGGTGATGAAACGCGGCTATCGCTTGGCCGTGTAAGCAAAGCCCGCACCGGGCCGGACGGCGCCCGCCGGGACCCGCGCGATGGCACGGACAGGATGATCGGGCGTTACGGAACGACGAGCGTTTCCCCGACGTCGAGCCTGCGTCGCTTGCCGTCGCCGAGCACCCAGACCGCCTGGTGACCGGCGACCGTGAAGACGTCCGGGCCACCCACCAAAGCGGTCTCCTCGTCGACGCCGACCAGCGTGACGCCGTCCGGCGGCCGGAACAACGGTCGCGTCATCAGGTCGGGGATCCAGCCGAGCATCCGGTCGAAGTGCGGGATGACCCGAAGCCGCGGCAACAGCCCGAGCCCCGGCCGGCCACCATTGTTGGGATGGCGTAGGTCGGGCACGTGATCGGCCATCGCCATGGCACCCGCGCTGCAGCCGGCCAACGCGGCGCCGCCGCGCCACGCATCAACGATCGCGCGCCACAACGCGGTGTCGCGAAGCGTGTCGGCGAGCACTGCCGGGCTGCCTCCGGACAGGTAGATAAGTCCGGCGCCGGCAACTTGCGCGGCGATATCTGGATCGTCGGCCTCCGACCGGTCGGTGACCACCAGCGGTACGGCCTCGACGCCCAACCGCCCGGCCTGCGCGCGTCCCAACTCGACCCAGTACGCGAGCCGTGCCGGGCCTTCGGGCGCGGCGGCGGTCGGGATCTGTACGTAACGCGGCGCACGTCCGTCGATCAGTGCGCGCTCAACGTCCAGCATCGACGGCAGGTATTCGCCCGACCCGACGAGGGCGAGCGGGCCAGGATCCATGTGCGCCAGCTTATTCGGCGGCCAGCCAGATGCCGACCGCCGGAGATGGTCACGGTCGGTGGCCGTACGCTCGACGCGATGGCGGATGCGACCGAGATCGACGTTGGCGGCCCGGCACCGTACCCGGTGCTTGTCGGTCGTGACGTGCTCGGCGCCGTACCGTCGCTGCTACCGGGTGCGAGCCGCGTTGCTGTGCTGTCCACGACGTCGGTCGCCTCGTTCGCGGCGGCGGTGCGTGACCACCTCGGCGGCGTGGGCTTCGCGGTGCTGCCGATCGACGTACCCGACGCGGAGGCGGCGAAGTCGATCGACGTGGCCAGCCGTTGCTGGGAGGCGCTCGGCGCTGCGGGTTTCACCCGCAGCGACGCGGTGGTCGGCGTTGGCGGGGGAGCGGTGACCGACCTCGCCGGATTCGTCGCGGCGTGTTGGCTGCGTGGTGTGCGCGCGGTTCACGCGCCGACGTCCCTGCTCGGCATGGTCGACGCCGCCGTCGGCGGCAAGACCGGGGTGAACACGGCGGCCGGCAAGAACCTCGTCGGCGCGTTCCACCCGCCGGCCGGCGTCGTGTGCGATCTGTCCACGCTGGACACGTTGCCCGCGGCCGATCTGGCGGCCGGGCTCGCCGAGGTCGTCAAGTGCGGCTTCATCGCCGATCCCGAGATCCTGCGGCGCGTCGAGCACGATCCCGTCGCCGCGCGCGAGTCCTCGTCCAGCACTGTCGCCGAGCTCGTCGAGCGCGCGATCCGCGTCAAGGCCGCGGTCGTCTCCGAAGACCTGCGCGAGTCGGGCCTGCGCGAGATCCTCAACTACGGCCACACGTTGGCGCACGCGATCGAAAGGCGCGAACGGTACGGCTGGCGGCACGGTGATGCGGTCTCGGTTGGCCTGGTCTTCGCCGCCGAGCTCGGTCGGCTCGCTGGTCGGCTCGACACGGCAACCGCCACGCGGCACCGGACGGTGCTCGCCGCGCTCGGTTTGCCGGTCACCTACGCGGCCGACGCCTGGCCAGAACTACGAGACACGATGCGGGTGGACAAAAAGGCCCGCGGCGCGGTGCTGCGTTTCATCGTTCTCGACGGGCTCGCCAAGCCCGGCGTCCTCGCCGACCCGCCCGAGGAGCAACTGCGCGAGGCCTACGCCGCGGTCGCTGCTTAGTCCTCGCCGCGCGTCAAGTCCGCGTGGTGGCAAGCATCTCGGCGAGCGCATCCGGCTCGCTGAACATCGGCCAGTGCCCGGTCGGCAGGGCCAACAGTGTCGCGCCGGCGAGACCGGCGAAGAACGGATTGCCTGACTCGATCATCCCTCGTACGCCGTCGAGCGGGATCGTGCACGCGATCAACGTCCGTGGGATCGTGTCGCCTTCGCCGGTCAGGTTCAGCGGTTGCGTCATGGTCGCGTACGGATGCGGAGTCGCGCCATCGCGCAGCGCGGCCAACGAGGTGTCGTCGAGCCCAGCGAGCGTCACCGGATCGTCGGCCGGCTCGAACGCGATCGGTGGCACCAACCATCCGTCGCCGGCCGTGGCGACCAATCGATCGGTCGCCTCACGCGCCTCGGGCGGGTTGAAGTCCGCCTGAGCGACCCCGTCCGGTACGGGTCCACTGTCGACGTAGACGACGGCGGCAACGCGCTCCGGCCGGCGATCGGCGGCCGCGGTCACCGGCGCGCCGGCGTAGCTGTGCGCCACGAGTACGGCATCGGCCAGGTCGTTGTCGTCCAGCACGCGCGTGATGTCCGCGACGTGGGTGTCGAGGTTCGTCGAGCGGTCGCCTTCCGCGGCGCGTTCGGCCAGGCCGGTGAGAGTGACCGGGAAGACGTCGTGACCGGCCCGAGCGAGGAGCTCAGTCACGTCACGCCAGGCCCAGGCGCCGAGCCACGCGCCGGGTACGAGTACGAAAGCCGTCATGACTGCACACGCTACGACCGTGGACTGACACGGACACGCCGCCTGATCACACGCGGACCACCACGGTGCTCATGATCTTGTCGGAGAAGATCTGCCGCTTCCGGTCCCACAGCGGCCAGAGATAGCCGAGCGGGAAGAGGCCGCACAGGTTGTCGAACACGTGGCAGAGCTCGCGGACGAAGGCGCGGAACGCGCCGATCGGTCGCGCGTCGCTCTCGCCCAGCAGCGTCGTGCTGGTGAGCTGCTTGCCCCAGCTCTGACCGGTGCGGCCCATCCGGAACCAGCGGTTGTAGATCCACAGGCCGACGGCGACCACGTAGAGGATGACACCCACCAAGATGCGCCACCCCGAGGTCGTGCCGGTGTGTGCCGCAAGCACGATCTCGGCGACGCCGATCGGGACGATCAGGATCACCCAGTCGATGAGAAACGCGCCGACGCGCACGATCCACGGCGCGTATTCCTTGGGATAGCCGGGCTCCGGCGGGTTGGGCGGCTGCGGGCCGGGATACCAATGACCGAGGGCAGCGCCGTACGCAGGCTGGCCGTACGGGTAATCGCCGTATTGCGGCTGCCCATACTGCGGTTGCCCGTATTGGGGTTGGCCATACTGCTGCGGTTGCCCCGGCTGTTGGGGTTGGCCGTACTGCGGTTGACCCGGCTGCTGGCCGTATTGCGGCTGCCCCGGCTGTTGGCCGTATTGCGGCGGCTGGCCGTATTGCGGACCACCGGCCGGTGGCGGTCCGCCCGGTTGGTCAGGCGGACGGTTCGGGTCCTGCGGCTGCATCTCGCGCTCCCTCGCAGGCGAAGTGATCATCCGGCCGGGTGACCTGATAGCACAAAGACTAAGGAACTTCACATATTGCCCGTCGCACTTCGCGAATCCCCATCGGACTGGACCGGCACGCGTGGGACGAGGGTGGCCTAGGGTGGCGTACGTGTCAGTGGTGTACGTCCTCAACGGCCCGAATCTCGGCCGTCTCGGGACCCGCGAGCCCAGCGTGTACGGCGCGACGACGTACGCCGATCTCGTCGCGATGTGCGAGCGCGTCGGCCGTGATCTCGGCCTGGACGTTGTCGCACGGCAGACCGACGCGGAGCACGAGATGATCCGCTGGCTGCACGCGGCGGCCGACGAGCGGGCGCCTGTCGTCCTGAATCCCGGCGCGTGGTCGCACTACTCGATCGCACTGCGGGACGCGTGCGCGTCGCTGACCGCGCCCCTGATCGAGGTGCACATCTCGAACATCCATGCCCGCGAGGAGTTCCGACACCACTCGGTGATCTCGGCGGTGGCCGCCGGCGTGATCTGCGGCCTCGGCGTCGACGGCTATCGACTGGCGCTCGAGCACGTCGCGCGCCGGCCCGCGTAATCCGGCGACGCGCCGATTTACTTCAGCGCGCTGCGGCCCCAGTCCACCAGCATGGTCAGCATCGGCCGCCACCGTTCCAGCAGTTCGGCGATCGATCCGCCGACGTCGTAGGTCAGCGAGCCGACGCTCGGACCCTCGGCCACCTTCCGTGCAATCGTGGCGCCGAACGCCGCGTACTTCGCCGCGCCGGCCGCCGCCACACCACGTCGTACGACGTCGGCATCGACCGCCGAGCCGATGCCGACCAGGTAGCCGTCGATCGCGGCCTCGCGGATCTGGTCGAGCATCGAAACCGCGACAAGCCCGTCGGCCACCGAGTCGACGATCAGATTGCCGATGTCTTCGCCGACCGCGCCGTCACCGATGAAGGACCAGTCCAGCAACACCGGTCCGTCGGCGGCCCAGATCAGGTTCATCGGCCACACGTCGAGGTGCGCGAGCGTCCGCGGCAGCCGGTCGGCGATCGTCAATAGCGCGTCGCGGCTCGCGGCCAGTCGCGCCAGGTCGACCCGAAGTTCAGCCGGCCACGCCTCGGCCAGCACCGGATCACCCCAATCGACGGTCGCGGTGAGCGGCCGGCGCGCGGCATATTGCCGCAACCAATCCCGAGACAACCACGGGTACGGCAACGGCCGGTCTAGCCATCGGGCCTGCGCGGCACCCAGGCGTGCCGCGAAGTCACGCACCTCGGCGATGGTCCACGTCGCGCCGGGCTCGCCGGAGACGTACTCCAGCCAGAGCGCGATCGATCCGTCCGGGCGATCAATCGAGTCCAGCAGTGCGGGGCCACGGAGTCCGGCGTCGCCGTACGCGGATGCGACCAGACCCGAGCGATACGCCAAAGGTTCTCGCTGCCAGTAGTTGAAATGCGTCGGATCGGTGCTCGTTCCCCATTGGAGCGTGCCGTCCTCGGTACCCGGCATTGCGATCTTCAACACCCGCGGACCCGCCGCCGTCGTCACTCGCCAGATGCCAGCGGTGGCCGCGTTGAACGGGTTGTGTGTCAACGCCTCCGCCGGTTCGCCGGCCGCGACGAGATCGAGCGGCGGGTCGTCGATCATGCCGCAACCCTAGCCGGTGGGGATGCGGACGATGGCTCGCTGCGTCGGTAGACTTGCCGGGTCCATCTCGCGAAATGAAGATCAAGGCAGGTCATGGCCACCACGAACGACCTCAAGAACGGGATAGTGCTCAACCTCGACGGAGACCTCTGGACGGTCGTCGAATTCCAGCACGTCAAGCCCGGCAAGGGCGGCGCGTTCGTGCGCACGACCCTGAAGAACGTGATGTCCGGCAAGGTGGTCGACCGGACGTTCAACGCGGGTACGAAGGTCGACACCGCGACCGTGGACAAGCGGAATATGCAGTACCTCTATCCGGACGGCGACGACTTCGTATTCATGGACCTGTCGTCCTACGACCAGATCCCGGTGCCCTCCGCCACGGTCGGCGACGCGGCGAAATACATGCTGCCCGAAGCGGAAGTGACGATCGCGACGCACGAGGGCGTAGCGCTTTACGTCGAGATGCCGACGAGCGTGTTCCTCGAGGTGACGTATACCGAGCCGGGTCTGCAGGGCGACCGGTCGACCGGCGGCACGAAGCCGGCGACGGTCGAGACCGGCGCGACGATCCAGGTGCCGCTGTTCATCACGACCGGCGAAAAGATCAAGGTCGACACGCGCGACGGCCGCTACCTCGGCCGCTCCTGATCTCGGCCGGTCGAGTCGTCGTGGCCGAGGGACCGAAGACGCCGATGCCGGCGCGTCGGAAGGCACGCAAGCGTGCCCTCGACGTGCTCTACGAGGCCGACCTTCGCGGCGAGCCGATCAAGGACGTCCTCGCGAACGTGCTCGCCCGGATGGAGACGCCGCTGCCGGCGCATCTGCCGTACGCGGTGTCACTCGTCGAGGGCGTCGCCGCAAATCTGGAACGCGTCGACGAGCTGATCACCAGCTACGCCGAAGGCTGGACGCTGGACCGCATGCCTGTGGTGGACCGGAATCTCGCCCGCATCGCGGTCTACGAGCTGCTCTACGTCGACGAGATCGACGATGCCGTCGCGATCACCGAGGCGGTTGAGCTGGCACGGCAACTCTCCACTGACGACTCACCGCGGTTCCTGAACGGCGTACTCGCTCGGATTGCCGACTACACGCCTCACTAGGCCGCGTTGGTCGCGCTTTGGGCCGGCGGCAACCCGACTCCGGGCATTCGGGCGCACTCGCCTTGTCGGCTCGCGATCTAGGAACACTTCCCCCGCTATCGCCCCCGATTTCTTCCTAGATCGCGAGGATGTCGGCGATCTAGGTGCGCGAACGACGCTGAGGCGACTCGATAGCACCAAGATCCGCCGCGCGCGTCCGCGGCGCGCAATATTGACGCGTGCCGGAGCGAAAGTGGGACGACCTCAATGAGGTCGAGAAGGCGATTGTGGTCAACGCCTTCGAGATTGAAACGTTGGCCGGGATCGAAGCCGACCTTGATTACGCGGACGAGGCGACTCTCCGCGACGACGCCGCCAGACAGGTGCTGAAATGGGTCGACGACGGCATCGTCGAGGTACGACGGTGGGCACCGTGGACGGCTCCGAACGGCACACCCGATGTACACGCGGACCAGCGAGCCGCCGCGTCCCGAAGCCTGACCACCCGCTTGGCCCGCCGGCACAACGCAACCGTTCCCGGTATCACGATCAAGCGGGTAGCTCTCCCGGCTGGTGTGCGGACGTGCACACGGCAGCCCAACGCCCGAAAGCCCAACGAGCTAGCTGAACATCGACCGTACGTCGGTGACCAGTACGCCTCGCTCGCTCATGCGTTCGACCAGCATGGCCGGCGAGAAGTCGTAGACGATGGCGAGCGCGCGCAGGTCGTCGGCGCGGATTGACAGCACGCGGCCGTTGTAGTCGCCGCGCTGCTGCTGGATCGCGCGCGCGTACTTCGCCACGAACAGCAGGTCCTCGTCGCCTTGGTCGTAGAGCTTCTCGAGGTCGAGGACGATCTTGCCGGCCGACTCGTGGCGGATACCGCTGCCCTCGGGAAGCAGTTCGGCAACGGGTACCCGGTAGAAGTCGGCAAGTTCCGCGAGCCGCGACACGGTCACCGCCCGGTCGCCGCGCTCGTACGAGCCGACCACGACCGCCTTCCAGCGCCCGTTCGACTTCTCCTCGACGCCCTGCAAGGACAGGCCCTGCTGCTGGCGGATGGAACGCAGCCGCGAACCCAACGACTTTGCGTAATCAGACGGCATTTTCGAACCACTCCCAGTCACCGGCCCGCAGGCACTCCCCAGCGATCGCTACGGAGCGTGACCGTAGTACCCGTAGCTGGGCGTGGTCAAGTGTTCTCCAAATTCGTTTGAAGGATCACGTCCGGTGACGCCGTCGTGTCGGCCCGTTCAGCCCAGGCGTGTCGCTATCCGCCAAACGGTCGATCGCGCTCATACGTCCTGCTAGCGGACGTCACGGAACGTCTCGACCGGTCGTACATTGGCCGGCACATCACCGTCATCCTGCGTGACGAAACGTCGCTCACGTTCCGGTGATCGCCACGACTGACGTGTGACGGCTGCGGATGGCACGAATCTTGGCATGATCACAGCCATTGCGAGCCTTGGTGGCGATCTTGAGACCGGGGCGGAGCCACGCCAGTCGCGATCTTTGGTGCGTGCCGGGCGACGCCGTGCGACGCGCCATTCGGACGCTACGCGAGCGCTGCCTGATAGGCTGCTCGCGATTCACGCACCCGACGTCCTTTAACGACCCGTCCAGTGAGGCGGGGAAGGAGGTCCCCGTGGCGTACCCACGGATGGCCGCGGCCGATGCGCGGACCGTGACGTCCGCACCGGCGAGCAAGACGATCTTGACGGCGACAGACATCTCTCGCACCGTCGATCGCATCGCCCACCAGATCCTGGAAAAGACCGAGGGCGCCACCGACGCCGTCCTGCTCGGCATTCCGACTCGCGGTTTCCCGCTCGCCCGCCGCCTCGCCGCGCGCATCGAGGCCTTCGAGAGCCGGGCGGTTCCGGTCGGCGTGTTGGACGTCACGCTCTACCGCGACGACCTGCGGCTGCGCGGCACGCGAGCGATCGGCCGGACGGACGTGCCGGCGGGCGGGATCGACGGCCGGCTGGTGATCCTGGTCGACGATGTGCTCTTCTCCGGCCGAACCGTGCGGGCCGCGCTCGATGCGCTCGGCGACCTCGGCCGGCCGCGGGCCGTTCAGCTTGCCGTGCTCGTCGACCGCGGTCACCGCGAGCTGCCGATCCGCGCCGACTACGTGGGCAAGAACATCCCAACGTCGCTGATCGAGTCGGTCCGCGTGCGGCTGGCCGAGACCGACGGCACCGACGAGGTCCAGCTGTGGGCGGGTACGGATGCCTCGGCGCGAGCCACCGGCGCGACGGCGACGGAGGCCTCGGCATGATCAGGCACCTACTTTCCGCCGCCGACCTCGATTCGGCCACCGCGACACAGGTGCTCGACACCGCCGCCGAGATGGCCGGTCTCGCCGATCGTGAGGTGAAGAAGCTTCCGACGCTGCGCGGGCGGACCGTGGTCAACCTGTTCTATGAGGACTCGACGCGCACGCGTACGTCGTTCGAGGTGGCCGCGAAACGGCTGTCCGCTGACGTGATCAACTTCTCCGCGAAGGGCTCCAGCGTCTCGAAGGGCGAGAGCCTCAAGGACACCGCGCTGACGTTGCAGGCGATGGGCGCGGACGCGATCGTGGTCCGGCACCAGGCGTCGGGTGCACCACACCGCCTGACGCGGTGGATCAACGGAAGCGTCATCAACGCGGGCGACGGAACGCACGAGCATCCGACGCAGGCGCTGCTCGACGCGTACACCATGCGGTCGCGGCTCGGTCGACTCGCCGGCCTACAGGTGGCGATCGTCGGCGACGTGCTGCACAGCCGCGTCGCGCGGTCGAACGTGCTGCTGCTGCACACGCTCGGCGCGAAGGTCACGCTCGTCGCGCCGCCGACCTTGCTGCCGGTTGGCGTAGGTTCGTGGCCGGCGGACGTTTCGTACGACCTCGACGCCACCCTGACCGGCGCGGACGTCGTGATGATGCTGCGCGTCCAACGCGAGCGACTCAGCGGTGGCAGGCAGGACTCGTTCTTCCCGTCCGATCGCGAATACGCGCGACGCTACGGCCTGGACGCGATCCGGCTGCGGCGGCTGCCCGAGCACGCGATCGTGATGCATCCCGGCCCGATGAACCGGGGTGTCGAGATCAGCGCCGAGGTCGCCGACTCGACCAGGTCCACGATCGTCGAGCAGGTCGCGGCCGGTGTGTCGGTGCGGATGGCCGTGCTCTACCTGATGCTGGGGGGCGGGGCTCGATGAGCTACCTGATCCGCAACGTGTCGATCGTCGGTGCGCCACCGACCGATGTGTTCGTCCGAGACGGCATCGTCGAGGCGGTCGGCGACGGAGCGACCTTCGACGCCGTCCAGGATGCACAGACGATCGACGGCACCGGGCTCGTCGCGCTGCCCGGGCTGGTCGACCTGCATACGCATCTGCGTGAACCCGGTCGGGAAGACAGCGAGACGGTGCTGTCCGGCTCTCGGGCCGCGGCACTCGGTGGGTATACCGCGGTGTGCGCGATGGCGAACACGTCACCGGTCGCCGATACGGCCGGCGTGGTCGAACAGGTCTACCGGCTCGGCCGCGAAGCGGGCCTGGTCGACGTACAGCCGATCGGTGCGGTCACCGTCGGGCTGGCCGGTGAGGCGCTCGCCGAGCTAGGCACGATGGCAACGTCGGCCGCCCGGGTGCGGATCTTCTCCGACGACGGGCACTGCGTCTCGGATCCGCGATTGATGCGGCGTGCGCTCGAATATGTGACCGCCTTCGACGGCGTGATCGCCCAGCATGCCGAGGAGCCGCGGCTCACCGCCGGCGCGCAGATGCACGAGGGTGACGCATCGGCGCGACTCGGGCTGCCCGGCTGGCCGGCCGTGGCCGAGGAAGCGATCATCGCGCGCGACGCCTTGCTCGCCGAGCACGTCGGCGCGCGGCTGCACATCTGCCACGTCTCGACGGCCGGATCCGTCGAGATCCTTCGCTGGGCGAAGGCGCGCGGCATCCGCGTCACGGCCGAGGTCACCCCGCATCACTTGCTGCTCACCGACGACCTCGTCGCCGGCGACGGCGCGACCAACGCGTACGACCCGGTGTTGAAGGTGAACCCGCCGCTGCGTACGAAGGCCGACGTCGAGGCGCTCCGCGCTGCGCTCGTGGACGGCGTGATCGACGTGGTGGCGACCGACCACGCGCCGCACGCCATCGAGGACAAGGAATGCGAGTGGGAATATGCGCGCCCCGGCATGCTGGGCCTCGAGACGGCGCTGTCGATCGTTGCGATGACGTGCATGGGTAGGAACCGAGAGGGCTTGGACTGGGACGGCATCGCGGAGCGGATGTCGCGCGCACCGGCGCGTATCGCCGGGCTCGCCGATCACGGCCACGATCCGGCGCCGGGGGCGCCCGCCACATTTACGCTCGTCGACCCCGCCGCGTCGTGGGTCGTGGACCCCGACACACTCGCGAGCAAGAGCCGCAACACGCCGTACGCCGGGATGAAGCTGCCGCTCCGCGTCGTGGCGACGTTCCTACGCGGCGTACCCACGGTCCTTAATGGCACGTTGAACGAGACGGCGCGGGTGGTGGCGTGACGACCGGCACCACCGCGATCCTCGTCCTGGAGGACGGGCGGACGTTCCGTGGCGACGCGTACGGCGCGGTCGGCGAGACGTTCGGCGAGGCGGTGTTCTCCACCGCGATGACCGGCTACCAGGAGACGCTGACCGACCCGTCCTACCACCGACAGGTCGTCGTCCAGACCGCGCCGCACATCGGCAACACCGGTGTCAACGACGAAGACGACGAGTCGGCGCGGATCTGGGTCAGCGGCTACGTGGTACGCGATCCGGCGCGCCGGCCGTCGAACTGGCGCGCGACCGGCACGCTTGTCGATCGCCTCGTAGCCGAGGGCGTGGTCGGGATCAGCGGCATCGACACTCGCGCGCTCACGCGGCACCTGCGCGAGCGCGGCGCGATGCGGGTCGGCGTGTCGAGCGTCGAACATGATCCGCGCGCGCTGCACGAACGTGTGCTCGCCGAGCCACCGATGGTCGGCGCCGACCTGTCCGCCGACGTCTCGACGCCGTCGCGCTACACCGTCGAGCCGGTCGGCCAGCACCGGTTCACGGTCGCCGCGCTCGACCTCGGCATCAAGCGCAACGTCGCGCGGCGGCTCGCTTTGCGCGGCGTCCGTACCCACGTCATGCCGGTCTCGTCCACCATCGACGACCTGATCGCGGCGGCGCCGGACGCGGTGTTCTTCTCGCCCGGCCCGGGCGACCCCGCCACCGCCGACCATCCCGTCGCGCTCGCGCGCGAGGTAATGACGCGACGGATCCCGCTGTTCGGCATCTGCTTCGGCAGCCAGATCCTCGGCCGGGCGCTCGGCTTCGAGACGTACAAACTCGGCTACGGCCACCGTGGCATCAACCAGCCGGTGCTGGACCGGGTGACCGGCAAGGTCGAGGTCACGTCGCACAACCACGGTTTCGCGGTGGACGCACCGATCGATCGGGTCATCCCGACCGCGTTCGGCGACGTCGAGGTGAGCCACGTCTGCTTGAACGACGGGGTCGTCGAGGGCCTCCGAGCGCTCGACGTGCCGGCGTTCACCGTCCAGTACCACCCGGAGGCGGCCGCCGGGCCACACGATGCCGACTACCTCTTCGACCGGTTCGTCGAACTGATCGGCGACGGCCCGACCGCACGAGGCGCCGGCGGATCATCCGCGGCTACCACGAAAGCGGTGCCAACCAGATCGGCCCCGTCGCCAACCAGAGGAGCCTGATGCCCAAGCGCACCGACCTCCGGCACATCCTGGTGATCGGCTCCGGGCCGATCGTCATCGGCCAAGCCTGCGAATTCGACTACTCGGGAACGCAGGCGTGCCGGGTGCTGCGCGCGGAGGGCATGCGCGTGAGCCTGGTGAACTCGAACCCCGCCACGATCATGACGGACCCGGAGTTCGCGGACGCGACGTACGTCGAGCCGATCACACCCGAATACGTCGAGCAGATCATCGCGCGCGAGCGACCGGACGCCTTGCTGCCGACCCTGGGCGGGCAGACCGCCTTGAACACCGCGGTCGCGCTGCACGACGGCGGCGTGCTCGACAAGTACGGCGTCGAGCTGATCGGCGCGAACATCGACGCGATCCGGCGCGGCGAGGACCGGCAGCTCTTCAAGGAGATCGTGGCGCGCGCCGGCGTTCGGCTCGGGCTCGATCCGGCCGACGGAGCCCTCGTGCCGCGGTCCCGCGTGTGCCACACGATGGACGAGGTGCGCGTTACGGTCGCCGAACTCGGCCTGCCGGTGGTGATCCGGCCGTCGTTCACCATGGGCGGCCTCGGCTCCGGTCTCGCGCGCAACGCGGCGGACCTCGATCGACTGGCCGGCGACGGGCTTGCCGCGTCGCCCGTACACGAGGTGCTGGTCGAGGAGAGCGTGCTCGGTTGGAAGGAGTTCGAGCTCGAGCTGATGCGCGACCGGCACGACAACGTCGTCGTGGTGTGTTCGATCGAGAACATCGATCCGATGGGCGTGCACACCGGTGATTCCGTGACGGTCGCGCCGGCGATGACGCTCACCGATCGCGAATACCAGCACATGCGCGACCTCGGCATCGCGGTGCTGCGCGAGGTCGGCGTCGACACCGGCGGCTGCAACATCCAGTTCGCGATCCATCCGGCGACCGGCCGGATCGTCGTCATCGAGATGAACCCGCGCGTTTCGCGGTCGTCCGCGCTCGCCTCCAAGGCGACCGGCTTCCCGATCGCGAAGATCGCCGCGAAGCTCGCGATCGGATACACGCTCGACGAGATCGCCAACGACGTCACGCGCCAGACGCCGGCCGCATTCGAGCCGGCCCTCGACTACGTCGTGGTGAAGGTGCCGCGCTTCGCCTTCGAGAAGTTCCCAGCGGCCGATACGGAACTCACCACCACGATGAAGTCGGTGGGCGAGGCGATGGCGCTCGGACGCAACTTCGCCGAGGCGCTGAACAAGGCGTTGCGGTCGATGGAAACCCGGTCGTCTGGATTCTGGTCGACCGCCGACCCGCCCGGGATGACGGCCGACGACCTGCTCGAGGCGCTCCGCGTTCCGCACGACGGCCGTCTCTACACCGTCGAGCGGGCACTGCGGCTCGGCGCGCCGGTCGCCGCCGTGGCCGAGGCTTCCGGCATCGATCCGTGGTTCCTCGACGAGATCGCCGCGCTCGTCGAGCTACGTGCCGAGATCCTCGCCGCGGCCGTACTCGACGAACCGCTGTTGCGACGCGCGAAGCGCGCCGGCCTCTCGGACCGGCAGCTCGCCGCACTGCGTCCCGAGTTCGCCGGCGAGGACGGAGTGCGTACGCTGCGGCACCGCCTCGGCGTGCGGCCGGTCTACAAGACCGTGGACACCTGCGCCGCCGAGTTCGCCGCGGTCACGCCCTACCACTACTCGTCCTACGACGAGGAGACCGAGGTCGCGCCGTCGACCCGGCCGAAGGTGTTGATCCTCGGATCGGGACCGAACCGGATCGGGCAGGGCATCGAGTTCGACTATTCGTGCGTGCACGCGGTCCAAGCGCTGCGATCGGTCGGCGCAGGCTCGGGCGCTCGCGGCGATGCTGCCGGGTCCGCGGCCGCACGCACCGGACTAGGCGGGTACGAGACCGTGATGGTCAATTGCAACCCGGAGACCGTCTCGACCGACTACGACACGTCCGACCGCCTCTACTTCGAGCCGCTCACATTCGAGGACGTGCTCGAGGTGTGGCACGCCGAGCACACGTCCGGTCGCGAGGCGGGCGGCCCGGGCGTGGTCGGCGTGATCGTGCAGCTCGGTGGGCAGACCCCGCTCGGCCTCGCCGCGCAGCTTGCCGGCATGGGCCTGCCGATCAGCGGAACGTCGGTGGAAAGCATTCATCTCGCCGAGGATCGCGGCGCGTTCGGTGCCCTGCTACGCGAGGCCGGCCTCGCCGCGCCGGCGCACGGCACCGCGACCAGCTTCGAGGAGGCGCGCGGCATCGCGGACGAGATCGGCTATCCGGTGCTGGTCCGCCCGTCGTACGTGCTCGGCGGTCGCGGCATGGAGATCGTCTACGACGCGGAAACATTGCGGGGGTACATCGCGCGGGCCACCGAGATCTCGCCGTCGCATCCGGTGCTGGTCGACCGGTTCCTGGACGACGCGATCGAGATCGACGTGGACGCGCTCGCGGATGCGACCGGAGACGTCTATGTCGGCGGCGTGATGGAACACATCGAGGAGGCCGGCATCCACTCCGGAGACTCGTCGTGCGCGCTGCCGCCGATCACGCTCGGTCCCGGCCACATCGAGGAGATCCGCCGGTTCACCACGGTGCTCGCACACAACATCGGAGTACGCGGATTGCTCAACGTGCAGTACGCGCTCAAGGACGACCAGCTCTATGTGCTGGAGGCGAATCCGCGCGCGTCCCGGACCGTACCCTTCGTGTCGAAGGCCACCGCCGTCCCGCTCGCGAAGGCGGCCGCCCGCATCATGCTCGGCGCGACGATCGCCGAGCTGCGCGCCGAAGGATTGCTGATGCCGGTCAGCGACGGTGCCGAGCCGCCCGAGCACACGCCGATCGCGGTGAAGGAAGCGGTGCTGCCGTTCAAGCGGTTCCGTACCCCGGCCGGCAAGGGACTCGACTCCCTGCTCGGGCCGGAGATGAAGTCGACCGGCGAGGTGATGGGCATCGACCCGATGTTCGGTCACGCATTCGCGAAGTCGCAGACCGCGGCGTACGGGTCGCTGCCGACCAGCGGTCGGATCTTCGTATCGGTGGCCAACCGCGACAAGCGCGGCATGATCTTCCCGGTCAAGCGGCTCGCCGACCTGGGCTTCACCATCGTGGCGACCGCCGGCACCGGCGGGGTGCTCCGCCGCCATGGCATCGAGTGCGAGATCATCCGCAAGCACTTCGAGATGGCCGCACCGGGCGAGCCGGACGGCGGTCGCAACGCGGTAGAGATGATCATGGCGGGCGACGTCGCACTCGTCATCAACACGCCACAGGGCTCCGGCAAGACCCGCGGTGACGGGTACGAGATCCGCAGCGCGGCGGTCGCCGCGGACATCCCGTGCATCACGACGGTGCCCGGCGCGGCGGCCGCGGTAATGGGCATCGAGGCGACGATCCGCGGCGAGATGTCGGTGCGCCCGCTGCAGGAACTGCACGCCGCGCTGCGCGAGGCGAAGCGTTGAACCCGGACGCGAAATCCTGGGTGCCGGGTCGGTGACGCGCTGATGTACGAGCGGGTCGTGCGGCCGACGCTGTTCCGCATTGGCCGTGGCGATGCGGAGAACGCGCACGAGACCACGCTGCGGTGGCTCGCCCGTACCGGTCGATCCCGAACCGCAACCCGCGCGTTGGCCGCCGCGGCCCGCGCGCGCGTCGATGCTCCGCGGACCGTGTTCGGCGTGCGCTTTCCGAGCCCGCTCGGCCTGGCCGCCGGCATGGACAAGGACGGTCGCGCGCTGGCCGCCTGGCCCGCGCTCGGATTCGGTTTCGTTGAGGTGGGTACGGTGACCGCCCGCGCGCAGCCGGGCAACGAGCGGCCTCGCCTGTTCCGCCTGCCGGAAAGCGTCGCGGTCATCAACCGGATGGGGTTCAACAACGCCGGCGCCTCGGCGCTCGCCGCGCGCCTCGATGCGATCGGACCGCTCGCTGTCCCGCTCGGCATCAGCATCGGCAAATCGAAGGTCACGCCAATGGCGGACGCCGTCGGCGACTATGTCGCGTCGGTTCGCGCGCTGCGGGGCCACGGCGATTACCTCGCGGTGAACGTGAGCTCGCCGAACACACCCGGACTCCGGACGTTGCAGGACGCGGCAGTGCTGGCCGATCTGCTCGGTGCGTTGCAGGGCGAGCTCGCCGGTGCGAAGCCGCTGCTGGTCAAGATCGCACCCGATCTTTCCGACGAGGCGATCAGTGAACTGCTCGAGGTGTGCGTCGCACACGACGTCGCGGGCGTGATCGCGACGAACACCACGCTCCGCCGCGACGGTCTGGCACCTGCCGACGCGGTGCTCGCCGGCGAGGCAGGCGGGTTGTCCGGTCGCCCGCTCGCCGACCGCGCCCGCGAGGTCGTTGCGTTCGTCCACAAGCAGACCGGCGGCCGCCTGCCGATCATCGGCGTCGGCGGCATCGCGACCGCGGACGACGCGCTGCGCCTGCTGGACGCCGGCGCGAGCCTGCTCCAGCTCTATACCGGCCTGATCTTCCGCGGACCGGCGCTGGTACGCGAGATCAACCGCGGACTTCCGGCGGAGCAGGCGTGAACGTGCGGCGCGAGCGGGCACCGAACTCCGCGTTGCTCGTCACACAGATTCGCAGGTCATCGCCGCATTCGACGCGGCCGCTGAGGGAAGGCACCAGGCATGGATAGTTTCGCGCTACGGCTACAGCGCGCGATCGACGAGCGCGGGCCACTCTGTGTCGGCGTCGATCCGCATCCGGAGCTTCTCGCCCGGTGGGGACTCCCGGACACCGCCGCGGGGCTGGACCGATTCGCCCGGATTGCGGTAGACGCGTTCGCCGATCGGGTGGCTGTAATCAAACCGCAATCTGCATTTTTTGAGCGGTACGGATCGGCCGGAATCGCCACATTAGAGTCATGTATCCGACAGCTACGCGACGCCGGCGCGATCGTGCTGCTGGACGTCAAGCGCGGCGATATCGGCTCGACGATGACGGCGTACGCCCGCGCGTACCTCGATCCGGTGAGTCCGATGTCCGTCGATGCGATCACGGTCACGCCGTACCTCGGCTTCGGTTCGCTACAGCCGGTAATCGATGCAGCCACCGAGCACGGCGCCGGCGCGTTCGTCGTCACGCGTACGTCGAACCCGGACGGCACCAGCGTGCAACACGCTCACGTCGCCGATGGCCGTACCGTCGCGCAGCAGATCATCGACGAGATTTCCCAGGTCAACACGGGTGCGATTCCGTTCGGATCGATCGGCGCGGTGATCGGCGCGACGGTCGGCGACACCGGTCTCGACGTCACGAAGATAAACGGGCCGATGCTCGCACCAGGGCTCGGTGCGCAGGGCGGGCGCGCCGCTGACCTGCGGACAGTGTTCGGCGCCGATCTCTCGCGGGTCTTGCCGTCCTATTCGCGAGAGATCCTCGCGTCCGGGCCATCCATCGACGCCTTACGTGATGTCGCGGCCCGTGTGCTCGACGAATGCCGCCGGGTCACCGGAAATAGTGGGTGACGCCATAGGGTGCCCCCTGCGTTGCCTTAACGTCCGCCGACCGCTAGTTTTCGCTGGCAATCGTGATTCACTAGCGCACCACTTGCCACAGGCGTACCGACCCGAGCGGGTTAGTACGCGAAGGTTGACCTGAGGAGGATTTGTGCCGCTCCCCGAATTGACCCCGCAACAGCGCAAGGACGCTCTGGCGAAGGCCGCCGAGATGCGAAAGGCGCGTGCCGAGCTCAAGGAGCAGCTCAAGGCGGGTAAGACCACGTTGCCGCAGGTGCTCGACCGAGCCGCGTCGGACGAAGTGGTCGGCAAGCTCAAGGTATCCGCGGTGTTGCAGTCGCTGCCCGGCATCGGCAAGATCCGTGCTACCCAGATCATGGAGAAGCTCAAGATCGCCGACAGTCGCCGCCTCAAGGGCTTGGGCGACCAGCAGCGTAAGGCGCTACTCAGCGAGTTTTCCGCGTCGAACTGAGCTCGCCAAACCCGGACCAGCGAAAACAGGGTACAAACGAGCAGTGAAGACTGAGGGCACGCGTCCGGAGCGGTCTCGGCTGACCGTCCTATCCGGCCCATCGGGCGTGGGCAAGGACGCGGTGATCGAGGAGATCCGGGCGCGTGCACCCTGGATATGGCTGTCCATATCGATGACTACCCGCAAGCCACGGCCCTACGAGGTCGACGGCAAGCACTACCACTTCGTCACGCGTCGCGAGTTCGAGCAGCAGGTCCGCTCCGGTCAGCTGCTCGAGTCGGCGGACTTTGCCGGCAACCTCTACGGAACGCCGCGCGGCGCCGTAGAGGCACATCTCGCGGTCGGCGACCCGGTGCTGTTGAAGATCGATCTGCAGGGCGCGCGACAGGTGCGTGCCGCGATGCCGGACGCACTACTGGTGTTCCTCGCCCCACCGAGCGCCGCCGAGCTCAAGAGGCGTCTGCGGGGCCGCGGCACGGAGAGCGCCGAGACCATCCGGCGCCGGATGGAGCATGCCGACGAGGAGCTCGCCGCCCAGCCGGAGTTCGACATCACGGTGGTGAACGACTCGATCGAGCGCGCCGCGCAAGAGTTGGTAGAATTGCTGGGTTCTTATCCCATTTCCCGCAACCGCGAGGCGGTGCACTAGCGCGCGACGTGCGCGCGACCGGGTGCCGTGCCGTGAAAGTGCGGGTCAGAACACATTCCGAGGTTGTTGAAAGTGACCGTTGCCACGCCAGAAGGCATCACCAACCCGCCGATCGACGAGCTGCTCGAGCGGACGTCGTCGAAGTACGCCCTGGTGATCTTCGCCGCCAAGCGTGCCCGCCAGATCAACGCGTATTACAGCCAGCTCGGTGAAGGCCTGCTCGAATACGTCGGACCGCTTGTCGAAACGACGCCGCAGGAGAAGCCGCTGTCCATCGCGATGCGCGAGATCAACTCCGGCCTGCTCGTGGCCGAGCCGACCGAAGGCTGAGCCCGCCGGTGGCCGCCGTGCCGCACCGCGTCATTCTCGGCGTGGCCGGCGGGATCGCGGCCTACAAGGCCTGCGAACTCTTGCGGCTGCTCACCGAGTCAGGTCACGACGTCACCGTCGTGCCGACCGCCGCCGCGCTCGAGTTCGTCGGCGCTCCGACTTGGGCGGCGCTGTCCGGCAAGCCGGTGCACGCCGACGTCTGGTCGGACGTCCACGACGTACCCCACGTCAAGCTGGGCCGCCACGCCGACCTCGTCGTGGTGGCGCCGGCCACCGCGGACATCCTCGCGAAGGCCGCTCACGGCCTGGCCGACGACCTGCTGACGAACACGCTGCTGACGGCGCGCTGCCCGATCGTGTTCGCGCCCGCCATGCACACCGAGATGTGGGAGCACCCCGCGACGGTCGCCAATGTCGCCACGCTGCGATCCCGCGGCGCGATCGTGATCGAACCGGCGACCGGCCGGCTGACCGGACCGGACACCGGCAAGGGGCGTCTGCCGGAACCGCCGGAGATCTTCGCGGTCGCGCGATCGGCGCTGCGCCGCTCGGTGCGGACCGGCAACGCGACACCACCTTCCGATTTGTCCGGGCGGCACGTCGTGGTGACCGCGGGCGGCACACGTGAACCGCTTGACCCGGTGCGCTACCTCGGCAATCGATCGTCCGGCAAGCAGGGTTACGCGTTCGCGCGCACCGCGGTCGCCCGTGGCGCGCGCGTCACCCTCATCGCCGCGAACGTGTCGCTGCCGGATCCGGCCGGCGCCGACGTCGTACGCGTCGCGACCGCACTCGAGCTGCGCGACGCGACGCTCAAGCTAGCCACCGACGCGGACGTGCTCGTGATGGCGGCGGCGCCGGCCGACTTCCGGCCGACGGTCTATCAGGACCGCAAGATCAAAAAGACCAAGGACGGTACGGCGGCACCGATCGAGCTTGCCATCAATCCGGACATCTCGGCCGAGTTCGGTGCGCAGAAGCGAGACGGGCAACTGCTTGTCGCGTTCGCCGCCGAGACGCACGACGGCCTCGCCAACGCCCGCACAAAGCTGGACAACAAGCGCGCGGACCTGATCGTGCTGAACGAGGTAGGCGTCGACAAGGCATTCGGACGTGACGACAACGCCGCGACCGTGATCGCGGCGGACGGCGCGGTGACCGAACTCGGCCTCCGTGACAAGGAAGATCTCGCCGACGCGGTCTGGGACCTGGTCGCCGCCCGGCTCGCAAGCTAGGCGCCGAGTCGGTCACGAGGGCGGCGGAATCGCGGGCGACCGCAAGGCATGGCGCCTGACCAGGTGTGGGGTCGGTCCGCGCCGGTTGGACGGAAATGACACTCGTCGCGTGAGCACTTCGACTGTTGTGGCAGAATGCCGCGAGTAGTTTCGGTACCAGCAGTTTGTTTGCATCACGTTCAGGTAAGTGAAGTCCCATGAGTCGAGTTGCGCTCGGCGAGTCGTCGCAGCTCACGTTCTGTACATTCGCCGTGCATCGGGCCGCGCCACCGGCGCGAACACCGATGCGGGCGCCTATTTTGTAAGGAGCGCCGTGGCGCGTCGCCTCTTCACCTCGGAGTCGGTCACCGAGGGCCACCCGGACAAGATCGCCGACCAGATCAGCGACGGTGTGCTCGACGCACTGATCGCCGAGGACCCGCGCAGTCGCGTGGCGGTCGAGACCCTGATCACCACCGGTCAGGTGCACGTCGCCGGTGAGGTGACGACAAACTCGTACGCGGACATCCCGACGATCGTGCGCGAAACGATCCTGCGCATCGGCTACGACTCGTCGAAGAAGGGATTCGACGGCGCGTCCTGTGGCGTGAACATCGCGATCGGCTCGCAGTCGCCGGACATCGCGCAGGGCGTCGACTCGGCCATCGAGCTGCGGACCGGCTCCGACCACCTGTTGGACGCGCAGGGCGCCGGCGACCAGGGCATGATGTTCGGCTTCGCGTGCTCGGAGACGCCCGAGCTGATGCCGCTGCCGATCGCGCTCGCCCACCGGTTGGCGCGTCGCCTGGCGGCGGTCCGCAAGGACGGCACGGTGCCGTATCTGCGACCGGACGGAAAGACCCAGGTCACCATCGAATACGAGGGCCTGCGCCCGATCAGGCTGAACACGGTGGTGGTGAGCTCGCAGCATGCGCCGGACATCTCGCTCGAGTCGCTGCTCACGCCGGACGTCCGTGAGCACGTCATCACGCCCGAGCTGGAAAACCTAGGCCTGGACTGCGACGACTACCGGCTGCTGGTCAACCCGACCGGCCGTTTCGAGATCGGCGGCCCGATGGGCGATGCCGGCCTCACCGGCCGGAAGATCATTATGGACACGTACGGCGGCTACGCGCGCCACGGCGGCGGCGCGTTCTCCGGCAAGGACCCGTCGAAGGTGGACCGGTCGGCGGCGTACGCGATGCGTTGGGTGGCGAAGAACGTGGTAGCCGCCGGGCTCGCCGAGCGGTGCGAGGTCCAGGTCGCGTACGCGATCGGCAAGGCACAGCCGGTCAGCCTGTTCGTGGAGACATTCGGCACCGAGGTAATGCCGGCGTCCCGCATCGAAGACGCCGTCCGTGAGGTGTTCGACCTGCGGCCGGCCGCGATCATCCGCGACCTCGATCTGCTTCGGCCGATCTACCAGCAGACCGCGGCGTACGGCCACTTCGGCCGTGAGCTGCCGGACCTGACCTGGGAGCGCGCTGACCGTACGGCCGACCTCAAGGCGGCCGCCGGCGCGTAGCGCTGCGGAAACTCGGCGCGGCGGGTCCCCGTTTACGGGTGGCCCGCCGCGTTCCTTTTCACCAGGCGAGCCGTGCGCGACCAGCACATGACCGGGCGCGTCCGGCGTGGCTGATAGAACTGTGCGCGTGACGCCCGCATCGAAGGCCGCGGCATCCGGCACCACGGCACTGAGCACGGCAGCCTCGAGCGCCACGGGATCGGGCGCGCTGTTCACGGTGCCTGAGGCGGGCAACGTCGGGGAGCCCACCGGCGACAGCGAGGCAGCCGGCGAGCGGACCGGCGCGGGTGATCGGCCGAAGGCGCGGCGGCGGGCCGCGAAGCGCGAACGCGCACCGGCCGCGATGCTGCCGGTGGCGCGAGTGTGCGTCGACGTGAACCTGCCGCACCTTGACCGCTTGTTCGACTATCTCGTCCCGGCGGAGGTGGACGGCGCGGTGCAGCCCGGCGTACGAGTCCGGGTCCGGTTCGCCGGCCAGTTGCTCGACGGGTACGTCATCGAGCGAGTCGCGGAGTCCGAGCACGGCGGTCGGCTGGCGTACCTGGAACGGGTCGTCTCGCCGGTACGGGTGCTGACGCCCGAAGTGGCAGCGCTCGGTCGTGC
>DATFRR010000238.1:0-6618 GCA_035263025.1 Micromonosporaceae bacterium
CGCGGTGTCGTCGGTGACCGCGGCGGCGAGCGCTGCCACGTCGCCGTACGGCACGTGCGTGACCGGACCGGTCAGCGGCCGGAACGGGTCGGACTTCGCGGGCTGCCCGGTGAGCGACAGCGCGCCCATCGTCCGGCCGTGGAAGCCGCCGGCCGCCGCCACTACATGCGACCGACCGGTGCGCCGCGAGATCTTGTACGCCGCCTCGACCGCCTCCGCGCCCGAGTTGGCGAAGAACACCCGGCCGGGTCGACCCGCCAGCATCAGCAACAGTTCGGCCAGCGCAATCGGAGGCTCGGCGGCGTAGAGGTTCGATACGTGACCGAGTTGCCCGATCTGCCGCGACACGGCCGCGACGACGGCCGGGTGCGCGTGTCCGAGCGCGTTGACCGCGATGCCACCGAGCATGTCCACGTAGCTCCGGCCGGCATCGTCGTGTACGACCGCACCCTCGCCGCGTACCAGCGCGATGTGCGGCTCGCCGTACGTGTTCATCACGGCGCCGGACCACCGGCGTACCAACGAGCTCATGCGGGAACCACAGCGGACGCCGAGGTGATCGTCGTCCCGTGTGCGCCGGCGCCGCGAACGACGGCCGACCACGACGGATCGCGGCCGTCGACGACGTGCACCATGGGTACGCCGCCGCGAAGCGCCGCCAGGCACGCCGACATCTTCGGCACCATGCCGGCCGACAGGTTCGGCATCATCAGCTCCAACTCGTCCACGTCTAGCGCGGTGATCAAGGTGTCCGGGTCCGGCCATGCGCGGTAGAGGCCGGGCACGTCGGTCAGCATCACGAGCTTGTCCGCACCGAGCGCGACGGCGATGTCGGCGGCGGCGGTGTCCGCGTTCACGTTGTGTGGCACGCCGTCGGCGTCCGGCGCGACGGATGCGATGACCGGGATGCGGCCGGCGTCGAGCAGGTCCGCGACGATGCCCGGCGCGACCGAGTCGATATCGCCCACCTGACCGAGGTCGATCGGCTCGCCGTCCGCCACGGCGGTGCGCCGCCGCGCGACGAGCAGGCCGCCATCCGCGCCGGACAGCCCGACCGCCAGCGGCGCGATCGCGTTGATTGCGCCGACCACATCGGGTCCGACCTGCCCGACGAGCACCATCCGGACGATCTCCATCGCCTCGGGCGTCGTGACCCGCAGTCCGTCGCGGAACTCCGAGACGATGCCGACCCGGTCGAGCATCGCGTTGATCTGCGGTCCGCCGCCGTGCACCACGACCGCGCGGACGCCTGCCACGTGCAATGCGATGACCTCGCGTGCGAACGCGGCACGCGTGGCCGGCGAAGTCATGGCGTGGCCGCCGTACTTGATGACGACGGTCACGGCGCCACTCCGTCGATCGCGAGACCGGCGGTCTCCGGCAGGCCGAGCATCAGGTTCGCGCACTGGATGGCCTGGCCGGCCGCCCCCTTGCCGAGGTTGTCCAGTGCCGACACCACGATGATCCGGCCGGAGTCGACGTCGACACTCGCCGCGAGCACGCACGAGTTGGAGCCGAATGTGGCGGCGGTGCGGCTGGTGGCGCCGCCGGCGAGCACGCGGACGAACGGTTCGTCGTGGTAGGCGCCGCGAAGCGCGTCACTCACGGCCGTCGCGGTGGTGGCGCCAGTCGCGCGCAGCGTGCAGGTCGCGAGGATGCCGCGTGGCATCGGCGCCAGCAGCGGCGTCATGCTCAGCGTCCGTGCGCCGGTGGCCTGCTTGATTTCGGGTACGTGCTGATGAGCGCCGACCTTGTACGCGCTGACGTCGCCCATCACCTCGCTGGCGAGAAGGTGCGCTTTTGGCGACCGGCCCGCGCCGGACGTACCGGATGCCGCGACAACCACGACATCGTCCGCGTCTGCGATGCCGGCCGCGATGAGCGGTGCGATCGCGAGCGTGATCGCGGTGGCGTAGCAGCCGGGCGCGGCGACGCGATCAGTTGAGGCGATGGCGTCGCGGTGCCCCGGCAGTTCCGGCAGGCCGTACGTCCACGCACCGGCGTACCCGCCGCCGTAATACCGCGCCCAGGCGTCGGGGTCGCGGAGCCGGTGGTCGGCGCCGAGGTCGACGACCTTCACGTGGTCCGGCAGCGCGGCGGCGATCGCACCGGACTCGCCGTGCGGCAGCGCGAGGAACACGAGATCGGCACCGACGAGCGCGGCCGGATCGGTGGCCGCGATCGGCAGGTCGGCGATCCGGTGCAGGTGTGCGTGGACGTCACCGATAGGGAGGCCGGCGTGCGAGTGACCGGTGACCGCGATCAGCTCCACGTCCGGATGGGCACTGAGGAGCCGGAGCAACTCGCCGCCGGCGTACCCGGTAGCGCCCGCCACCGCGACCCGTACGCCCACGACGATGCTCCTCCGACCGGCTGCTGCGCGGCCTCAACTAGGCTTCATGGATATGCAGAGCATCGTAATCTAATGCAGCCGAGGTACGGAGTCAGATGTGGCGAAAGTCCCATCAGGCGGGAGCGATGGCACGGCTACGTCAGGGTTGTCCACGTGCGTCGATGCATGAACATGCGTACGAGTCGCCGCCGCCCTAGGTCGGCATTCGTTCGGCTAACGCAGACCGTGAGTCGGGCGCGTCGAAGGGATCGGCGAAGTACTGCGTCTCATGTACGACGAAGGCGCCGGAGAACTCCATGATGCTCAACGAGTGCGTTTGCTTGCTGTCGTAGCTGATCACGCACTCGCTTACCCACACATCCGCGCTGCCGATGATCCGCACCACCGTGAAGTGACGCTCCGCCGGGTGCGCGCCGCGCTGCTCCGCGATCGTGGCGCGGCCACGGAACCGTTCGCCCGACTGGGGGTAGTCCAGAATCGCGTCGGCCGCGTAGATGGCGTGCTCCGCCTCGCTGTCGCCCTGTTCGGAGGCCTGCCAATGCGCCATGATGCGTGCGCTGATCTCGGTGTCGCTACCCATCCCGCCAGGGTAGGGATGGCCGGCCCTCGGAATGGCCTGCTTCGCCGACAACGCCTACTGCGTTGCCGGCCTCGCCGCCACGGTTGGTGGTAGCTAGTCGCTGGGAGACATCTCGGCGACGGCGTGACTCAACTGCTCGCGATTGCGGACGCCGAAGCGGCGGTACAGCCGCGTCAAGTTGGCCTCGATCGCCTTTACCGACAGGAACGTGGCACGCGCGATCTCGCGGTTCGTCGCGCCGCGACGAACCAGATCGACGATGCGCGCCTCGGTATCGGACAGGCCGAGACCGCGTGGACCGTTGAGTTTCGTCAATTCCGCCTCCGCCGCCCCTCGCCACGGGTGTGCCCCGAGTTCGCCGTATCTGCGCGCCGCCTCCGCGAACGCGTCACGCGCCGCACCTCGCCGGTGTGCCCGGCGCTCGACCGTCCCGAGCACGTGATGTGCACGAGCGATCTCGATCGGGAAAGGATGGTCCGACCAGCGCGCGATCGCCGCCGTGAGATCGGCGGCAGCGGCCCGGGGGTCGCCGTCCATCGATGCCAACACGGCACCGGCGCGGGCCAGGCTGAGCATTGCGGTGTCCCGCTTGAGATCCTCGGCCACCGCGGTCACCTCGCCGAGCACACGTGCGCCCTCGGCCCGTGCACCGGCTGCGGCGAGCGTCTCGACGAAGTCCGCATACCACAGCACCCGACCGGGATCGATCTGGCCGCGGCGCACTTCGATGTCGTAGGCGCGCCGCATCGGCTCGAGCGCACCGACCGGGTCGCCTTCGAGCATCAGCACCTGGCCACGCACCGCGTACGCGACCTTCAGCCACTCCTCGTCGCTCGCCGCGAGGCACGCGTCGATGGCCGCGGAGGCGTGGCGGCCGGCCGCCGCGAGGTCCCCGCCGTACAGCTCCGCCATCGCGCCGACGATCAGCCCGGGTCCCGGTGTCACTTCCAGGTCGGCGAACAGCCGGAGGCAGGTCCGCCCGGCCGACAGTGCCTCCGCATACCGTCCGGCTCGTACGCTCACCGTCGTCACCGAGATGAGTACGTTCGCCACGTTGCCGACCGACCCGCCGCGCTCGACCTCGGCGCGCAGCGCCTCGAGCTCCCGCAGCGCGGTCGCGATGTCGCCACGTTGGACCACGGCCGCGGCGTGCATCATGCGTACCTGCAGCAGTTCGGCGGTGAGCGGAAGTGACGCGGCGAGTTCGGCGGCCCGGTCCAGCAACGCGTCGTTCTCGCCGGATGCCGAGCCGCTGAACCGCGCGTACATGGCGAGCGACGCCGCGAACGTCTGTGTGTCGCCGCACTTCTCGGCGAGTTCGCCGCACCGATGGAACTCGGTCGCCGCGGTCGCGGCGTCACCGTCGTAAATCGCCTTGCGTCCCTTGTAAAGATGGACGAGCGCACCGAGATCCGCGCGGTCGCCGGCGTCCACGTCGGCCGCCTCGAGCAGCGGCCCGGCCTGCGAATAGTCCTGCCCGGCGAGATCGATGAGCAGCAACCGCAGCGCGACTCGGGTCGCCGGGTCGGTCGCAGTCTGCAATGCATCGCCGGCGAGTCGCGTCGCCTCGCCCAACATGCCGGCGGCCTCGGCGAACCGGGCGGCTTCCAGTCGCCGCGTGACCGCCGCTGCCGCGTTGACGGTACGTTCGGCGGCCAGCTGCGCGAGCTCCGCGGCGATCGCGGGCGCACCGCGATGGCTCGCCACGACGGCCGCCTCGGCCAGCGTCTTGGCCAGCGTCTCGTCCGGCGCCGGCCGGGCCAGCGCGAGGTGGCGCGCCCGCTCAACCGGGTCGTCTACCGCACCGGCCAGCAGTTCGTGGGCGCGGAGTCGATCGTCCGCCTCGGCATCGGCGTAAACCATCTCGCGCAGCAACGGGTGGGTGAACCGCAGCGCGCCGTCGGCGGCCACCGTTGCGACGCCGGCGTCGAGCGCCGACCGTACGTCGGTCACCGAGCCGAATCCGGCACGATTGAGCAGCTCACGTGTTGGCCGCGCGGCCGCGGCGGCCACCACGAGCCAGGCGCGCGTGCCGTCGGGCAGCGCGGCGACCCGCGCGGTGAGCAGATCACGCAGCCGGTCCGGAACGGGCAACGGCTCATCCAGCGTGATCGGTTCGCCGCGCTCGGCGATGGCCCGGCCGAGTTCGAGCGCGAAGAGCGGGTTGCCGCCACAGGCCGCGTGCACGCGCAGGATCGCGGATCGGCTGATCCGGTCGCCGAATCGCTGGCGCAGCAGGTCGGCGACGTCGTCGGCGCCGAGCGGCGGCAACGTGATCTCGTGACACGGCGCCGGGCACAGGTCGGCATGCTCGACCGCTTCGAGGCCGCTGATCCGCGCGGTCGCGATCATCTGTACGGGAAGGCCGGCGAGCCGGCGCGCGACGAACCGGAGCACGCCCGCGCTCGGTTCGTCAACCCAAGGCAGGTCGTCGATCACGAACAGCACCGGATGCCGGCTGGACAGCACGCGCAACAGCTCGAGCACGGCGAGCCGGACCGCGAGCTCGTCCTGTGCCGTCGCCGGCGTCGCGGTGCGCAGCAACGCGGCGTCGAGCGCGGCACGCAGGTGGCCGCGCAGCACGACCCCGTGGTCGGCGAGCACCTTGCCGAACAGATCGACGAGCGTGAGATACGGCAAGCCGGACTCGACCTCGGCGGCGGCGACGCGCAGCACGAGCGCATCCGACCGCTGATGGGCGAGCGAATCGAGCACCGTGGACTTGCCGATGCCGGCCGGTCCACGCAGCAGCACGCTGCCGCCGTCGGCAAGCAGCTCCAGGACATGGTTCTGGATTTCGACGCGGCCGATCGGAGCGACCAGGCGTTGGCGTGGCACATGCGGCGCGCGGCCGACACGACGGGCCGACGGCACCGGCTCGACCGGCCGCTGCGCGGACAGCGCGGGCATCTGTCAGTCCCTCCCCCCGCCGGCGTCGTGCTGGCGCGGTGCGCCGAGGCTCTCCGGCGATGTCGGGCCGCCCGCACGAAGCGTCGTCGACCGCTGGAACGGTCAGCCTTTGACGCGCTGACCCGCCCGCCATACGCCGGTGATGTGTTCTGTCTTTACAAAGACGGATAGATCGTCCAATGGGTTCACGTCGAGGGTGATGACGTCGGCGTCGTACCCCGGGATCAGCTGGCCGGAGCGCGGCGCCTGCGGGCCGAGCGTGTCCGGCCCAGACGCGGTGGCCGCCTCGATGGCTTCGAGCGCCGTGAAGCCGCAGGCTCCGAGCAACGGGAGCTCGCGGCCGTTGCGGCCCCATGCGCCGGCGCCCGCCCCGGCACGCAACGCCAGGTCACTGCCGGTCGCGACGCGTACTCCTGCCTGGTGGGCGAGCGCGACCGCATCCCGATGGATATCCGCGATCGCGTCGAGCTTCGCTTGAGCGTAGGGCGGCGCGGCCCGACTCTCCCGGATCTCCTCGACGATGGTGCGCGTCGGCACCAGGATCGCGCCGGTCTCGCGCATCGCCGCCGCCGACTCGTCGTCGAGGTAGGTGCCGTGCTCGATGGTCCGTACGCCCGCCTCGATGGCCGCCATGATGCCCGGCTTACCGTGGCAGTGCGCCGCCACGACCCGGTCGGCCATGCCGGCGACCTCCACGATCGCGCGCAACTCCGCGACCGTGAACTGTTGGTGGATCGGATCGTCGACCTCGGACAGCACGCCACCGGACGCGCAG
>DATFRR010000239.1:0-12771 GCA_035263025.1 Micromonosporaceae bacterium
ACGTTCGCCAGCGGTACGGTCGGCGGCCGCTCGACGGCGACCTGGCGCACCGGCTCGTACGTGCCGATATTCGAGGGGCAGGACGTGGCCACGTGCACGTACCTGCTGCGCGATCCGGCGCCGATCTATCCGAACCTCGACGAGATCGCGATCGGGATCTCGGGGATCGGTGGCGGGACGAATCTGCTGCTGCACACCGCGCATCCGTACGCGACCGGCTTCTCGGTGATGCTCGACGGGTACGCGTCAGTCGCCGTATCGCTGGACAACCCGCGGTGGCGGCTAGCCGGCGTGGCCGGCGAGCACTCCGCGATCATCGCGGTCGTGACGCCCTACGCCACCCTGCACGGCTCCCAGGTCCGTTATTTAGTGCGATAACTAGCCAAAGCGCCTGGACCTTCGGTCGGCGCACGGTCCCTGGGCGTGATACGGCAAGGTGTATCAGGCTGAACTGCGGGAAAGTCTCCTACGGGCGAGTTCGGCCAGCAGGACGGCGCCGTCGGGGACGACCGCGTCGTCGTAGCGCGCGAACGGTGAGTGGTTCATCGGCGCGGTCTCCGGATCGAGTTCGGGCGGGCACGCGCCGAGGTTCAGGTAGGCGCCCGGCACCTTCTGCAACACGTACGAGAAGTCTTCGGCGCCCGCGTTCGGATTCGCCATCCACTCGAAGCGGTCCGCGCCGAACAGGTCACGCACCGTTGCCGCGGCGAACTCCGCCTCGTCGTCGTTGTTGACGGTGACCGGATAGCCCCACTCGTAGTTGATGTCCACGGTCAGGCCGTGCGCATCGGCGATGCCTCGTACCACCTGCATGAGCCCGTCGCTGATCTTCTGGCGAGCCTCCGGCGAGAACGACCGCACGGTGGCGTCGAACATCGCATTCGGCGGGATGACGTTGTCGACCGTGCCAGAGTGGAACTGCCCGACGGTGACCACCACCGGGTCCCAGATGTCGATGTTGCGTGTCACGTACGTTTCCATCGCGCCGACCATCTCGCAGGCCGCCGGGATCGGGTCCTTCGCGCGGTGCGGCGTGGAGCCGTGCCCACCGGCACCGCGCACCACGACCTTGATGCAGTCGGCGGCGGCCATGAACGAGCCACGCCGGCTGGTGAACAGCCCGTTGCGGTCCGCGCCGGAAATGACGTGCAACGTGTACGCGGCAACCGGGTGCTCGCCCGTGACGTCGAGGAGGCCCTCCGCAATCATCGGTTCGGCACCGCCCGGGCCCTCTTCGGCTGGCTGGAACATGAAGATGACGTTGCCGGGCAACTCGTCCCGCACCGCGCAGAGCAGCTTCGCGGCACCGACGAGAGCGGCCATATGCAGGTCATGGCCACACGCGTGCATGGCGCCGGGCACCTGGGACGCGTACTCGAGCCCGGTCTCCTCGTGCACCGGCAGTCCGTCCATGTCGCCGCGGAGCAGCACGGTCGGTCCCGGCCGCCCGCCGCGCAGGACGCCGACCACGGAGGACAGTTGCTGACCGAGCTTGATCTCCAAGGGAAGGCCGTCGAGCGCGTCGAGGATCCGCCGTTGTGTGCGCGGCAGCGCAAGTCCGATCTCCGGATCGCGGTGCAGTTCTCGGCGCAGCGCGATGATCTCGTCGCGGATCCCGTCGACATTCGTGGCGAACGCGGAAGTTGTCTCAATTGTCATCGCGATGCCTTTCACGCGTCGGTTCGCGGGGGTAAACGTCGAGGTCGCGGGAGGTCACTGGCCGGAAGGCACGGCAACCTTAGCGCACCGTCTTGAGTCGGCGCCGCGCATATGTTGCACTATGAGTGCAAATTCTGTTGGAGGTCTGCATGACATCCCAACCCGGTGACCGGGCCTCGCAATCCGCCGACATCATCGACGCGACGGGCATCCGGACCCGCGTCCGTGACTTCTTGAAGGAACACGATCCAACCGCGATGGATCGGCTCGACTTCCTGCGCGCCCGCTTCGATGCCGGACTTGCGTGGGTGCATTTCCCGATCGGCCTGGGCGGTCTCGGCGCGTCCCGCGCGCTGCAGGAGGCGGTCGTGGACGAGTTCGCGACGGCCGGCGCGCCGGAGAACAATCCGCGCCGCATTGGCATCGGGCTCGGCATGGCCGCGCCGACCATCCTCCGGCACGGCACCAACGAGCAACGGCTGCGCTACTTGCGTCCGTTGTGGACTGGCGAGGAGGTCTGGTGTCAGCTGTTCAGCGAACCCGGCGCCGGCTCCGATCTCGCCGGGCTCGCCACTCGAGCGATCCGTGACGGAGACGTGTGGATCGTCAACGGTCAGAAGGTCTGGACGTCCATGGCGCACGAGGCGCAGCGGGCGATCCTGGTCGCGCGTACCGATCCGAACGTGCCCAAGCACCAGGGCCTGACGTATTTCCTGGCCGACATGACCGTGCCGGGTGTAGAGGTCCGCCCGCTCCGCCAGATCACCGGCGAGGCGGAGTTCAACGAGGTGTTCCTGACCGACGTACGCATCCCGGACAGCGACCGCCTCGGCGACGTCGGCGACGGCTGGCGCGTCGCGCAGACCACGCTGATGAACGAGCGCGTCGCGATCGGCGGCGGGGCGCAGCCCCGCGAAGCCGGGATGATCGGCATCCTCGCCGATACCTGGCGGTCGCGGCCTGAGGTGCGTACCCATGCCACCCACGACGCGCTGCTGCAGGGCTGGGTCGCGGCGGAGGCCGGACGCCTGTTCGGGATCCGGCTCACGCAGCAACTTGCCGCCGGTCAGCCCGGCCCGGAGGGATCCGCGTCGAAGATCATTTTCGCTCGGCTGATGCAACAGCTGACCGGCCTCGAGATCGAGATGCTCGGCGAGCAAGGCCTGCGCCACGACGACTGGACGATGCGCCGCGCCGAGGCCGTCGACTTCCTCGCGAAGTCGCCCAGCTACCGGTTCCTGCGCTCGAAGGGTACGTCGATCGAGGGCGGTACGTCCGAGATCCTGCGCAACATCATCGCCGAGCGCGTGCTCGGGCTGCCCACCGAGATGCGCGTCGACAAGGACGTGGCGTGGAAGGACATTCCGCGATGACGGACCTGCTCTACTCGGACGTCGAGGACGCGTTGCGGGCCAGCGTCCGGTCGCTGCTTACCGATCGGAGCCCGGCGTCGCTCGTGCTCAAGCGCGTGGAGACGCCGGACGCGTACGACACCGAGCTGTGGCATGCCCTCGCGTCCGATCTCGGCGTGGCAGGCCTGCTCATCCCGGAGAGCCTCGGCGGTGCGGGGGCGGGTGCTCGGGAGGCCGCGGTCGTGCTCGAGGAGTTGGGCCGAGCGGTCGCGCCGGTGCCGTACCTCGGCAGCGCGGTGGTCGCCACGACCGCGTTGCTCCACTGTGGAGACACCGAACTGTTGCGGGCACTCGCCTCCGGCACCCGCACCGCCGCCCTAGTAATCCCGTTCACCACGCCATCCTCTTCCGAGCTCAGTAGGAGCGCACGGTCCCGACACGTGACAGTCGACGGTCCCACGGGGACCACTATTACCGGAAACGTCACGAGTGTGGCGGATGCGTTGCCGGCGGACGTCTTGCTGGTACCCACGGCTGACGGTCTGTTCGCGGTCGACGCACGTGCCGATGGTGTGTTCGTCACACCGGTGGTGTCGCTGGACCTCACGCGTCAGCTCGCCGACATCACGTTCGATGGCGCGGTCGGGCGCCGAATCGCGACCGGCGCGGCGGCCACGGATGCGGTGCGAGCCGCGTTGCTCGCCGGTGCGGCACTGCTCGCGTCGGAGCAGGTCGGCATCGCGTCGTGGTGCGTCGACACGACCGTCGACTATTTCAAGACGCGCTACCAGTTCGGCCGGCTGATCGGCTCGTACCAGGCACTCAAGCATCGCGTCGCGGACATGTGGGTGGACCTGGCGCAGGCCCGCGCGGTGGCGCGCTACGCCGCCGACTGCCTGGCCACCGGATCCGACGACACGTCCGTGGCCGCCGCGGTCGCGCAGGCGTTCGTGGGACCGGCGACGGTTCGCATTGCCGAAGAGTGTCTCCAGTTGCACGGCGGCATTGGGTTCACCTGGGAGCACCCGATCCATCTCTACCTCAAGCGCGCGAAGAGTGACTCGCTGGCCTACGGCACCGCGGCTATCCACAGGGCCGCGCTGGCAAATCTCGTCGATTTGCCCAGCCCCGCGGCCTAGTCGACACACCGGTCCGCCGGCGGGTCAATTGAGGCTGTTGGATGCCTCGGATGGTCCGGTAGCGTCCGCAACGCATCGTTCGATCGGTGCGTTGCGTGCGCGGGAGGGCCGAATGGCGGGTGTGGACTCGGACCGCTGGCGCAGTCCAGTGGCGACATCGCCGCAGGCCATCGCCCCAGGGGTGTACGCCCCGGGTTTGTACGCCCCGGCCGATCCAAGTTCGCCGCCGTCGGATTGGCCACGGTCGGATTGGCCACCGTCGGTGTGGGCGGCCACCGCGGATGACAGCACCGGCCGGCCGCCGATTGTCGAGATGTCGACCCGTCGGCATCGGACAGGTTCAGTGGTGGCGATCGTCGCAATCGCCGCGATCGTGTTCGGCTTCACCGGGATCGCGCTCGGCGCGCGGGTGGGGAAGTCGACCGGCGAACGCCGCGGAGCGGTGGAAACCTCCGCCGCTGGACGAGCGGCGGCAACCACGTCCGATGGCGTGGGAGCCGGTTCGCCGCTACCGCTCGGCGATGGTCGGGCACTGCTCGCGAGGATCGTGCCACCGCCGGTGGGGGCGATCCGCTATGCGGTGGACGACAGTGCGGCGGGCGTGATGAGCCTGACGCAATACGTCGCGCACTACTTCGACGGCGATTCCGCCGAACTGGCGCGGCTCCGTCAGCAGGGCTTTGAGGTTGCCGCGTCCATCGACTACACAACGCAAGCCGGCCTCGAGGTCACCACACATCTCGCCGAGTTCGCAGACGCGCCCGGTGCGACGCAGTACTTCCAGGACGAACGGTCGGCGTGGCAGAGCGACGCACGGGTCACGGGTGCGTTCGACGTGCCGGCGACTGTCGACGGCATCGGCTTCGAATTGTCGGCCGTCGACGACTTAGGAAACCGACGCAGCGTGCTCTACGAACACGTCGGCAACGTGATGGTGGTCGTCAACGCGTACACGACCGACGAGATCAACGAGAACGTCGACGCGACCCTGCTGCGAGCCCAGATCGCCGCACTCGGGTAGGCGCAGCGCCGGCCGCATCGGACCGCGCGCGATGATTGCCGACGTGCGCATCCGGCCGTCGTCCCGCGAGCAGCTCATCGCCGGAGTTGCGGAGACCGCGATGGATCTTGCCGATGGCCGGCGGGCACGTGTCGCGATCGACGCGGCCGAGGCGCTACAGCCGGACTCGTGGGCGGCCGACGTGGTCACCGTGTTGCGCTCGCTCGGCCGCTACGCATTGCATGTCTCGGTACGCGACTTCCTCCTGCCTGCTTCGCAGCGGCTGGAGTTTGGCCGTACCAATCCTGACGCGTTCTACGAGGGCTGGCGCGACGAGAACGCGCTGCGCCGGGAGGTGCTCGAACCCGCCGCGGCGGACGGCACCGGGCGAGTGCTGCCGGCCTTGTGGCGCACCGACATCGACCGCTCGGCACGCGCGGACTACGTGGACGTACCCACGGGTGGTGTGATCGTGGTAAGCGGCGAGTTCCTGCTCGGCGGCAGCCTCGCGTTCGAGTACGCCATTCACCTCGACTGCTCGTCGCAGGCGTTGCAGCGCCGGACACCGCCGGAGTTCGCGTGGACACTGCCGGCGTACGCGCGTTATGACCAGGAGGTAGCGCCGTCGACGATCGCCGACTTGGTCGTGCGCCTCGAGGATCCGCGCCGGCCGGCCGTCGTCGAGGGGCTGTGAGGTCCGTTACGACGTGAGACATGATGAACGTGGGTGTGTGTTGCGTCGTACGTTGACGTGACGGTCATCAATGGCGATTCGGCGGATTGGACAAATTCGTGACGATTTATGACATCCCGATTCAGCGTCTCACTGGCGAGGACGCGTCTCTTGGCGAGCACCAGGGCAAAGCGCTGCTCATCGTCAACGTTGCGTCGAAGTGCGGCCTGACACCGCAATACGCCGGCCTGGAGGAGCTTCACGAGCGGCTGGCCGGCCGGGGGTTCTCGGTGCTCGGCTTCCCCTGCAACCAGTTCGGCGGACAGGAGCCCGGGACGTCCGAGGAGATCGCGGAGTTCTGCTCGACGACGTACGGCGTGACCTTCCCGATGTACGCCAAGATCGATGTGAACGGTGCCGAGCGGCACCCGATCTACGACCAGCTCACCGCGGTAGTGGATGCGAAGGGCGAGGCGGGCGACATCCTCTGGAACTTCGAGAAGTTCCTGGTCTCACCGAGCGGGCAGATCGTCGGACGGTTCCGGCCGCAGACCAAGCCGGAGGATCCGGAGTTGCTCGCCGCGATCGACGCGGTGCTGCCGGCCTGAGCCAACACGCCGCGATCTAGGCGGTGCTGCAAGCCTGAGTCGGTCTTCGGCGAATCGTCCGGGCGTGCCCAACGATGCCGCGGCTACCCTCGAAACGTGCCGGTTCCCACCACGCCGGATTACGCGCCGCGCCCGGGCGTGATCCGGTCGTTCCACCCGCGCCGCAGTCGCATGAGCGCGACGGCGGCCGACGCGCTGGATCGGTTGTGGGATCGGCGCGGCTTTGAGATCGACGAAACCACGCCACGGGAGTTCGATCGGTTGGCGCTCTTCGGCCGCGTGGCACCGCTCGTCGTCGAGATCGGCTGCGGCCTGGGTGACGCGACGCTGGCCATGGCCGCCGCCGATCCGGCACGCGACTACCTCGGCGTCGACGTACACACGCCCGGGCTCGGCGCGCTGCTCGCGGGGGCCGAGGCGTCGGGCGTGACCAATGTCGCCGCCGCGCGCGGCGACGGCGTCGAACTTCTGCGCCACGGCGTGACCTCTGGTTCGCTGGACGCGATCCACGTGTTCTTTCCGGATCCCTGGCCGAAGGCCCGTCATCACAAGCGTCGCATCATCCGCCCCGGCATAGTCGCGCTGATGAGCGATCGGCTGTGTCCCGGCGGGACGCTGCACACATCGACCGACTGGGCGTCGTACGCCGACCAGATGCTCGCGGTGTTGTCAGCGGATCCCAAGCTGCGCAACATGTTCGACGGCTTCGCGCCACGGCCGGGTGGCCAACCGTCCGGGCGGCCACTGACCAAGTTCGAAAGTCGCGGCATCGCAGCCGGCCGGACCATCCACGACTGCGTGTTCACCCGGATCGCGAGCGCCTGAGGGCATCGCGACCGCTCAGTTCGGCACGACGGCGCCGGTCGTCTCCAGGATCGTGCGTGCGACGAGCGACGGATTGTCGCCCATGGGTACGTGACCGCAGCGCGGCAACGTGAGGTGGCGCGCGCCCGGCAGGCGCTCGCGCGCACGAATCGCCTGGCGTGGCAACAGGATCCGGTCGCGGTCGCCCCACCCGATCGTCATCGGCACGTCGACTGTCGCCGCCGGCAGCTGATATCCGCGCGTCATGCGCGCCACCGGCCGGAAGCCTTTGCCGCGTCGCATCGCCAGCGCATCACCGGCGCAGCGCTCTGGAGTGAGCCGATCCGGCGTGGACATGATCATCGCCATCGACAATCGGCGCCCAGCCGGTGTCGCGACCACGCGACGGATCGCGGCTTCCGGCAGGAACGACAGCACGCGGTGCTCGACCAGCACTCCGAACCCCCACCAGGATTCGGTGGTGGTGCCCAAGCCCAGCGGCGACAACGCGGTGACCGATCGCGCGCGACCCGCGGCCGCGAGTTCAATGGCGAGCGCGCCGCCCAGGCTGTTGCCGGCCAGATGCGGTCGGTCGACGCCGAGCGAGGCGAGGTACGAGCCGAGCAAGGCGGCCAGCCCGGGTACGGAGTCTGGCCAGCTGTCCGGTGCAGGTGACAGCCCGAACCCCGGCAGGTCGACCGCGATCACGTCATGATGCTCGGCCAGCTCGTCGAGAACCGGCTCCCACGCCTGCCAACGGTGTGCGATGCCGTGAAGCAGCACCAGCGGCGTGCCGGAGCCGCGTCGCTCGTAGTTCACGATCTGTCGTTGCTGGGTGAGTTCGTCGACTCCGCCATGCGGCCAGCCTCCCAGCTGGTTACCTGCCAGTAACCGCCGACGCTATCAGTCACGCCGCAACCCAGGAACCCTCGTCGCGCCGCTCTGGTGACGTACGCGTATCCGAAAGAAGGTGGTCTGTTCACGCAATGGCTACGGCTACGCCATCGGGGTGCGCGAACCTGTGAGCCGTACGGTCTCGCGTCGAACGACCGATGTTGATGGGAGTCCGCGTGGCCCTGCCCCGGTTCACGATCTTTGTCGCGCCCCATCGGGGCCGGCCCGGTCGACCGATGCGCGCCGCGGACATCGACGTTCCCGAGCAGCCGCTGAGCTGGCGGTTGCTCGCCGCCAACAATCGTGACGTAGCGCGTTCCGCGGTCACGTATCCGGATCTGTCCACATGTCTGCAGGCGGTCTCTGATTTGCAGGCACGCGTCGACGAAACCGTGGCGGTCGCGGCGCGCTCGGGTCGTGCCGATTGGTCGTGGCGGCTACGCCTGGACGGTCAGGACGTTGCGATGTCGAGCCGGACGTACCAACGCCGCCTACAATGCGAAGCCGCGTGCGCTTTGTTCGTCACCTTGGTACGCGATGCGACCACCGACATGTTCGAGCACATCGCGGCCACGGGTGCAGACCTCGCAACGATTGCGTCGCGCCTACCGGCCGCGCGCGTCGAGCCGAGCCCAGACAACGCTGGCGCGCTGCCGGCCCGACGACCGCCCACGCACACCGCCTGACGGAGCGAACGGACACTGTGCGCTGGCTGTCGAGGCGACGCGTCAGTTGCGCCCTACCCCTATCCTCAGGCCGACATCGCTTCGATGCCGATGGCGCACCGCTCGGTCGCCATGTGACGCGGTCGACCGTGCGTCGGCCGTACCCTCGGAAGGACCTGCCGTGTCCCGACGTCCGATGGCCGCGGTCGGACCGCGACTCGTCCTAGGCCTTGGCGTTGCGGGCCTGGCGCTCGTCGGCAGCACGCTCGCGGCGTGCGCGAAGACCACCGGAACCGGCGGCCTCGGCGCGGTGCCTGCCGTGACCGCGCCGGTCGGAACGGCGTCGAGCCCGAGCGCACCGGCCACCGGGGCGCCGTCCGACACGCCGACGTCGACGCCGACGACGACACCGGTATCCGCGACGCCCTGCACGGTGAAGCAGGTGAAGGTGTCCGTCGTGGATCCCGACGACGGGGCAGCTGGCACGATTGTCCAGCGCTTCGTGCTGACCAACGCGAGCACGCAGAAGTGTTGGATGAACAAGACACCGTTCGTGGCGCCCTACGGACCGCTCAAGCAGGGGTCGACAACCGTTGAGGCGACGCTAGAAGTGCCGGTCGGACCGATCCCGTCAAACTTTGGTCAGCTTGGCGCGGCGGGTGGCAAGCAGACGCTGTCACCGGGCGGCAAGGCGGTGTTCTTCCTGAAGTGGAGTCAGGTCCCGACCGGCAACGAAACGTCCTGTCCACAAGCAGACGGCTTCGACTTCCGGCCGCCAAACGACCCGTCCACCGACAACCAGGCGCTCGTGCCGTATGCCTTCACACCATGCGACCTGCAGGTGTCCCAAGTGTTGCCGTCGTCGGTCGGTCCATAACGCGTCGGTCGCGCGGTAGCGCGCCGGTTGTGGATAAGTGCGCTGCCGCGCTGCGGATGTCGGGTGGGCGGCCTAGCGTTTCGCGCATGGATGAATCTGGATGGCTTCCCGACGAGGCCGACGAGCCGACCACTAACGTCCGCCGTCGATTCGTGGACGGCGGTCGGTGCCATGAGATCATGATCAGCGTCGCCCACGAGGCGGCCGCCGTGCGCGTGCACATCACAGAACCGGGCGGGCGGCTGGTGGGCGAGGTGTCGGGCGAGATTCCGGCGGTCGCGCTCACCATCGTGGGCGAGCTGATCGGCGACGGCATGTTCGCGGCCGGTCGGGCACACGGGGGTACGGGTTCAAACGCACGCTCCGACAAGCCCGATGCGAAGCGACCGAAACTCCGTAACCAGGGCGCCCGATGGACACCGGACGAAGAAGCGCTGTTGGCTGAGCGGTTCTCTGCCGGCGCCACGATCGCGGAGCTGCGCGGCGAATTCGGGCGTACGGACACCAGCATCCGCGCCCGCCTCGTACAACTCAACCTGTTACCGGCGGACGAGTGGCCGGCGCGGCTCGGTGCACGACACCCGGCAGCGTGACCGTCATAGGTTGTCGTGCCGGGTCGCGGACGCCGTCGGCGCGGCCCGGCCAAGTACCATCCAGGGGTACGCCGACGTGGCGCAATTGGTAGCGCACCCGACTTGTAATCGGGCGGTTGCGGGTTCGAGTCCCGCCGTCGGCTCAAATCTAAGGTCAGCAGAGATCGGTCGAGACCTCGTATACACGAGCGAATTTCAGCAGTGGTCATCTGTCGAGGCTGTCCCCACAGCTGGGCAGGCCTTCCGGGCTAGCCGGTCCCACAGACCGCGACCGACCAAACACGGGATTCAGGACAGACCCGCTTTTCAAAGGGCTAGCGTTTGGTAGGTCCAGCAGTGCCATCCACCCTGCGATGAGGCGCGCTATGACAACAGCCGCACCGGAGCTCGCCGACATCTACGTCACGATGCTCAATGCGCACGACCCCGATCTGGTGGACGAGTTCGTGGCCGAGGACTACATCAACCACAACCCGTTCGTCGCCGACGGACGCGAGGCCAACCGCCAGTTCTGGACTGGGTTCTTCGCTGCCTTGCCCGACCTGAGCGCCACGATGGAGGACCTGGTGATCTCGGGTGACCGAGTGGTGGGCCGCTTCGTCTACCGCGGCACCCACAGCGGAGAGTTGATGGGCATCCCCGCGAGCGGCAATCCGGTGGAGATGCGCTCCATCGACATCTGGCGCGTCCAGGACGGCATGTTTGTCGAGCACTGGGACGAGCTGAACCTGATGCAGGTGTTCCAGCAGATGGGCGCGTTGCCGCCGCTGGGCGCCGGCCCAGAGGCCTAGTCGTGACATTGCTCGCCCAGCTCGCCGCGCTTGTCGCGATCCTGAGCACCGGCGTGGTTTATGGCACGGACGTGTTCTGTGCCCTCGTCCAACGACCCGCCCTCGCCCGGGTCGACGACGAAACCCTCACCGCCGTCATGGGCAACGTGCATCGCTATGGCGACCGGCGGATGCCCGCCCCCGGGATCCTCGGAGTCATCGCCAGCGCTGTTGCATGCGTCATTGCGGCGGTGGCCGGCCATCCTGCCCAGTCCGCGACCGCGGGAGTCGCGGTGCTGTTGCTGGTCGGATGGGTGGTGCTTTATCTGCGCATCAGCGCGCCGATTAACCGCACACTCACGGCGGCTGCCGATGCCCATGAGACACCGGCCAACGCCCGCGCACTGCAACGCGACTGGGACCGCATCATCGTCCCGCGCGCCGTCCTGCAGGGCCTAGCGATCGCCGCGCTGGGCGTGAGCCTCGTCAGCTGACCGGGCTCCGTCCTCGTACCACATTGCCCGCGACCAGTCTGCGCACTAGCGGCCGGTGTGGCCGTCGATCAGTTCACGCACGATGTCCGCGTGACCGGCGTGCCGACCGACCTCCTCGATCAGGTGCACCAGGATCCAACGAAGCGGGACGTCGGTCATGGCAGGGTCGGCAGACAGGACGTCCAGCGAACCCTCGGCACGCATCAATGCGTTGACACGCTCGCCGGTTGCCCGAGCGGTCGCCGCGACCGACTCGACCGTGTCGCCCGGTCGCGGAAATTCGTGCGGTGGCTCGGTCGCGTCGCCGGCCCACCGGTTGACCACCCACACATGTTCGGTCTGCGCGACATGCATGACCAGACCGATCAGGTTGGTGCCGGATCGCACGAACGTGCGCCGCGCGTCCGCCTCTGACACGCCTTCCAGCTTGCCGATCAGTGACTCGCGCAGGTAATCGAGGAACGCGAGCAGCGTGTCCTGCTCACCGGTGAGCACGCGCGGCGGGCGGCGGTCGGTCGGCGACGGCGTGGTGTCGTAGACCGATGAGATGCCCGGGCGAGACGCCAGGTGCTCGGCGATCGCCGCCGCCACATCGAAGCTGCGCGTCTGATGCGGCTCGGTCAGCGCGTAGATATACACGCCGGTCTCGCCGTCGACCATCGCGCCGGCATCGCCGACCACGGCACCATCAAGCACGACGAGCCAGCCTTCGATCGCGCCTTCGGCGACCATCGCTAGCACCTCGTCCGTAGGATCCGGCCAGCCGGCGCCCGTGGTCAGGTCGGTCAAGTCGCCGTCAAGGATCGCCCGGGCCGCCGGTGCGTCGATTGGCGTTAGCCGGAGATCACCGGCGATCAACGTCTCACCCATGCCAGAACGCTATCCGTCGACCCCGACAAATGTGTGCCCGCTCGGCGACGTTTGAACGGTGCCGCGCGGAATTGCGCAGGTGGCACGGGCGCACCTCGTGCCACACTGTGCCGTGCTCTCGCGCCGTACTCAGATCGCGCAGATGCGGCTACTCGCCGCTCGCGCGCTCGAGGCGTACCCGCTGAGCGAACCGCGCCCTCGGTTCATCGCGCATGGCGAGAACACGACGTTTCGCGTCGACACGGCGGATGGCGGCAGATACCTACTGCGGGTACATCGGCCGCGCCGGCACGGCCGCGCCGTCGACTCCGCCGCCGCCATCCGTTCCGAACTACAGTGGCTCGCGGCACTGCGCGCCGATGCCGGCATATCC
>DATFRR010000240.1:0-4661 GCA_035263025.1 Micromonosporaceae bacterium
GACGAGGTCGTAGAGCACGCTCGCAGCGGCCTGGCTGATCGAGCAGCCCATGCCATCGTGCGACACGTCGTCGATCGTTTCGCCGTCGAGGTGCACTCGGATGTCGATCTCGTCGCCGCACGTCGGGTTCACGTGGTGCGCCTCGCCGTCGTACGGCTCGCGCAAGCCACGGCCGCGTGGCCGCTTGTAGTGGTCCAGGATGATCTCCTGGTACAGCGCGTCGAACTGCATGGCTACGAGAAGACCTTCCGTACGTGGTCGAGGCCGTGTACGAGCGCGTCGATGTCGCCCGTCGTCGTGTACACGTAGAACGACGCTCGGGTCATCGCCGCCACGCCGAAGCGCGCGCAGACCGGTCGCGCACAATGATGTCCCACGCGCACCTCAACACCGAACTCGTCGAGAATCTGCCCGACGTCATGCGGGTGAACGCCGTCGAGCGCGAACGACATCGTGCCGCCACGGTGTCGCGCGTCCTTCGGACCGTAGATGCGCAGACCGTCGACGGTTGCGAGCGCGTCGAGCGCGTAACGGGTCAGCTTGTGCTCGTGTGCGGCGACGGCGGTCATGTCGAGCCCGCTCAAATAGTCGACCGCGACGCCGAGCGCGATGGCTTCCGCGATCGGCGGCGTACCCGCCTCGAACCGGGCCGGTGGCGGCATGAACGTGGTCTTCGCCATCGTCACGGTCTCGATCATCGAGCCGCCACCGAGCACCGGCGGCATCGCGTGCAGGAGATCGGATCGGCCCCACAGCACACCGATGCCGGTCGGGCCGAGCATCTTGTGACCGGTGAACGCGAGGAAGTCGACGTCGAGCGCGGCGACGTCGACCGGCATCTGCGGCACCGACTGCGAGCCGTCGACCATGACCAACGCGCCAACGTCGTGCGCGCGGCGGACGATCGCCGCCGGGTCGTTGATGGTGCCGAGGATGTTCGAGATGTGTACGAAGGAGACGAGTTTCGTCCGCGGCGTGATGACGTCGTCGATCCGTGACAGGTCAAGCCGACCGTCGTCGTCGATGCCGAACCACTTCAACGTCGCGCCGGTGCGCTGCGCCAGCAGTTGCCACGGCACGATGTTGGAGTGGTGCTCCATTTCGGTGATGACGATCTCGTCACCGGGCCGCAGCACGAAACGGACGTCGCTCGACGCGGGCGTCGTGGACGCGTTGGAGAACGCGTACGCCACGAGGTTGATCGCCTCGGTGGAGTTCTTCGCGAAGACGACCTCGTCTGGCCCGGCCGCACCGATGAACGCGGCGACCTTCGCGCGGGCACCCTCGTATGCCTGCGTCGCCTCGGTGCCCAACGTGTGAACGGATCGCGCGACGTTCGCGTTGTGCAGTTCGTAGTGCTCGCGCAGCGCGTCGATGACCACCCGCGGTTTCTGGGAGGTGTTCGCGCTGTCCAGGTAGACGAGCGGGCGGCCGTTCACGAGACGGTCGAAGATCGGGAAGTCGGCGCGCACCGCGGCGACGTCGTACGCGAACTCGCCGCCCGGCCCGGCGACCGGCGTACGTCCCGGCGTGGTGATCGTGTCCATCGTCGCTCCTTCGTCAGATCGCGGCGTCACATGCTCGCCGCGCCGGCGCCCGCCGCGTAGCGCTCGTAACCCTCGGCTTCCAACCGCTCGGCCAGCTCCGCTCCGCCCTCCTCGACGATCCGCCCGGCCACGAACACGTGCACGTAGTCGGGCGTCACGTAGCGGAGGATCCGCGTGTAGTGCGTGATGAGGAGCAGCCCGGTGTCGCCTTCGTTGCGCACCCGGTTGACGCCCTCGCTCACCACGCGCAACGCGTCGATGTCGAGACCGGAATCCGTCTCGTCGAGGATCGCGATCTTCGGCTTCAGCAGCTCGAGCTGGACGATCTCGTGACGCTTTTTCTCGCCGCCGGAGAATCCTTCGTTCACGTTGCGCTGCGCGAACGCCGGGTCCATGCCGAGCGCGTCCATCGCGCCCTTCAGATCCTTGGCCCACGTACGCAGTTTCGGCGCCTCGCCGTTAATCGCGGTCTTCGCGGTGCGCAGGAAGTTCGCTACCGACACGCCGGGCACCTCGACCGGGTATTGCATGGCGAGGAACAGCCCGGCGCGGGCGCGCTCGTCGACGGTCATCGCCAGCACGTCCTGACCGTCCAGCAGCACCGCGCCGCTGGTGATCTGGTAGCGCGGGTGGCCAGCGATGGAGTATGCGAGCGTCGACTTGCCCGAGCCGTTCGGCCCCATGATGGCGTGCGTCTCGCCGGCCGCGACGGTCAGCGTGACGCCGTCGAGGATCGGCTTCATCTGGCCGTCGGGCAGCTTGACCGACACCTTCAGGTCGCGGATGTCCAGCTTGCTCACTTGCTCACTCCATTCGATGCGCCGGATCCTGCGCTGGACCCGGCACCGGACTCTGCGCCGGACGCCTGGCCCTTCGGCGCGAGGGACACGAACACGAAACCGTCGCGTAGTTCGACGGGGTAGACCGGCACGGGTACGGTCGCCGGCAGCCCGGTCGGCTGCCCGGTGCGCAGATCGAAGCGCGAGCCGTGTAGCCAGCACTCCAACGTGCAGCCCTCGACCTCGCCCTCGGACAGCGGTACGGCCGCGTGCGAGCACTCGTCGTAGATGGCGTAGAACTCGCCGTCGTCGCTGTGCACGATCGCGATGTCGAGACCGTCGATGTTCGCGCTGATCGACGAACCCATCGCGATCTCGTCGGCGGCACACACCTTCACAAACTCGCTCACGGCTACACACCCGCCCCGACGAGTCGTTCCTCGATCGCGCCGGACAGCCGCTCCCGCAGCGCCTCAACGGGGATCTTGCCGATCAGCTCGGCGAAGAACCCGCGCACCACGAGGCGGCGAGCCTGCTCCTCGGGGATGCCGCGAGCCATCAGATAGAACAGCTGCTCGTCGTCGAAGCGGCCGGTCGCGCTCGCGTGTCCGGCACCGACCACCTCGCCGGTTTCGATCTCGAGGTTCGGCACGGAGTCGGCGCGCGCGCCGTCGGACAGCACGAGGTTCCGGTTGATTTCGTACGTCTCGGTGCCGGTCGCCTCGGCCCGGATGAGCACATCGCCGACCCACACGGTGTGTGCGCCGTTGCCCTGCAGCGCGCCGCGGTAGCCGACATAACTGCGACAGTCCGGCACGGCGTGGTCGACGAGCAGACGATGCTCGAAGTGCTCGCCGTCGTTGCCGTCGCGGGGTGCCGTCGCGAAGTAGAGGCCGTACAGCTCGGCGTCGCCGCCCCGATCGGCGTACTCCACCGAGGTGTACTGCCGGACCAGATCGCCGCCGAGCGTGACCTGGATGTGCGTGAGCTTGGCGTCGCGGCCGAGGCGGAACTTGACGTGCTGCGCCTGCACTGTGTCCGGCGCCCAGTCGGCGACCGTGACCAGCGTCAGGTTCGCGCTCGCGCCGACCGAGACCTCGACGTTGTCGGCAAGCGTCGCGCTGCCCGAATACTCGATCACAAGCGTGCCTTCGGCGACCTCGCCGACCTCGATGAACATGTGGCCGAAGTCGGGCTCGCCGGCCTTGGCGCCGACCACCCGGATCTCGGCCGGGCGATCCAGCAGTGCGCCGCGATCCATCCGTACCACGGTCGCGGTGGCGAACTTCCCGTACGCCAACGCGCTGATCCGGTCGAACGGCGTGAGCACCGAGCCGATCCGACCGTCGTCCCGACCGACCCACTCCACGGTCACGCCGGCCGGCAGGTCGTCGTGCTCGACCGAGGTGGCCGCGAACCCTGGCTGGCCTTCCCACGCGCCATCGGCCGTGGCGAGCCCGCCGAGCCGCTTGAGCGGAGTGAAGCGCCACTCCTCTTCGCGGCCGGTCAAGGCCGGAAAGTCGGCGACGTCGAAGGACCGCAACGCGTGCGCACGGGTCTTGGCAGGCCCCGGCGCCGCCGGCGTCAGTGCTTCGGTGCTCATCCTGTTACCAGATCTCCCAGTCTCAACGCTCGGACTTCAGTTCTGTTCTGCTCGACGCACAAGCGCAGCCAAACCTGGTCTTGGCTCAGCCGAATCACGAGCCACCGAGGGCTTGCCCCGCGCCCCGGCCGCCCCAAGCGGAACCGCCGGGTGTTGCCCCGCGCCTCCGGGCGAGTCCGACGGCGCCCGCATGCTTTACGTCAACCCCGACGGCGAGCGGCCACCTATCGAGTTGGCGCGCTTGGCTAGCGGTCGGCCTCCGGCCGCCGCTAGCCAACCGCGCCCTCCATTTGCAGCTCGATCAGACGGTTCAGCTCGAGCGCATACTCCATCGGCAGTTCCTTCGCGATCGGCTCGATGAAGCCACGCACGATCATCGCCATCGCCTCGTCCTCGGTCAGGCCGCGGCTCATCAGGTAGAACAGCTGATCGTCGCTGATCTTCGAGACGGTCGCCTCGTGGCCCATCGCGACGTCGTCCTCGCGGATGTCCACATAGGGGTACGTGTCCGAACGCGAGACCGTGTCGACGAGCAGCGCGTCGCACTTGACCGTGGAGCGCGAGTGGTGCGAACCCTCGAGCACCTGCACAAGCCCTCGGTACGACGTCCGGCCGCCGCCGCGGGCGATCGACTTCGAGATGATCGTCGACGACGTGTGCGGCGCGGCGTGCACCATCTTCGCGCCGGCGTCCTGGTGCTGACCCTCACCGGCCATCGCGACCGACAGCACC
>DATFRR010000241.1:0-3288 GCA_035263025.1 Micromonosporaceae bacterium
GACGACATCGCGAACGGGGTGTTCGCGCCAAGGGCGGATGATCCAGAGTGGGAGTAAGGGTGTCCTAAGTACACACTTCGGTACACCTTTGATCTTGGAGCGCACCATCAAATAGCCCGCACGGCCGGGAGTTTCCCCAGCGTGCGGGCTATTTTCATGCGCGAGCCGCCTCAGGGAATCGAACCCTGGACCTACGCATTACGAGTGCGTCGCTCTGTCCGACTGAGCTAAGGCGGCAACGACGTGAAAGCATACGCGATCGCCCAACCCCCAGCGAACAGGGTTTGGGCACCGCTCCCGCCACGAACCACGGCGCAATAACCGGACGTCCGAGCCGGTTCCGGTGCGTTTCGCCGCCGCCTGCCCTTGGGCTGCGCGGATCCTGCCGCGCCGTCGCGCTCGTTGTCGAACCATGAGGGGGTACGGCCGCGGCCCGGCCGGCACGCGCGCATTGATCGCCGAGTGGGTGATTTGCCGCCTCGGGATCGGTCGCATTACCGCCCGTTGCACCGGGGGAGCCGTCCATGAGCACGCCGACCGCAGAGATCACCCGGCCACGCCTCACGCATCGGCAGATCCTGGCACTGATGGGCGGCCTGATGACCGGGATGTTGCTGGCCGCGCTCGACCAGACCATCGTCGGCACCGCGTTGCCCACCATCGTCGGCGAGCTCAAGGGCATCAACCACTACTCGTGGGTGGTCACCGCTTATCTGCTCGCGTCGACCGCGTCGACTCCGCTCTACGGCAAGATCTCCGACCTGTACGGGCGGCGGCCGGTGCTGCTCTTCGCGATCGTCACGTTCATGCTCGGATCGCTGCTCGCCGGCGCGTCCCAGAACATGACCGAGCTGATCGTGTTCCGTGGCATCCAGGGCCTTGGCGCTGGCGGTCTGCTGACCCTCGCGTTCACGATCGTGTCGGACGTCGTCACGCCGCGCGAACGCGGCCGCTACCAGGGTGTCTTCGGCGCGGTGTTCGGCATTGCGAGCGTGGCCGGTCCACTGGTCGGCGGCTATTTCGCACAACTGGGTACGTCCGGCTGGCGCTGGATCTTCTACGTCAACGTGCCGTTGGCGATCGTCGCGGTCATCGTCATCAACCAGGTACTGCGTCTCGTGCCGCACCATCGACGCGAGCACCGCATTGACTGGCTCGGCGCGGCACTGATGGTGACGAGCGTGGTGTGCCTGCTGCTCGCGCTGTCCTTCGGCGGCACACCGGGCTGGGGGTGGGGTTCGGCTCGAACCATCGGGCTGTTCCTGGCATTCGCAGTACTCGCGGCCGCGTTCATCGTCGTCGAGCTGCGTGCACGCGAGCCGATCCTGCCGCTGCACCTGTTCCGTGGCCGTACCTTCGCGACGTCGAACGTCGCCATGTTCATCCTCGGCTTTGCGATGTTCGGCTCGATCATCTACATCCCGCTGTATCTCCAGATCGTCAAGGGCGCCACGCCGACCGTGTCCGGTCTGCTGATGCTGCCGATGATGGGCGGCGTGATCGGCACATCGATCGTCAGCGGTCGGCTGATCTCGCGGATGGGCCACTACAAGTGGTTCCCCGTGCTCGGCACGGCGTTGCTGGCGGCCGGCCTGATCCTCTTCACGCAACTTCAGGTCAGTACGGCGCTGTGGCAGGCGTTCATCTACATGCTGGTGGTCGGCATCGGGCTCGGCGCCGCGATGCAGCCGCTGGTGCTCGCCGTACAGAACGATCTGACGCTACGCGACATGGGCGCCGGCACCGCGGCGGCGACGTTCTTCCGTTCGCTCGGCGGTGCGGTCGGCGTCGCCGCACTGGGCGCGATCCTGTCGAACAAGCTCGCCGGCCTCGGGCACGGCACGTCGGTCGACGACCCGGCAGCGATCAATGCCCTCCCGCTCGCGGCGCGTGACGTGATCCGGAACGTGTTCGTTGGCGCGTTGCACCCGATCTTCTTGGTCGCCGGACTGGTCGCGGCGCTCGCCGTGGCGGTCACGCTGGTGCTGCCCGACCACGAACTCAAGGGCGCACCAACCGACGCACGCGATCGGCGGGATGCGGAAGGAAAGCCGCTTCTGGAGGACGAGGATGACGAGCTCGCCGCGACCGACATGGAGTCGAACGCGTCGTCGATGATCTGACCGTCGTGGTCGAGATTGGAGAGGGTACCCACTGGTAACTCGACGGGACGGGCTCTAGGCGAACGTGACCGGCGCCACTAACCTTGCGATCATGCGTAGCACGATGATGGACCTCCCCCTGCAGATCTCGCGGCTTCTCGAGCATGGGTCGACGGTGCACGGCGCATCGGAGATCGTCACGTGGACCGCCGAAGGGCCGCGGCGCACCACCTTCACCGAGCTTGGCCGGACCGCCGCGCAGCTTGCCCACGCCTTGCACGACGACCTCGGCGTCACCGGCGACCAGCGAGTCGGCACGTTCATGTGGAACAACGCCGAGCACATGGCGGCGTACGCGGCCGTACCAAGCATGGGTGCCGTCTTGCATACGCTGAACCTTCGACTGTTCCCCGACCAGTTGACATATATCGCCAACCACGCCGAGGACTACGTCATCATCGTCGACTCGACGCTGATCCCATTGCTGGCGCGCGTGCTGCCGGCGCTGCACTCGGTGCGTCACGTAGTGGTCGTCGGCGGGGGTGACCCGACCCCGTTCGCCGCGGCGACGCAGGTCCAGGTGCATTCGTGGGACGAGTTGTTGGCCGGCAAGCCGACCACGTACGCCTGGCCGGAGGTGAACGAACGCGACGCCGCCGCGCTGTGCTACACCTCGGGCACCACCGGCAACCCGAAGGGTGTCGCCTACTCGCACCGATCGGTCTTTCTGCACTCGATGCAGGTGTGTTCGAACGAAGCGTTCGGGCTCTCGCCGCAGACCCGCGAGCTCGTCATCGTGCCGATGTTCCACGCGATGGCATGGGGGCTGCCCTACGCGGCGCTGATGTCCGGCGCGACGCTCATCATGCCGGACCGATTCCTGCAGGCCGCACCGCTCGCCGCGATGATCGAGGCGGAGCGCCCGACGCTCGCCGGTGCCGTACCCACCATCTGGACCGATCTGTTGTCGTACCTCGACCAGCACCCGACCGACATCTCCTCGTTGAAGGAGGCGGTGGTCGGCGGCTCCGCGTGCCCGCCCGCACTGATGCAGGCGTTCCATCGGCGCGGCGTCGAAATCATCCACGCGTGGGGCATGACGGAGATGTCGCCGCTCGGTTCGGTGGCGCGTCCGCCGGCCGGCGTTAGCGGCGACGAGGCATGGGCTTACCGCTACACGCAGGGA
>DATFRR010000242.1:0-5419 GCA_035263025.1 Micromonosporaceae bacterium
GTCCATCGGGCCGGCTTTCACACGGCGACGGGGAAAGCGTTTTAGGTCGTCGTGTGAAAGCCTGCCCAGCCCTCGTGCCCGATGGTCCGCGAGCGTCGACAGGCGGTGGGTTAAGGCTTTGCGGGTGTACGTGGTGCCGGACGGTGGCCGCGGGTTAGGGCTTTGCGGGTGTACGTGGTATCGATGGCGTCCGTGGTGCGGGGTGCTGGGGGGTGGGCGTGGCGTCGTGGGTGCTCGGTTGGGGTTGACGGTCGTGGGGGAGGGCGATCGCAAGGTAGGTGGCGGCGGCGACTACCAGCAGGCCGCAGACCGTGAAGACGGTGTCGTACGGGCCAATTGCGATGCCCGCGACGTGGCCGTGGAAACCTTGTAGCACGGTGCTCGCGAGCCAGCCACTCAGGAGCACTGATGCCATCGTTGAGACCTGCAATGCCGGGTTCAGGACGGACTGCATGCGGCCGAGGTATTCCTTCGGCGTGTGCGCGAGCAGCACTGGCGTAAGCGCGGTGTTGTACGCGATCACGGGCAACGAAATCGCCGCGAACAACACCAGTGCGGCGACGAATGCCGTCTGACGTGCGAGCACTACTACCAGCACGCCAGCGATCAGCATGCCGATCCACAACATGCGCCGTGCGCCGAGTAATTTGACGAACCAACCGGAGAGCAGCGCTCCGGCGATCGCGCCGGCACCGAACAGCGTTTCAACGATGCCGAGAAGCTTCGGGCTCGCGTGCAGGTTGTCGGTGATGAAGAAGATCATTAGCGAGGTCAGCGCGCCGGCACCGAGGCTCGCAAGCAGGAAGCCATAGAGAAGGCGCTTCATGAATCGATTGCCGGCGAACCATCGAAGGCCGGCGCCGAGTTCGCGGACAAAGTTCGGCCGCTCCGACTCGGCATCGACGACGTCGGGGACGTCGGCAGGCGTGAGACGCACCGAGCGGATCATCGCGAACGAGACCGCGTACGACAGCGTGTCCAGCACCAAAGCCCACTGCAGGCCGAATGTGAACAGCAACGGAGCGGCGAGCGGCGGGCCGACGATCGACACCGCGCCAATCGTTGCCTGGCCGATGCCGGCCGCCCGCGCCCGCTCGACCGGGCCATCGACGACCTCGCCGATCACGGCGAACCGTGATTGGTTGAAGAACTGGCCAGATCCATTGACTACGAACACAACGAGGTAGATGAACGCAAGCCACACGCCGACCGGCAGGGCGTGTACCGGCAGCAGCGATATCACGGTCAGTGCGCCGACCACGATCATGCGCAGAATCTCGGTTCGAAGCATGGTCCGTCGGCGGTTCCACCGGTCGACGAACACGCCGGACAGCGGACCGACCGTCAACACGGCGGCACCGACCGCGGCGGTGAGTCCGCCGACCGCGATCGGCGCCCAGGACGCTGTGCGACCGTCGTGCTTCGCGAGGATCGTCGCGACCCACAGGATGAGCGTCGTGTCGAAGACGGCGTCGCCGAGCAGCGAGGTCGCTTGACCGGCCCAGAGTCGGGCGTACCGCCGGTTTATGAGGAACCGTTCGATCATGGACGTCACCGTCGAGGTCGTGGGCAGGCTGCGATGACGATAGTCGATGGGCCGCATTCCGTCGTGCCCCATGCCTTACTGGTTGCGGTTGACGGCTGGGCCGGCTTCCACACGGCGACGGGTGGGGCGTCTTAGGTCGTCGTGTGAAAGCCGGCCCAGCCCAGTCCGCGGTGGTCGCGTTCCGTCGACACGCCGTGGTTTAAGGCTTTACGGGTGTACGCGGTACCGAGAGCGGTGGCCGTGGTTCGGGGTGGTGCCGGACGGTGGCCGTGGGTTAAGGCTTTGCGGGGATTGGGAAGGTGAAACCGCCCGGGCGTGCGTTGCGGTCGGCGATCAGCCCGGCGAGCGTCGAGATGGCGATCTCGGCCGGCGTGTGCGAGCCGATATTCAGACCGATCGGGCGGTGCACCTTGGCGATCAGCTCCTCGGGTACGCCGCGGTCCTGCAACGCCTTGATGTGCGGCGCGGTATGGCGCGGGCTACCCATCACGCCGATCCACCGGGCCGGAAAGGCCAGCGCGTCGGTGAGCACGTCACCGAGTTCGGGCCGGTCGTGGTCGCACACGACGATGTCGGCTCGGGCGTCGGCGAAGCTCGGGTCGACCGTACTCGCGACGCCGTCCGCGTTGGCTGCCACGTCTTCGGTCACCTTTGCCTGGTCGGGCTCGACGAGCACGGTACGGAAGCCGGCATCGCGCGCGAAGTGCATCAGGTACGACGACACCGGCGCCGCGAATACCGCGACGAGCGTACGCGGTTCCACGTCCGGTGGAAGGTCGCCGTGGGCCATCGCGCACGCAAGGTCGTGAGCCCCCTCGTGCACTGAACCGTCCGCGTGCCTGTGAACATGCTGCTCGGCGTTCTGCGTCACGCTTTCGACTCTAGAGACGCCGGGCGCGATCGGCCATGGGCACGACGATCAGGACGGCTGGGCGTAGCTCCGGCACCAGTCGACGAGCGGCGTGACCGACTTCCAGTGGCGGGTGAGCACCGTGGCGAAGTCCGGCGCGACGCACTCGGCCGGTTCGAGACGTCGGGACACCGTCAGGCTTTCGTGGCGCATCAGGTCGAGGCGCGGATGATCCGCCGCGACGCCTCGCGGTCGGGTACGCACCGCGTCGCCGCCGATGGCGTACCCGCCTTTGACCAGCTTGCCCACGACGGCGACAAGCTTGGGACCGGAGATGTCGTTGTCGATCGCGGCGCGGAAGCGTGCGGTCTGTGCCTTGTCGTGTGCGTGGAATCCGCCGCCGACCATGATCCCGTCAGCGTCGAGCTGCATCCAGTAGCCGAGGCCGTGCGCCGTCTCGAGGAAGCCGCCCTGCGCCGTCTTGTACGGCGACTTGTCCGCGCTGAACCGTACGTCGCGGTAGGGCCGGAACATGGCCGGCGTGCCGTCGAAGCGTGCCGCGAGCGACTCGAGGAGTGCCTGCATCGGTGCTCGTACGCGGTCCTCATAGACGTGTTTGTGCGCGGTCCAGTAGGCCTTTGAGTTGTCCGCGACGAGCCCCTCGTAGAATTCGAACGCCTCGTCGGAGAATCCGGTGAACGCCGTAGCAGCGGTGCGACCAGCCATGGCGACCATCCTGCCACCGGTGGCTTCCGCCGCGAACCGCAAGCGATCTGACCGCGTCGCGATCGTGTGGGCTTCGCGGTCGTGTCGGCTTCACGACGTCGCCGATGTCGCACGGCGACGGTAGGTTCACGCTGTGCCGACCTCGGAGGAGCGCGCGCTCGCGGACTGGTGCGCGATGTGGCTCGGTTCCCGTCCCGTCGACACCTTGTTCCGCTCCGGCCACCTGTCGCAGGTCACCGGTGTGGTGCTCGCCGATCGGCGCCGGGTCGTCGTCAAGGTCCGGCCGGATCACCGCCGACTCGCTGGCTGTGCGTACGTCCACGAGCGACTGTGGCGGGTCGGCTTCCCGTGTCCGGAGCCGCTGGTCGGGCCGGTGCCATTCGACGGTGGGGGAGTCGCCGGGTTAGTGGCCAGCGCGGAGACGCATATGCCCGGCGGAGACGTCCTGGCGGCCGCTGTGCCGGGTGCCGTGGACGCGTATGCCGGGCTGCTCGCGCGCATGATCCGCCTCGCGCCGCCGGTCGCCGGCATCACGTCGATGACACCCGGCCCACCGTGGACGGCTTGGGATCACGCCGGCCCCGGAGTGTGGCCGGCGGCCGACGACCGGCCGGATGATCTGAACGCGATCCCAGACACGGCGTGGCTCGACGAGATCGGCGCCGCGGTGCAACGTCGGCTCACCGACTATGGGACAGTCCGAGTGGTCGTCGGTCATGGCGACTTCGAGGCGCACAACATTCGGTGGCGCGGTCTCGATCCCGTCGCCATGCACGACTGGGACAGCGTGATCGTGGCACCCGAGGCGATCGTTGTCGGGCTGGCCGCTGCCGCTTGGCCAGCCGGCGCCGGTCCATTCGCGTCGCTCGACCAGACGGCTGCGTTCCTCGATGCGTACCAGCGCGCGACCTCGCGCACGTTGCCGGCCGACGCCATCGAGGCGGCGTGGGCCGCGGGGCTGTGGTTGCGCGCGTTCAACGAGAAGAAGTGGCGGCTGGACGGCGCCGTCGCGCTCGAACCCGACGAGGCCACCGAACGCCTGCGCCGCGCCGGCGTCGCAATGTGACCCACCGTCCGTGTTGGCTAATGATTGACCAGGTCGCATGTCACGCTTGCCGGGGCGGTCGTCGTGCCGCCGGCCGTCGGAAGCGAAACGCGCGCGGTGAACTTGCTGCCCAACGACAGGCCGTCGACCTCCGCGCTGGCGCCGATCGTGACCGACTGCGGACCTGTACCCGTGAAGTGCAGTTCAGAGGCGGAGGCCGCACCCTGGCTGAAGGTCCAGACAACGGTGACATCCTGCGGTCCGACGGCGACGCTGACCACCGACGAAAAGTCGGCCTGATAGGGACACTGCCCGTGCGTCGGGTCGGCTACCGGCGTGGTGGCCTTCGCGCCACAGGCCAAGGTGAACGTCGTGGCCGCGTGCGAGTGGTCGTACGGGACGCCGGCGAGCACGAGCGACTCGGAGAGTTGCTGGTTGACCAGGGCCTCGGTCAACTGCGTTGAGAGGGTCGCGGTCTGCTGTCCGGCGCCGCCAAAGTGGACTGTTGCGGTGTTGCCCGGCCCGCCCTGGCTGGACTGCCAGTGGTACGACACGTCGACCGGTCCCTTGTTCACCGTGATCCGGCCGTGGAACGTGAACGTGTAGGGACAGTCGGCGGTGTCCACCGAGTTCTGCCTGTCGACGCGCACCGTGATCCGCAGCGGCGTGTTCGGCGGCGGCGTCGGTCCCGATGTCGTGGTCGACACGGTCGGCGCGATGGTCGCCGGTGCGCTCGGCGTCGCGTTTGCCGTCGGCGCGGTGTTTGCCGCTGACGCCGTTAGATGCCCGAGCGAGCTGGTCGGTTTCGCGTGCGGACCACCGCACGCCGAGACGATGAGGCACGACACCGCAATCACCGTGATAGCGCGGCTCACGCGCATGGCGGCCTCCGGTCGGGAACGATGCGGTCTGTCGTGGCGCATATCGATCGCGATCGTAGAGGCGGCACTGCGCGCAGTTCTGTCCGTTGCACGTCAGTTGGACGTAACAGTTCGCTGTCCGTCGATGTCCTTGCCCCGTGCTCGATCCTCGCAGTGCGGGCCAAGTCGACGTCGGATGCGCGTCTGTCGTGGGAGAATCGGCCGATGACCGCCGCCGACCACGCGGATCCGTTCACGCAACGCGCGTGGGACCGCATCGCCGACTGGCGGGAAGCCGTGGAGACCATGCCGTTCATCCGCGCGCTCGCGGACGGGTCGCTGCCGACCGACGCGTTCGCGCACTACCTGACGCAGGATGCCGCGTACCTCGT